>JAYVRD010000105.1:0-8710 GCA_043776595.1 Chitinophagaceae bacterium | reverse complement strand
GCACAACGTGGCTTTGGGGTTAGTGTGCCTTGGGGTAATAGTACTGCCACACTACGCTGGAATCATTTGTTTAGTAAAAAGCTATTTAGCAATGTAACCTTGGTGTACAACGATTACAACTTTACGTTTGCTGCCACTCAAAATAATTTTAAGGTAAAGTTATCGTCTGGCATAAAAGATTTAAATGCCAAGTTTGATATGGATTATTACCCAGTACCCGAGCATAAACTAAAGTTTGGTGGTCAATATACTTTCCATACGTTTTTACCCAATGTAGTTAGTGGCAGCCAAGATAGCGTAGTGTTTAACCCTAATAATGCCGTTAAAAAATATGCCAACGAAGTAGCTCTTTATTTACAAGACGATTGGGAAATTAATAAGCAGTGGAAATTAAATGTAGGCATACGCTATAGCAGCTTTGCACAAGTAGGTGCATACACTGCTTTTAAAAGAGATGCCAATGGAAACAAATTAGATAGTACTTACTATGGCAGTGGCAAAACAGTAAAAACTTATGGTGGTTTAGAGCCTCGTTTTACATTGCGTTATGCTATAGACGATAACCAATCCATTAAAGCAGCAGTAACCCGTAATCTACAATACATTCATTTGGTTACTAATGCAGGCAGTACTTTACCTACCGATTTATGGGTACCAAGTACGCTAAATGTACAACCACAAATTGCTTGGCAGTATGCATTAGGATATTTCAAAAACTTCAACAACAATATGTTTGAAACCAGTGTGGAAGTGTATTATAAAGACATGCAAAACCAAATTGAATACAGAGATGGTTACACACCCAACACATTAAAAGACCCCGAAGAAGATTTTGTTTTTGGTAAAGGATGGAGCTATGGTACAGAACTTTTTGTAAACAAAGTAAAAGGTAGACTTACAGGTTGGGTTGGGTATACACTAAGCTGGACATGGCGTAAATTTGATGCCCTTAACAATGGCGAAACCTATGTAGGTAAATATGATAGACGACACGACCTTAGTGTAGTAGGTACTTACGAGCTAAATAAAAAATGGAAATTAAGTAGCGTTTTTGTATACGGCAGTGGTAATGCGTTTACAGCACCCGAGCGTTTTTATTTTGTAGGTGGTGTACTTACACAAGAGTTTAGCAAAATAAATCAGTACCGTTTACCAGCCTATCATAGGTTAGATGTAAGTGCTATTTACAGCCCAGTACATAAAAAGAAAAGAAAATATACCGATAGTTGGGTGTTTAGTTTGTACAATGCTTATAGCAGGCAAAACCCATATTTTTTATACTTTAACCAAACAGGAAGTTTGGCTAGTGGAGATTTAAAAGTAGAAGCAAGGCAAGTAAGTTTATTCCCCATTATACCATCGGTTACTTGGAATGTGAAATTTTAAATGTTATGTCTAATGAAGAAGTAGGGTATCTACAAAAAAGAATTATGTAACCAACTGTAGAATACAAATTAAGCTGCGGTTGCGTCGCACACTTCAGCAATTGTAACGCTGCTCAACAGTATAAATGTTATTAAACAATCATGATGCCTTATACATCTAATGCCATTACATAATCATTCATAAAAAAGCCGCCGCCAATTTCAAAATCTGCTTCGTACAAAATGGTAAAGCCATGTTTTAAATAAAAGTCTTTGGCATTGTTTATACGGTTTACTTGTAGTTGTAGTTGAGTGCCATTATTTGCTTTTGCATAATCGATAGTAGTAAGTAGCAATGCTTTACCAGCACCATTTTTTTGGATGTTGGGTAATACATATAATTTATTGAGTTTAAAAATATTTTCCCCTTCATAAGATACAGAGGCAAAGCCAATAGGTTGATTGTCTAATGCTGCTATATAAAATTGAAGTCCATTATTCATTTGCTCTGTAAGCATCGGTGTGCTGTACATCAACTCCAACATATAATGTATTTGTTGCTGGCTAATAATGCTGCTGTAAGCTGAGGGCCAAGTTTGGTAAGCTATTGTTTGTATGGTAGTAATATCTGCAAGGGTTGCTTTTCTTATCATCAAGTGTTGCATAATGCAAATGAAGTAATTATATTGTATCACTAAATCAATTGTATGAAGAAATATTTACTGTTGTTTTTGCATATTGCCTCATTGGTGTTATTGGGTTTTGGTTGGGTAAAAGACATGCTTAAGATTGATGTAAGTGTTGATTTTGTTTTTAATTTCAATCTTTTTAATGAAAAGAGAAGTGTGTTGGGCACACTAGAAACACTTTGGAATAGTGGCAATCAATTTCCCTTCTTTCTTATTTTTTTATTTGGTATTGTAATACCTGTTGTAAAAAGTGGAGCTGTATTTTATTTGCTGCTTGCTAAGTACCCCAAACTAGGCTGGTACAAATTTGTAAGTGCCATTAGCAAGTGGGCAATGGCCGACGTGTTTACCATAAGTATATTTGTAGCTTTTTTAGGTGCTAATGCCATGCAGCATACCAAAGCCACATTAGAAGAGGGATTTTATTATTTTGCTGCCTATGTATTATTGAGTGCAGTAATTGCTATGTTACTGCCAAAGCCAAGTGTTGAAATAAAAGAAGTAAAACAATTTCCTAAGCAGTTTGTGGAAGATAATGAAACAAGAGAGATACGATTTTAGGTTGCTTGTGTTTAGTTGTGTTATGCTACACTAGGCTAAGTAAAGAATAAAAAGTACAAGTGTGCGACGCAACCGAAGTTTAATAGTAGTAATGTAGCTGGCTACATAAAAAAATAATTGGACAGATTTCTCGTTCCTCGAAATGCTAGTGAGCTTGCTTTATACTGCAGTAATAAAGAACAGATTACTTCTTTTTTGTAAAGAATTTTTTATTGAGCCAATGGCTTAGGTATGCACTGCCAGCACCTACTACAGCACCTGCCAATACATCGGTTGGGTAATGTTCGCCCAGTTTTAAACGTGAATAACCCACAGCAGTAGCCCAAGTATAAGCAGGCACTACTACATACCATTTTTTAAAATTAATGCTAAGCGATGCTGCAGTAGCAAACGCAATAGAAGTATGACCTGATGGAAATGATTTGTCTATTTCTGTACCATCGTATGGAGTAATAAGTGTTGGATAATCGTAGTAGGGTCGATTGCGATTGATTGTATATTTTAAACCTTGCGTAATAACTGTGTTGATGGCAATGGCTCCTGCGGCTTCCCAACCTTTGCGTTGTAGGGCTTTGTCTTTTTTGATATAGCCAGTAGCCAAGATAGATAGTGGAGATGCAATGGCAAAAGGGTATGTAGTATTGGTAGTAGCTACCCAAAACTGTGAAGGGTTGGCCGTGTTGATGTCTTTTAATAAATTGATTTCGCCAGATTGGGCTAAGGAATTAGTAGCAAGAGAAAAGCATCCAATAAAGAAAACAATGCTTGCAAAAATTTTGTTTGTTTTTTTCATTTATAAATTTTGTAAACTTTCTTCAATGGTTTTAATTCTTGCTTCTGCATCTGCTTTTTTCTTTTGCTCACTAGCTAATATTTCTGGTTTAGCATTGGCAACAAATTTTTCGTTGCTTAATTTTTTCATAACCGATTCTAAAAAACCTTGCTGGTATTTTAAGTCTTTGAGCAATTCTTCTTTTAAAGCCACCGCATCAATTTCTTTTTCAGCTTCTATAAAAAACTTTTCATTTTCTATAGCTACTACAATGGTGTTAGGTATTGCATCAGTTACGTAAGCAATGCTTTCAGCATTTACTTGTTTCTTCAAAATATCTTCAATAGGTGTATAGTTTTCTTTGGCAGTAGTTTGAATATAAAGTTTGATGCTTTCCTTGGGCTTAATTTGGTTTTTAGCTCTTGCTTCACGTAATGTAGTAATTACGTTTTTCAACAAATACCCTTGGGCTAAAATATACTTTTCTACGCTTGCTACTTGCGTTTCTTGTTTCACACACAGATCAACTTTTTGCTCTCTCAACTGGTGATAAATTTCTTCTGTTACAAACGGCATGAAAGGGTGTAGCAGTTGCATTAACTCCTCAAAAAAGTAAACTGTTTTGTTGTATACTTCTGCTTCAATGGGTTGGTCAAAACCGGGTTTTGCCCATTCTAAATACCAGCTACAAAAGTCATCCCACACCAAAGAGTAAATGGTTTTCAATGCTTCGCTCAAACGAAACTGTTGAAGTAAATTTTCTATTTCTTGCTTTACTTCGTTCAATCTGTTTTCAAACCATGTTAAAGCAAAATGGTTGGTGGTTGATGGTTGGTGGTTGGCTTTATTACTATCAACTGTCAACTGCCAACTATCAACTAATTTTCCTTCCCACATTTTTACCAACTTCAATGCATTCCATAATTTGTTATTAAAATTTCTGCCTTGCTCTAAGCTGCTTTCATCAAACATTAAATCGTTGCCAGCAGGAGAGGAGAACATAATGCCAAAACGTACAGCATCTGCACCATAGGTATCTATCAAGCCCAACAAGTCTGGACTATTACCCAACTGCTTACTCATTTTTCTGCCTTGCTTATCCCTTACCATTCCTGTGAAGTATACATCTTTAAACGGCAGTTGATTTTTAAATTCGTAGCCAGCCATTATCATACGTGCCACCCAAAAAAAGATAATGTCTTGCCCTGTAACCAAAGTTGTGGTTGGGTAATAATAATTTACTTCAGCATTGTTGGGGTTGCTAATGCCTTTGAAAACTTCCATAGGCCACAGCCAGGAAGAAAACCAAGTATCGAGGCAGTCTTCGTCTTGTACTAATTTTGAATTTTGAATTTGGAATTTGGAATTGGTAGTCATAGCTATTTGCATGGCTTCATCGTGTGTTGCTGCTACATAACAATTTCCTTCTTCATCGTACCAAGCAGGTATTTGTTGTCCCCACCACAGTTGCCTACTTATACACCAATCTTTAATATTCGTTAGCCAATGGCTGTAAGTGTTTTTTGTTTTTTCAGGATGAAATTTTATTTCATCATTCATCACAGCAGATAATGCTTCTGGATTCTTTTTCAAAAAGGCTTTCATATCCATAAACCACTGCAAACTCAATCTGCTTTCAATTACAGCACCTGTTCTTTCACTAGTACCTACTTGCCCTTTGTAATCTTCTATTTTTTCTACTTGTCCTAGTGCAGTAATGTCTTCTATAATTTTTTTTCTGAGTTCAAATCTATCTACACCATTATAACTAATAATTTGTGCCGATGGATTTTCATCCATCAAATCGGCAACAGTAAACCTGCCTTCGGCATCTAAAGTATTTAATGCTTTTAGGTTGTGTTTTCTGCCCAGTTCATTGTCATTTTTATCGTGTGCTGGAGTTATTTTTAAAGCACCAGTACCAAATTCAGCATCTACATATTCATCGGCTATTATGGGTATTCTTCTGTTGATGATGGGTACTATTACTTCTTTACCTACCCATGCTTTATATCTTTCATCATCTGGATGTACACAAATGGCCACATCACCTAAAATGGTTTCTGGTCTTGTGGTAGCAACAGTTATGCCCCCAACCCCTAAAGGGGAGCTTGAAGCATCGGCAAATGGATATTTAACATAGTAAAGTTTACTATCAATCTCTTTATAAATTACTTCTTCATCACTCAATGCAGTTTTACTTGCAGGGTCCCAGTTCACCATTCTTAATCCTCTGTAAATAATACTATCTGTATGTAGCTGTACAAAAGTTTTTATTACTGCTTTGTAATAGTCTTCATCCATGGTAAAGGACGTTCTATTCCAATCTAAACTACAGCCTAGCTTTTTTAATTGTTGTAGTATAATGCCACCATATTTTTCTTTCCATTCCCAAGCATAGCTTAAAAATTCTTCTCTACTTAAAGATGATTTTGCAATACCTCGTTCACGCAACATAGCCACCACTTTAGCTTCTGTAGCTATGCTTGCATGATCTGTGCCTGGCACCCAACAGGCATTTTTGCCTTGCATTCTTGCACGGCGTATCAATATATCTTGAATGGTATTGTTTAAGCAATGACCCATGTGCAGCACACCAGTAACATTGGGTGGAGGAATAACCACAGTATAAGGTTCCCGTTCGTCTGGTGTACTATTAAAATACCCTTTGCTCAACCAATGTGCATACCATTTGCTATCTATATTCTGTGGTTCAAAATTTTTGCTTAATTCCATGCTATATCTACTATTGAAAATGTAAAATGCTATAAATACCAAACATTGTTAGTTGGGTATTTTAAGTGGCCAAAAATAAGGAATTGAAAGGGCAGTTAACTATTGAAAAACGGCTCCAACTTTTCTTTTAGTTGCTTAGGTACTACAGTTCTTGCCATAGTAGCTTTATCTAAAAAATACAGCACTACTTTGCCAAACGTAAGTATTTTACCATCTTCGCTATACACTTCTTGGTGGTATTCCACCCTATGGTCAGTAGGTAGTTCTCTTAGTTCTGTTTTTATGGTTAGCAAATCATCGTAGTGGGCAGGGCGTAAAAACTTAGCAGTAAATTCTACAATGGGCATCATTACCCCCATGGCTTCCATGTCTTTATAGGTAAAGCCTAATTTTCTAATGCTTTCTGCACGACCCACTTCAAAAAATTGGGCATAATTGCCATGATACACCACATTCATTTGATCGGTTTCGGCATATCGTACTCTTACTTGTGTGGTGCTGGTGTACATTTTTAAAAGTTAATTGGTTGTATTAATATTTTGAGCCACGAATGTAAAAGTAATTTTTTGGTAACCAGCTTTCTAGTGCTATTGGGCAGCGGTGGCGTCGCACATGTAAGACAATAGAATAGGCATTGTGCTTTTATTATGCAATAGATAAATGCTAGCGAAAATGGCAATGTATTGGCGATAATTATGGTGCAGATCAAAATACTGAAGTTCCGTATCTTAAATACTCGGTAATGCACTGTTGTTTGATGTCCATTTTTGGTTGTTTTTCTGTCAACCTATTTCAGGACGAGACAGTTGGCTAGTGAATTGTCAACTCAAGTTTTCTATTCAAGCCTTGTTCAATAAGTCTGTACAAAGTCGACAATTGAATGTCTGCTCTACCATTCTCAATTCTCGAAATATAACTTTTTTTAGTGCCTGTCTTTGCAGCCATTTCGGCTTGTGTTAAATTAGCTTTTTCTCTTTCGTCTTTCAACAACTCGCCTAAAATAAAAGTCTGTGACTTTATTTCAAATTCAGAACGTGTTGCTGTTCCGTGAAGTCCATATTTTCTGTCTAAGTGGGTATCCCACGAAACGACTTTATCTTTTGATTTTTTTGCTATTTCCTTTTTCATTTTCTGCATTTAATTTTTTGTCGATAAAATATTGTTTCTTCAACTTCTTTGCTAATTCAAGTTCCCACTTTGGTGTTTTCTGCGTCTTCTTTTGAAAAGCATTTATTAGGATAACCAAATTGCCTTCGTCAAAAAAGCAGCATATTCTATAAATGTTACTTTCAAACTCAATTCTGATTTCAAAAAGTCCGTCCGAATTTTCAAGATGTTGGAAATATTTTTTAGGAATATGGTCAACCGACTTGATAAGCTCAAATACCCAATCAATCTTTTCTTGCAAGTCTTTGTGAAGCTTACTATAGAACTCGAAGAAGTATTTTCCGTAAGTTGATAGTTTTCTGTTCACTTTTCAAAGGTAACTAATTAGTGAACAATTTTTAAATTAATTGGTGAGTTTGTTTAACTTTTTAAAGTAACAGAGTGGTCTGATAAGGTGATGCACAATGAAAAAAGCTTGACAGCCAATTGGCGATAACCTGTTCCCTGGGTTAAATACTCGATAATACACTTTTGTTTAATGTCCATTTTTGGTTGATTTTTAGTCAACCTATTTCAGGACGAGACATAAAGGCGTTCGTTTACTGTCATTCCTTCAAGTCCTTCAACTTGTCTAACTGCTTGTAAAATTTCTTCGTTTGTCATTGCGTAGGGTGTCGCTTTAAAATAGCAGGCAACAATAAAAATACGAAACTTCTCCAATCAATAATACTGATTATCAACATTTTTTTATTTCGTTTTTTGGGGTGTACAGTTTATTTAAAAAACGCAATGCTAAGTGATATACCCAAAAAAACGAAAGTTTACTTTTATCAACCATATTTCTTCCAATTACTATTTCACTTTATGGTTGTAATATTTTTAAAAACAAACCATACATACTTAAACCTACGCTACAATAAATGCTACATAGCACTACTTAGCCAAACATGTGCGACGCAACCGCTGCCCAATAGCACTATAAAGTTGGCTTACACAAACTACCTTTTATTTATTGATAACATTATTTTCTCTGTCACTTCTTTAGCCCACTTACTCATTTCTTTGGCTGCGTAATGTAGCTTGTCTGTGGTAAGTAAAGTTTCATCTTCCTTGGCTAACCTTGTGCTTGGTGTTATGTTTATAAAATGGGTTTTATGTTTGGTAGCTATGGATTGGCAAGCCATATTGAAATTGTCAATTTCTGTGGTTATTTTGGCAGTATCTCTACCTTTTGCAAAAGGTGTAACACCCCAATCGGGTATGCTTAATACTATAATATGCTCAGGTTTATCCCCTGCAAAATAAATGACTTTTTTAAGGAGATATTCAAAGTCGTTCGTAAAATCATTTATGCTCAAGCCTCTGTATTGATTGTTTACGCCTATCAATAGCGTTACAAAATCATAGTGCTCGTTTAGTTGAGTATGGAGTATATGTTCGGCAAGTTCTAAACTTGTCCATCCTGTTTTTGCAACTATTTC
>JAYVRD010000104.1:0-8781 GCA_043776595.1 Chitinophagaceae bacterium | reverse complement strand
TCCTGAGCAGAGCCGAAGGGCACTCTTGTACAGTATATCTCTATTCAACAAAATGAACAATCACCCCGAAACTAAAGATAACTCTCTCGACTCACTTTCTGGGGCTGCGAGTTTACACATCCAACTAACCAATGCTGGCAAACGCTTTAACCGAGATTGGATATTTCGTAAACTTACTTATCGTTTTGAGCAAGGGAAAAGCTACGCCATTACTGGGCCAAATGGTAGTGGCAAAAGTACTTTGCTACAAGTTATTGCAGGCAGCACCGCTTGCAGCGAAGGGGTTTTGCAGTATAAAGTTTTCGACAGTTCACAGTCTACAGTAAAAAGTCCAGAGTCAATAGTACATGGTGAGCAGTCAGGAGTTGATAACAATTCAGAGCCACTACCAACTGTCAACTACCAACTGCCAACTAATAACCTCACCACCGAAACTATATACAACCACTTATCCATAGCTGCCCCTTATTTAGAAGTAATAGAAGAAATGACGGCTAAGGAATTTTTAGAATTTCATTCGGTATTTAAGCCCCTAAGCTTGCCAATAGATGAGATAATAAACATTGTAGGCTTAGAAAAAGCAGATGGTAAACAAATACGTTATTACAGTAGTGGTATGAAGCAAAGGGTAAAATTGGCACAAGCCATTTTCTCACACACGCCTTTGCTATTGTTAGATGAACCCTGTACCAACTTAGACAAAAATGGCTATCAATTATACCACGATTTAATACAAAACTATTGCAACCATAAACTCATTATTGTAAGCAGCAACGATGAAATGGAAATGGATTTTTGTGAAGAGAAGTTGAGTATTTTGGATTGGAAATAACAGCCCTTCACAATTCCAAAAGTACAAGTGTGCGACGCAACCGCAGCCAAATTGAAATACTACTGCTGGCTACAAAAAACTACTTTTCTTTTACAAATTCAATGTATTCGTACACTTTGCTTAGGGGCAATGTAAAGTCTAAGGCTGGCATTTCTACTATGGCATCTATGCCTTCGGCTACGTTATAGGTAAATAAATCGGCTTCGCTTAGCCTACCATAAATCTCTACAAAGGGTGCAAACTGAGAAACCAATAAATAATATCGTAGCGATTTTATTTTGCGGTATTGAGCAAGTTTTACAGAACGATCGTAGGTTTCGGTAGATTTTGAAAGTACTTCTACCACTAAGGATGGTTTCTTTACCAAATAGGTATCGTTATCGTCTTTATCGCATGTTAAAACCACATCGGGATAAACATAATAGTTTTCTTTTTCAAACTCCACTTTTACATCAGCTTGATACACTTTACATTCTTGGGGTCTAAATTTATTACCCAGTAAGCTGTAAATATTACCACCAACCTCACTATGGTTTCTTGTTCCCCCTGCCATAGCAAATACTTCACCATTCCAAAATTCATGGCGTATATCCGTATCTATTTCTAGCTGCAGGTACTCTTGGTAAGTATATTTCTTTTTTTCTATTGCCTTATCCATAAAATAAAGTTAGTCAATTCCAAATCAAAAATTATTCGTCTGCAATCCCAAATCATCTCCTACTCGCTATCAACAAATTCAAGTCGGTAAACTTCAAGTCAAATTTTTGGCTAATGTAAAAATCGGTCAATGCTCCTTTAAACAAATAAATCCCTTCTCTCATGTTGAAGTTGTGCCACACAATTTCGTCAAAACCACCTTCATCGCTTACTTGCAATAGCAATGGCATTAGCACATTGCTTATCGCTTGGCTGGCAGTACGTGCAAAGCCACTAGGTATATTGGGTACACAATAATGTATTACATCATGCTTTACAAAAGTGGGTTTTTCATGGCTGGTCAATTCGCTGGTTTCAAAGCAGCCACCACGGTCTATAGCTACATCTATAATAATGCTACCCTTACGCATAGCAGCTACCATTTCTTCTGTTACTACCACAGGTGCTCTACCAAATTCGTTGCTTAATGCACCTACAGCTACCTCACAGGTTTTTAATTGCTTAGCTAGTATTTTGGGTTCTAATACACTCGTCCATACCCTAAAGCCAAGATTATTTTGTAATTGTTTTAGCTTGTACACATCGTTATCAAATACTTTTACGCTTGCACCTAATGCCATGGCATTACGTGTAGCCACTTCGCCTACAATACCAGCACCAATAACTACTACTTTGGTAGGTGGTATACCACTTATGCTACCTAGCAATACACCTTTGCCTTGGTTAAAACTGCTAAGGTATTGCCCTGCAATTAGCATTACAGCACCACCTGCAATTTCACTCATGCTGCGTACTATGGGGTACGTGCCACTATCATCTTTTAAGTTTTCAAAACTTATGGCAGTAATGCGTTTCTCCATCATCTTCTCTACAATTTCTTTATTAAGTGCACTGTAGTGTATGGGCGAAATAATGGTTTGGTTCAGTTGAAGTAATGCCAAATCTTCTTGTACGGGTGGTGCAGTTTTTACAAGTATGGGTGCTTTAAATGCTTCTTCTCTGTCATAGGCAATTTTTGCTCCAGCTTCGCTATAATCTTTATCGGCATAATGGCTGCCCTCGCCAGCTTTGGTTTCTACCACTACACTATGACCATTACTTACTAGCACACCCACAGCATCAGGTGATAAAGCCACACGGTTTTCCTGAAAAGCAATTTCTTTGGGTATGCCAATATGCAGGCTTGCACCTTGCGGTTTTATATCTAGGGTTTCTTCTAGCGTTTCGTAGCTAAAAGATGTGGAGATAACAGGTTTTGAAGTAGCCATGCTAGTAGTAAGTTGTAGGTTATTATTTATGGGTTTTTTATTGAAGTGAGCTTTGGTAGTGCTATTAAGCAGCGGTTGCGTCGCACATGTGTAGCTGTGTGCTGCTATTAAGCAATACCAATTCAGTATTCAAAATTATTGTTGATAAAGATACTTTTTTTAGCTTTTGGTAAAGAGAAGTATTTATAAAAAAGGAATTGTGAAGAAACAAATCTGTGCAGCAAGCAGCCATTCATTCTTAACATTATGCCATTAAGGATTAAAAATGACTACCACTATTTGCAATCGCACACGGATAAAACGGGTTGAAAGGATACTCCCTGATTTGATTTTGCTTCGCAAAATGTGGATTGTCCAAATAAACCTGCAAAGCATCGTTATTTATCTGTGTATATCTGTTCAATCCGTGTCATCCGTGTGCTTGTATTTATAGCTATTCGTAGCTAAAAATTCTCCTTGTATTATCATCCAATACTTCAATTACAATTTTTAATGTACCATCTGGCAATAAACCTTCTGCTTTTTCTGGCCATTCTACAAGGCATAGATTGCCACTTAGCAAAGCATCTTCTACACCTGCGTTCATGGCTTCTTCTTCATCTTTTAGCCTATACCAATCCATATGATACACTGTACCCACCACTGGGCTACTATACTCATTAATAATTGAAAACGTAGGGCTACTAACAGCCGTTTTTATATCTAGCAAACTGCATAAGGTATTTATGAAAGTAGTTTTGCCAGCACCCATAGGGGCATAAAAAGCAATTACCTTTTTTGTTTTGGCTTCTTTTAAAAAAACTTTGGCTGCGTGTTGTATGTTATCTATTGTAAAAATTAAGTCCATTACTACTTATTTAAAAAATTTGCTTAGTTTTAAAGTACAAACCTAAACTTATGAGGCATTGGTACAAAACAAAAAGTAGTTTAAAAAGAACATTACTTGCTTTTACTTTACTGATAACTTTAGTTGGCAAGAGCCAAATGACGGGTGGTACTATTTATTTACTTTCAACTGAGACCGCTAGTGCATATCCTGGTTACAGTCAAATTAATACGGGTTATTATTGTGCATCCACTAATTCTGTAAAAATTTATGCTGGAGCTGACCCTTATGGCGGCACTGCACCATTTGCTTTCCAATGGCAATATTCTAGTAACTCTACTTCATGGACAAATGTTGTTGGTGCCACTTTACCAGATTACGATAGTGCTAAGTTTGTGATAAACTATAGTGCCAATTACTATAGAAGAAAAGCTACCGACGCATTAGGAGTTGTTGCATATACATCGTCAGTAAATATTTCAAAGTGTAGCTTTAGTTCTGGTATGATTGGTTTTTTTTCTAATTCTACAGTTAGTTATTCAACAGCAATTCCAGATATAGCTATAGCTGTTGGTTATCAACCCCCAGCTATTCTTGGGATTGGTGGTTATGTAAGCTCAACGTCACAACCCTCGTATTATGATTTTTGGAAGAGTGCCAATAATAGTGTCTATTCCTATTATAGCAATTATTACAACACAGCAAACCTTCCATCTCCTTCTATTGAATACAGCCCTAAAACTGTTTATTACAAGCGTTCGGTTTTTAATCAAGATTGTGATCATTGTACCAATGATAACAACTCATACACAACAGCAGTTAGTTTAACTTTTACAGCCAATCAACCGTTTGATGCTGGTGCTATAGTACCTATTAATCCTGTAGCTACCATTGGTAACACTATTGCTTTTATTAATAATGGTTCACCTAATAATGCTGCTCCTTATTATTATCAATGGCAAGATTCAATACCCAATTCCAGTGGATGGAATGATATTAGTGGAGCTACAAATGCTACCTATCAAGAAACTCTAACACAACATAAATACTTTAGAAGAAGAGTTTGGTCATACCAAAAAATTGCCTTTTCCAATAACCAATATTTACGCAGCATCAATGCCATCAACAATTTTGTAAACACCAATGTAAACACTTACATCCTCAACAATGTAACTGGCAATTATTGGTTTGATGTAGCCGATGCAAGTGGCAATGTAGTTGGGTCTATTAATCCTGGTACCAACAACTTGGGTACGGTAACCCTACAAATGAAACATTTTGGCACTGGCGTAGCTGGTGTGCCTGTGGCTAACAATGGCGTTACTTATATGCCTCGTTATTTTGAAATTAGTAGTAGTGCCTATCCTACTGGCAATATTCCTGCACCAGTGGGTGTACGCTTGTACAATAAAAATACCGAGCTGGCTGATTTTAAAACCAAAGTGGGCAATAGCAATATTACCACTAGCAATTTGCGTATCTCTCACTATCATGGCATTAATCAAGATTGTGATGTAAACAACAATGCCGCTGGTGGTACTGTAGAACTTACACCAACCAATGCCCCATTTGCAGATGGCTTTTACTT
This sequence comes from Chitinophagaceae bacterium, assembly GCA_043776595.1. Classification (GTDB taxonomy): domain Bacteria; phylum Bacteroidota; class Bacteroidia; order Chitinophagales; family Chitinophagaceae; genus UBA1930. The sequence goes on along the minus strand of JAYVRD010000104.1, from coordinate 3,610 downwards.
ACAGTTTAATGCGAATAGCTTTAGTGAATTTGGTATTGTATCTAATCTTGGGCCACTACCTGTAACGTGGATGAACTTTACGGGCAGCTTAAAAGATAAAACCGTACTACTAAACTGGAACGTGGCTAATCAAACCAACAATAAGGGCTTTGAAGTACAACGTAGTAGCGATGGCAGAAGTTTTCAACCTATTGGTTTTGTAAATGCTGCTGCTGCCAATGGCTATAGCTTTGTAGATGCTACACCTTTGAACAACTTAAATTTTTACAGGCTTAGGCAAGTAGATAATGATGGGGCTGCGACCTATAGTAATACCATTACCCTGCGTACAGGTAGCAAGTTACAATTTGCTGTTTTTCCTAACCCAGTTACCGATTATTTTAGTGTGCAAGCAGCTACAACCGAAAATATTAAGTACCATATTGTAAATGCTAGTGGACAAGTTGTAAGCAGTGGCATTACTACAAACAATAAAAAAATAGACGTGAGTACATTGCCCAAAGGCACGTATGCTTTGCAGTTGTTTACCACTGCAGATAAACAAGTATTTAAAATAGTGAGGCAATAAAAATTGGCACACTTTCTAACCTAAAAAATAAGCCCCAACTACTTTATTTAGTTGGGGGCTTATTTTAGTATTATAAATTTTTTCTCAACTACATTTTTACAACATTGCTACTAATAACCTTATTTAGTACCATTAATTTTACTACATAGTTACCAGTACCCAAGGTGTTAGCATCTATAGTTATACTATGTGAGCCAGCATCAAAAATATCGTTGGTTATATGTTTCACTAATTTGCCATCCATGCTATACAAGGCTAGCGTTATTTTTGCTTTTTCGTTTAGTGTAAATTGTACATTGCCATTACCATAAAATGGGTTAGGGTATACTGCTAAACTTGTAGCATCTTTAGTACTGTATTTTACTAAGAGTACATTGCTGTATTTTATTTTTCCATCGTTATCTACTTGCCTTAAACGGTATTGATAACTACTAGCTACTGCAAAAATATTTGCATCGTTGTAACTGTATGTTTTGGTGGTGTTGCTATTGTTGCTTCCACTTACAAAGCCAATTTCTGTCCAAGCAGTAAAACCCTCAGCGGGTCTTCTTTCAATGTAAAAGCCTTTATTATTTTGCTCAGTAGCTGTTTGCCAGTTTAGTAGTACATTTTTTTGATTGATTTTTGCACTAAACCCAAGCAATGCTACTGGTAAAGAATATACACTTTCAAAAGCTCCAACATCTGGGGCTGTGCCATTAAATGCCAAGCCTACGTTTGTGCCTTTATCTATTAAATTACTGGTAGCACTAAGCTTCATAAAATTTATTACTGGAAGGCTACCATCGGCACTGCGTGGGTTACGCAAGCCTACAGAGTCAACACTTAAAAAATCGGCTGTAGTAGTTGTAGGTGTTAATTGCCAGTTGTTATTGGTACGCACACATACACTTCTAAACACATCAGAACCCACCGATTGAAACGATACACAATTTTTTACAATCATTACCTTACCTGTTGATGGATCGTTATTATTCATGCCAAAGTTGGGTCCATTTTTATAACCTGTGCAGTTGTACAAAGTCATACTGCCATTGTTATTGTTTTGGTCAAAACCTTTTACACGGTTAAAGGCACTTAAGCATCTAGTAAGTGTAGCATCATGCAATTCATTATTGCCACCCATTTTAAAGCCATTGCCATTACCAGCACTGGCTACACCCGTTTTTAAATAGCCATTCATAAAACACCAACAGCTATCGTAGGTAGTGGCTGGGTTAGTGCCAATACCAGCAGTAAGCAATCCATCCCAACCATCATCGCTATTTTGCCAAGCCCTACAACCTTTAAAACTGTTACCAGTGCCTACATCAAGCTTAGCTGCAAAACCATCTGCATTACCATCGCTTGCATCTTTATTAAAATAACTATCGCAGTTAATAATTTGATTGTTGTTGGCACCATTTGCTAGTTGTAAACCAGTATCTTGATTTTCGTAAAAGCTACAAAACTCTACAATGTTGTAAGCTCCATCAATATGCATTCCATTATCGCCAGCTTTGTAAAAATCTATCCCTTTTATCGTCCAGTAAGTACCACTTAATTGCATACCCCTATTGCTGCTATTTAAAGCCATGCTGCTAAAGTCAAGTACAGGCCTAGCATCTCCTGGGTAAGCCAATAAGTAAAAACGATTGGTAGCATTGCCAGCTTTGCTAATACTTATTTTAGCACTATACACATGCGTACCACCACGCAGGTAAATAATATCTCCTGCCACAGCTACACTTACTGCTTTTGTAATTGTTTTAAAGGGCTGACTAATAGTACCTGTATATGTATCTAAACCACTGGCGTAAGACACATAATAAGTGGATGCAAAAGACGAAAATGCACAATACAAAATAGCAATGGTCAAACAAAAATTCTTTTTCATATTACTTGCTTAATGAGGCAATGAAATTATTGCATTTCGGTGTAGGCTTAGTTTCTGTTCTACGCAAACGATTGCAACTTTTTTTCAACGCCCTTTTAAACAGCATAGGCAATGGTGTAGCAAGCTGTAGGATATACATTATACTTCAGTTGCGTCGCACGTGTTAAACTTAGGATATCTATTAAGCAAATGTATGCACGAATAAAGTGTAAGGATGTCAATCGCCAACGTGTTGATTAAAGTTTCAACTGTTGAAGAGTGCGACGCAACCGAAGTTGAATAGCATTACAACTGCTGGCTACCAAAAAAATTATTTCCAACTTATTAAAGAGGTCATAGGGTAGCGAGTGTTGCGGTATTGCATCATATCTACTTTTACATTACCTACTACTATGGGGGTTTCTATACGTAGTGGTATGTGGTTCAAATCGTCGCTTACCCATACTGTCATTTTTTCGCCACCTTCAAACATGCTACCTTTAAGTAGCAAAGGTTTAAATTTTATGGCTCTAAATTTTCCGTATTTGGTTTTAATGTTTTCTTTGCCCAAGTATTTAATGTACATATTGTACACTTGGTTATCTAAAAACATATTGAAGGGTATTTTATCATCTACCTTATACTTAGTATAATCTATGTTACGGGCGTAGTATATGCTACTAAGCACATCTTGTGTGCATGTAGGTATTTTAAATACGCCCCCAGTAGTTACTGCAGTACCAGCTTGTTGATTAAAGGAAACGTTTTCATAAATTTTATGTCCGCCTTCATCTACATTACGTATAAACTTTAGTGGTTGTAAGCTAGTGGTATCTATAAAACTTTCGTAGCGGTCTCTTACTTTAAAAATCCAATCGTAGCTGGTATTGCTATTGCCAATACCTGTAACATGGTATACAGGTTTGTTATTCACACGTTCTAACGAGGTGGTAAAGTTGGCATTGCCAGCATTTACATAAATACCTGCTACGTTGTAAAAAACAGTATAGGTAATATTTTCACCATCTTGAAAGGCTGAATTGCGTATACCACAAAAATCGTTGTCTGCAGATGATTGCATCCAAAACGTAACTGCCATTAATAGTGTAATAAATTTTTTCACTTGTGCGTTTGTTATTTTTTAAATAATCTTACGGTTAATATAAACAAACTTCCTGCAATGGCAG
>JAYVRD010000103.1:0-8809 GCA_043776595.1 Chitinophagaceae bacterium | reverse complement strand
AGATGAAATGCTGCAAGGTGATTTTAAAACAATGTGGCACGAACATTATTTTATTGCAAACCAAAATGGTACAACAATGAATGATGCATTTTATTTTGAAAGCCCTTTTGGAATTATTGGTAAGTGTTTTAACTATCTTTTTCTTACCAATTATATGCGTAAGCTTTTGCAAAAAAGAAATGAGGTAATAAAAATGATGGCAGAAAAGCAATCATAATTCAATCCATCTCCATCATAACTTTTACAACAGTTAAAATTATTTCATTTGGTTTTCAACACAAAATTAGTTTTGTTGAAAATATCACTTACGTATTATTGCTATAGCTCAGTAGCTTCATTGCATGAAAATAAATCTCCTTTTTATCTTTTTAGTAGTAAGTATTTGTTTCTGCTCTTGCGGAAAGTATATAACAGAAACTGGTAAAGCTTCTTACTATTCCGACTCATATCAAGGAAAAAAAACGGCTAATGGAGAAATATATAAAACCAACGACTATACTGCTGCACACAAAAAGTTACCTTTTGGTACTAAAGTAAAAATTACCAATTTGAAAAATGGCAAAACAGTTACAGTACGTGTAAACGATAGGGGTCCATTTGTAGCTGGCAGGATAATAGACCTAAGCCGTATAGCCGCACAAGATATAAGCATGATAGCCGACGGCGTGGTAAACGTAGAAATAAAATACAAGCGTAAGAAAAAGGCCTAGCGTTAGCTGTTTGCTTATAGCTTTTATATTTGCATTCTTATGAGCAAACCATTTCTATACACCATCCTATCGCCTAAGTTGCTTGATGTGTACGATGTTACCAACAGCATTGTAGTAGTAATAGATGTTTTTAGGGCCACCAGTACCATAGCAACAGCCTTGCATAATGGGGCGGCCAAAGTAATACCTGTAGATGCCGTAGACAAATGTATAACCATTGGCAACAGCATACCCAATAGCATAACTGCTGGCGAACGTGATGGCAAGGTAATTGAAGGTTTGCAGTATGGAAATTCTCCAGCCGAATACCCACGTAGTTTTATAGAGGGAAAAACCTTGGTACTTACTACTACAAATGGTACAAAGCTGCTACATATGGCTTTAAACAATGGTGCAAGCAATGTGGTTACTGGTTCATTTCCAAACCTTAGTGCTGTATGCAATTATTTGGTACAACAAAACAAAAATGTTTTTCTTGGTTGTAGTGCTTGGAAGGATAGAGTGAATTTAGAAGATACCCTTTTTGCTGGTGCAGTAGTTTCAAATATCAAAGAACATTTTACCATACACTGCGATAGTAGTTTGATGGCAGAGCAAATGTATAACCACCACAAAAACGATATGTATAGCTTTGCACGACAAACCACTCATTGGCATAGGCTTAGTAAGTTTGGGTTAGAAAAAGATTTAGAATATTGTGTTACCAACGATGTAGCTAACGTATTGCCGTTATATAAAGATGGAGATTTAATTGTGGGATAATTGGTTATTTTTTTGATACCAGCAGCAGAACACTTATTAAACTTCAGTTGCGTCGCACATGTCATCTGTCAACATATATTTGGCTTTTATCTCAGCGTATTGTATATACATTATCAATTACAACTTCTTTACAAAAATGTATGATTAAAAAATAACTCTAATCAAACATTACTTCACTTCACACAATTCTTCCCATCGGCTAGTATACTTTGGGCTAATAAAATTTTGTTGCATTTTCCAGTTACGTTCTGTCCCAGTACTGGCAAATTTTAAAATATCACCTCGTTGGCTAAAGTTTATGTTGTCTATGGCATCCATTAATAGTTTACTTCTGTTTTTGGTATCGGGCAAAAACAAATTTCCTTGCACCGATGTATCGGGTACAATATGGCTAAGCATTACACCAGCTTTTTTATATATTCTTCCTTCTTCAAAAAGCCTTTCAGCCAAGGCCAGTGCAGGTTTTATTAACTCCTGTGTTAGTTGTGTTGCCACTGGCAATGTGGTATAACTGCTAATAGTAGCACCACGGTTAAAAGTAGCGTTATGATTTTGCTCTTTGGCTACAATAAACACACTAATCATTTTTGCAGCACCGTGTTGCCTTCTCAGTTTTTCTGCTGCCCTAGATGTATAAGTGGCCACAGCTTCTTTAATGCTTTTAATATCACTCACTGGCTCGCCAAACATTCTTGTAGTGGCTATCATTTTCTTTTCTACCAATTCATCTTCCATAGTACTGCTTACTATACCTTTCAGTTCCCTCACCAATCTTGCACCAATTACACCACCTAAATGCCTGCTTGCCCAGCTTACATCTTTTAAGCTTAAATCATAGGCAGTAGTTATTTGAAATCTTTTCAGTTTTTCTGCATATTGATAACCCACACCCCACACATCATCAATAGTAGTTTGCTGCAAGGCAGTAGTTATTTTTTGTTTGGTATCTAGCACCATTACACATTGTGTGGCTTCTTTATTTTTCTTAGATAATCTATTGGCAACCTTAGCCAACACTTTTGTAGGTGCCACACCCACCGATACTTTAATGCCTGTCCACAACTCTACAGTTTCTCTTATTTTCATAGAAAAATCTTGTAGATCGCCGTTGCTAATACAATCCAAATTCAAAAAAGCTTCATCTACACTATACACTTCTACATTTTCTTTACCTACCAATTGTCGTAAGGTCTCCATCACTCGCCAGCTAAGGTCTCCATACAAATTGTAGTTGCTAGAAAAAGTAGCTACCCCATGTTTTTCAATTAATGGCTTGGCTTTAAAATAAGGGCCTGCCATGCCTATACCAAATACTTTAGCTTCATCACTTCTCGATATAATACAGCCATCATTGTTGCTCAACACAACAACTGGCTTGTTCTCTAACTCTGGGCGAAACAATCTTTCGCAGGAACAATAAAAACTATTACAATCTACAATGGCTTTCATGTTTGTTTATACAATCATATGGTTGTTTTATTAAGTTAGCTTTCGTATTTCAATTAAGCTGCGGTTGCGTCGCACATGTTTAGCAATAGAATATCTATTGGGCTTTTATTGAAGCGTAGCTAAAAGGTTATACTTGGTATTGTGTTGAGTAGGGCATTGCATCGTACGTTCTACCACCCAATTAACGCCCAGTTTTCTTTTTGTTTACACCGCTCCATTGTTTAAAGAAAAATGCAGAGCCTTGTTCATCGCATTGTTGCTTAATATCCCAAACCCAAAATTCATTCATGTGTCTTGATTTTATACGAGCTACAATTACTTTTTAAATGTCAAACATATCTGTTGGGTCTAATTTGAACTGCAACATTTGGGCTGTCTTTCTTCCTCCATCACCTCCTTTTCTTTGCATACCAATCTTCGCAATTCTGATATTACCTTGCTTTGTAATAAAAATTTCTCCTTTGCTATAATGGTTGATACAAACATTGATTGGTTGCAGCATCCATCTTGCATTTGCATCGCTTTTTTGAACTATCAAAAACCATTCTGCTGCAAACTGTCCTCTACCTTTTAGAATATCATTTATTATCAACTGCTTGTTTTCGTTCAGCCATTGAAGTAGAAGCGTTTGTTCATGTAGCTCAAATTCATTAGCAAACATTCTGCGTTTATCTTTTACTTTAATGGTTGGTAGAACCTCACCACAATATTTCTTAATTAACAAAGAAATTTCTGCTGGCATATTCCAAAGTTGAGCGTAAGTATCTACCCATCTTTTGTCAATTTGATTGAAGCCTGTTTTATTGCTTACCAATTTTACCTGCATGTTCTGCACATCAATGGCTTCTTTCAGTTTGATGGTTACTTGAACTTGTACATCAGTTTTATGACCATGAATTTTTACTGCTTTTACAAACTCTATTTCATTTGTTGAATAACCCATTGTTTGCAGCCACAATACCGCTTCAACATCAGTTTGCCAATTGTTGAATTTTACAATAATGTCTTCTTCATTCCTGAAACCATTCTTTGCTGTTTGTGAGCCATGTTCACTTCTATCCATTATGCAAAGCTTTGTTTATAGAAATGAGGATATGTTGCAGCACATCAACCACTACACTATTGCCAAACTGTTTGTAGCATTGATTCCTGTTTACATGAAGTTTGAAATTTTTGGGAAAGCCCATAATGTTGGCACATTCTCTTGGCGAAAGTTTTCTGATAGCTCCATCAACTAAATACAAACCTGTTTTTGCTCCATTGCCACCACCATAGGCAGACAGTGTAATAGCATGACCATTGGGATGATAAATTCTATCGCCTTGACCACCTTTATTTACAGTACCAATTCTTATAGAAGTGTTTGCTGAAATTTCTGTTTGCAGCAAAGTGGTTTCATTGCTATCAAAGTTTTCCAAATGCAATGTGTAATTTGTTTTCTTCAAAATCAAATCTTCATGTGTCTTGTTTGTTTCAAGAAAATCATACAGTTTGATACGATTATTTTTTGCTTGTGGAAATTTGAATTGCTGAACATTCAAATCTTTTCTGAAAGCAACGAAATAAATACGTTTCCTAATTTGTGGTATGCCAAATGAAGAAGCATTTAATACTTGATAAAAAGTGGTGTACCCAATTTTGTCTAAAGTTGAGAGAACTGTTTGCAATGTTTTGCCACCATCATGCTTTTCAAAGTTGGCTACATTTTCAAGCAATAAAATTTTGGGTTGATGATGATTGGCAATTCTTGCAATATCAAAAAATAAAGTACCACGGGTATCATCAAAACCTTTTTGCTTGCCCGATACACTAAATGCTTGGCAAGGAAAACCTCCACATAAAATATCATGTGCAGGAATTTGCTTTTCATCAATCTGTGTAATATCACCAGCAGGTTTTAAAGCAAAGTTGTTTTCATAAACTTCTCGTGCTGCCTTATCAATATCTGAAGCAAAAACACAGTTGGCATAAAAGGAATCCAACGCCAAATGGAAACCACCAATGCCACAAAACAAATCTGCATAGGTCAGGTTCTCCAATTGCTTTCTGTTTTCTTGTTTTATGTCAATCATGAATGGGAAATGGTTTATGGCATAAAAATACAGGGAGTTTGGTTAAACTGAACATTGTAAAGGCATAGCATCATAAGTTCTTCCCCCTAAATCTCTGCCTGTTTTCTTTTTGTTTACGCCACCCCATTGTTTAAAGAAAAAAGCAGAACCTTGTTCCTCACATTGTTGCTTAATATCCCAAACCCAAGATTCATTCATGGGCCTTGATTTTCTACCACTTTCGCCACCAACAATTACCCAATCAATATTGGTTAGATTTATGTTGTGCAATGGACCAATTAATGGTTCACAAGAAAGGAATTTTATTTTGGCGTTGGTAACCCGTAAGAAATCTATGCGATGTGTTACTCTTTCATCTTCTACAGAAACACCCATCCAGATATTGCTTGTCCAATTTAGTTGTTCATGAACTTCAAATAATCTATCTGCTCTTTTGGTAAGAACTTGATAAGTGTGTTGAGGTGTGTTGTTCATTACCTCAAATACTTTTTTGATAAAAGTTAATGGTACTTCTGGATGAAATAAATCGCTCATGGAATTTACAAAAACCACTTTCGATTTTTTCCATGTATATGGAATTGCCAAAGCAGATTCATGTGTTCTAACAGCAAAACCATCTTGGTATTTTTCAATGCCCATTGCTTGCAAACGCTTGGTCATTACTTCTGCATAGCAATATTTGCAGCCTGCTGAAATTTTGGAACAACCTGTGGTTGGGTTCCAAGTCATTTCTGTCCATTCTATTGATGATTGTGCCATGATTTTTCATTTTAGAACATAGATAATTGGTCAACATGATACTTTTGAATTTCAGCAAAAAATTTGTTGCCCAAATCGTTTTTAGAGTAAAAGGCTAAGTAATATAATGCTAAGTTATGCTCTTCGGCATCAACCTTTGGTTTTAAGCCTTCATTCTTAACACTATAACCAAGCTTAAGCATATTGTCATCATAAGATTTAGCAATAAACTTTATAAAATCTTCTTTTCGAACTTCACTTGTCTCAAAAGGTTTTCGCCAATCTTGTTTATCAATAAACAAGTCTATTACCTTGCTTTCTTCTTCAATGTAATTGTGTAGGTTTCTTTTTGCGTTCATCATAAGAGCTAATAGAATCAGGAAGTCAACTTTCCCTAAAGCAGATAGCTTCTTAATAGTATTAAAATGTAGATTTAATGAAAACGGGTCTACAAAACAAAAGCTTATTGTTGATGTTCCAAGTTTCCTTACTTCTTGAATAACTTGGTTTACTGTTTGATTTGAATCGCCTTGTATAAAAATCATATCCTTTTCTGGATGTTCTCGTCTTGCTCGCTTTTCGAGAGCTGATATTTTTTCGACATCAAGTTCACAAAAAATGTATTTAGTGAAAGGAGTAGGGATGGATAGAGAAATCAACGAAGATGCTTTTAAGATTTTATTCTTCTTTTTAATAGGGGCGTAACCCGAACCTGCAAACAAATCAATATAAACCCTATTGGTAAACTTGGTTTTAATTCCTCTATTGAATATTTCACAATAACCTCCCATTAAGCTATATTTTTTCTCTGACCATGAACCCACTGGTTCTGGAAGTTTTAATCCATCATTATCGACGGAAATAATAGGGTTGAACTTGTTTGACATTGCGAAATGGTTTATCTAATGTACAATAATTATCCAATCGTACAAGAGTGCGACGCAACTGAAGTTCAATTGAAATACCTCTGCTCGTCCCCACAACATTTCTTCTTCTTTAAAAAAATAACCGCCGTCAGGGCTTAAAGCCCCTGACGGGGTTTTAAAATAATTTCCCCTGCTCACCAGGTCTCCTAAACTGTGTAGTGTCCAAACCCCAACGTTCTGCATTCAAGCCATACAGGTTATTGTACTTCTTAAACTGCTGCCTCACCAAATCGGCTATTGGTCCTTCGCCACGCATACGTGTGCCATAACGGCTATCATTTACCTGACCACCATGTCCATTTTCAATCATATGCCAAACCTTGTCTGCACGGTCAGGAAAATTTTTGTACAGCCAATCATGAAACATAATTTTAATGGCACCATTAAGCTGTATAAATGTGTAGGCACTAAATGTGGCACCATTGTCTGCAGCAGCTTTCATGATGCGTTGCATTTCATGTTCGTTCAATCCGGGTATCATGGGGCCAAGCATAACACCCATGCGTACACCAGCATCGCTCAACTCTTTAATGATGCGTAAACGCTGGTTGGCAGTGGTGGTTCTGGGTTCCATTACACGGCGTAAATCTTCATTAAAACTGGTGATGCTTACGAGTATGCTAATGAGATTTTTGCTTGCCATTTCTTGCAACAAATCTTTATCACGAAGCATGCCTGCATTCTTGGTAATCATACCCACTGGTTGGTTAAACTCGTTGCACACTTCTAGCAAACCACGGGTAAGTTTAAACTTTTTTTCTGCGGGTTGATAACAATCTGTATTGCCACTTAAACTAATGGGCAAGCATTGCCAATTTTTGTTCATCAAAAATTTACGCAGTAGTTCGGGTGCATTTTTCTTTACAATAATCTTACGTTCAAAATCTAGCCCAGCACTGTAACCCCAGTATTCATGGGCATTTCGGGCATAGCAGTAAATGCAGCCATGCTCGCAACCTTGATAAGGGTTCATGCTGTAAAACATGCCCACATCTGGACTGTCCACTTTATTTACAATGCTTTTGGCTTTGTCTTCCAAATAAATAGTTGCTTGGTTGGATTCTGTAAAATCGTCAATAGCTTCAATATGCTCTTTTACTATTTGGTTTTTTAAAAAGCGGTTGGGTGTATTTATTTGCGAACCTCTGCCTTTGAGGTAAGTTTCCTCTACAGTTGTGGGTTTTGGCTTAGCGTTGGGGTTATGGTTTATGTTTTTCATGATTTAATTTTTACCACAAAGGCAGAAGGATTTTTCACAAAGTGCACAAAGAAAACCTTGTGAACTTTGTGTCTTCTTTCCTTGTGTTCCTTGTGGTTAATTAAGAAAAAAGAGATGTTTGTGTTGTTACTGCTGGCTGTTTGTTTAGTAATGAAAAGGTGGCAACTACTGTATATCCTTTGGCTTCTACATTTCTTTTTAGTAGCAAAATCTGGCTTGCCATAAAGCTTGCTGTAAACGGTGTGTTGCTATATTCAAGCAAGCCTTTTTCGTATTGCCAAGGCTGTAGTTTGCGTGCAATAGTTAAGTGTGGCTCGGTTATAAAATGTGGTTTGTGTTCGGTATCAAACTTTAGTAATGCTTGTATAGGTTTTAATGTTTTTACCAAATCTACAATGCTATTCTTAGTTTCTACATCGGCATAAATAGTATGTGTAGGAAAGCTTTTAAACCCATTGATAGCTACTGAAAATGGTGCTGCTGTTGCTATAATATTTTGTAGCTGGGGTAGTATTTTTTTCTCTACCATTTCGTACTGCATAAAGCGTATCAAGGTTATATGTGGCTTACTGTATAAGGCTGTTGGGCAATCGTACTTATTGGCAAATGATTTTTTAATAGTCATTATTTTGTTGTACAAATCTTCGTGTGGTTGTAGTACCAACAAATAATCGTTTACCACCATTGTATGTTGGGGCAAAACGGGCTGGTTTATTTCTTCTTTTATAAATGGATATTGCATAAAATTTTTTAACCTCATCCTTATTTTATGGATGAGTAATGTTATTACTACTACTATTTGCTCAATAATGTTTTACCGATGAAGGGCTGCGGGACAATGTCATTTAGTTAAGATGTATTTAAAGGTTGTTTCGATAATTTTTTTGTGTTTGATGTTTTCCATACCTGCGTTTAGAGGTTTTCTTTCTTTGT
>JAYVRD010000102.1:0-8816 GCA_043776595.1 Chitinophagaceae bacterium | reverse complement strand
AGCTCAATACATATTCCTCAGCTCGTTTCATAAAAACTACTACGTATATTTTCATAAAATCATTTACTTAAACTTTAGTTTCTTTGTCGCCATACTTTTTTATGAGCAACCTTATTATATACACACAATGCCCTTGCTGCCAAAGTAGTAGTATATCAAATGTTTTTACAGCAAAAGATTATACTGTAAGCCAAGAATTTTTTGAGGTTTGGCATTGTAGCAATTGTACTTTACGCTTTACACAAAACGTAGCCAACGAAAGCAATATTGGCAAATACTACCAAAGCAAAGACTATATATCTCATAGTGATACTAAAACAGGTTTGGTAAATCGCCTATATCACTTGGTAAGAAATTATACACAGTACGAGAAGCGAAAATTTATTAAAAAAATTACTGGTAAAACTGCTGGTAATTTATTAGATGTGGGTGCTGGTACTGGTACATTTTGTAATACGATGCAGCAAGTAGGCTGGCAAGTAAAAGGTTTAGAACCCGATGCAACCGCAAGGCAGAATGCTTTGATAAATCATAGGCTTGTATTAGAAAATTTAGAAGCACTACAACAGCAACTTGACAAGCAATACGATTTGATAACCATGTGGCATGTGATGGAGCATGTACATGATGTGCAAGGTTATCTTAAAACCTTTAATAGTATTTTGAAAGATGATGGTATGCTATTAATTGCTGTGCCTAACTACACCTCTAAAGATGCAGATTGGTACAAAGAGTTTTGGGCTGCCTACGATGTGCCAAGGCATCTCTATCATTTTTCGCCACATAGCATGAAGCAATTAATGCTATTGAATGGATTTGAAGTAGTAGATACAGAACCTATGTGGTTTGATAGCTACTATGTTAGTATGCTAAGTGAACAATATAAGTATGGTAGTAAAAATATTTTTAGGCTATTAAAGGCTGCTGTAAATGGTTTTATAAGTAACCTACCTGTGTATTTTAATAAAGAAAAATGCAGTTCGGTTATTTATGTAATTAAGAAGAAAGTGTAGCAAAAGTTGTTATCTATGTCAACGAACTCTATCTCACTACATCATTTTGCAGATAACTTTACAACACTAGTTGACTCTTTTAACAAAGGTTCATTACTCTTTCAAAATTCATTGCTGCTAGATTTAATATTAATCAGTGGTATTGCCAATGATGCCTTTTGGTTAATTTCTGATTAATCCTTAATGGTGTTCAAAATGACCCATTTTAATTCTATAGCTGCTCGTTTGAAGTGATGTTTTCATTATGCCTTGCACGTATAGCTATACCTCTGGAATTGTTGCTTCCTTGCATTTCAAAAGTTAAGCTTAGAAAATACTACCTGTTAAAATAATTATAAGAACATCGGCAACTTAATTATTTAAGCTTTGTTTGCAATATTGTTGGTAGCTGCTCGTCTTAACCAACACATATTTTTGTTTAGTTCAACTATTTTTATGCGTAACTCTAGTACATGGTGGATAATTGCAGCCATAATGCTGCTGATTGATGTTTATTTTTTTCAAGCTATCAGGGCAGTAACCCATACTAGCAACGATAGGACTAGGTTGATAGTTTTTTCTACTTATTGGGTTTTGTCGGCAGCTACCATTGTTTTGCTGCTATGCCTACCATACATACAAACTTTACAAACAAATAAGGTTTTTCGCAATTATGTGTTTGCCATAATGGTCGGATTATTTATTGCCAAACTTATTGGTAGTACTTTTTTCTTGATAGATGATTTGCGAAGAGGAGTTATGTGGCTGGTGGCTAAATTAAGTCCTGCAACAGGAGCTCATTTTGCTGACGAAGGTAGCGGCATAAGCCGTAGTGTATTTTTAAGTTGGTTAGGTATTGGTGCAGGTGGTGCTATGTTTGGCACATTGTTGTATGGATTTAGTAATAAATATAATTATCAAGTAAAAAAAGTGAAACTTGCTTTTGAAAACCTACCTAAAGCTTTTAAAGGGCTAAAAATTGTACACATCAGCGATATACACAGTGGCAGCTTTCAAGATAAAGTGGCCGTGACCCGTGGTGTAGATTTAATTTTAAAAGAAAATGCCGACCTTATATTGTTTACTGGAGATTTAGTAAATGATAGGCATGAAGAAATGAATGAGTACATAGATGTATTTAATAAATTGAAAGCACCTTTAGGAGTGTATAGCACATTGGGTAATCATGACTATGGTGACTATGTAGTTTGGGAAAGTGAGCAAGCCAAAACAGAAAATCTTAATAAATTAAAAGAAGTACATGCTATACTGGGCTGGGAGTTGCTAATGAACGAGCATGTAATTTTAAATAAAGATAATGATGGCATTGCTTTATTGGGTATAGAAAATTGGGGAGCAAAAGGTAGGTTTCCTAAGTACGGTAAAATGAAAGAGGCTTACTCTGGTACAGAAAAATATCCTTTTAAAATATTAATGAGCCATGACCCAAGTCATTGGGATGCACAAGTGAAAACAGAATATAAAGACATTGATTTAATGCTGGCTGGCCATACACATGGTATGCAGTTTGGATTGGAAACGCCTTATTTTAAATGGAGCCCTGTGCAATGGATGTATAAACAATGGGCAGGCTTGTACGAAGATGGTAAACAGAAGTTGTACGTGAACAGGGGGTTTGGTTTTATTGGCTACCCAGGTAGGGTAGGTGTTTTGCCAGAAATTACTGTGATAGAACTGGTTTAGCGGTAAACTGACCAACTTGGATTTGACGCTATTTATTAATAGATGATTTTAGTTGGAATATTCTAATTTACCATTATCATCTTTTGCTAATCTTATTCATACTCACTTGCTTTTGCCTACTGCATTTAAACCTTAACACATCAGCAGTACGTAAAGTAAAATGTTTGGTACTTCGCCCAGCCATACGCTTACGCCACATTTTAAAGCTACTGGCTTTACTATTGGCTCTCATCAACTCAATAACTTCTTTTTCTTTAATACCAAATTGAAATTCAATAGCTTCAAATGGGGTTCTATCCTCCCATGCCATTTCTATAATACGATCCATATCTTCTGCTGAAAACTTGTTCATCTCTGTTTAACACTAAACGTATAAAAAAGTTTTCGGTCTTAGTTAATCTTTACATCTTCGCATCAGCCAAATAGTTTATGTCAATGAAGTCTCTGATTGTTTTGTTTTTAATATTTTTTTCTTCTGTTGCGTCTGCACAAAGAGATACTAGTTTGTTTAAAACAGAAGCGGACTCTTTGCTTTATATTCAATCTATCAAACAAAGCCTAAATTTCTTTCTAGATTCTGCCTACCAAGCTCAAAGCTATTTTGATATAAATGTAGGTCTAGGTAATGGGTACTTTGCACAAAAAAGTAAAGGCATTATAACCGAAACAAAAGGGCAAGTATACTTTTCTGTAGGTGCAGGCTATTTTCATAAAACTGGGCTAAGCCTTAGTATAAAAAGTTTAATGACGAACAACATTAATCAATTTATCCTTTTTCAAACTTTTATCAACCCAGCCTACGATTACACAAAAGGGAAAAAATGGGGTTATGGCATTTCTTATACACGCTACATTAATAAAGATTCTGTTAGCTTTTATATAAGCCCATTAAAGAATGAAGTGTATGGCTATTTATTATACAAAGGTGGCTGGCTGCAAACCACATTAGGCATTGATTATGCCACAGGCAGCCAACAAGATGCACAGCTTACACCCCGCAAAAAAATCATCACACGTACCAATGGTACAAAAGATACCATCACCGTTTTTCAAAGCACTACATCTAATACCAAAGTGCAGGATATTAGTACCCTGTTTTCTATACAGCATACTTTTAGTTGGAATAAAAAAAATCAAAGTTTCAGTTTTGCACCATCACTTATGGCAGTGGCAGGTACACAAAAATATGGCACTAATTTACAATCTACTGGTGTAGCGTTTGGTGCAGGAGGCAATAGTTACCAACTGTACAATAAAACGAGTACAGCCAATAATGGTGAAGGGTTTAAATTTCAATCTATATCTATAAATTTATACGGAGATTATGGCAAAGGGAAATTTTATATTTCACCACAAATGCTAATAGATTATAACTTACAGAATGCCGATAAACAGTGGACAGCCATTTTTAATTTAACAGCAGGCTTTACATTTTAAGTCCTTCGTAACGTTTTATTTTGTTTTTTTGGCACGATGGTTGAAATTTTTCAAACACATTAAATCATATATTATGAAACAAATCCTATTCGTCTTTTTTGCATGTACCATGGCAACTACAACACAAGCACAAAGTTTTAGGCTTGGTGCTAAGGTTGGTGCTAACCTAAATAAAATCTCAGGTAAATCTTTTGATGAAAATTTTAATCTTGGCTACCAAATTGGTGCTTTTGCCGAAATTAATTTCAACAAAAAAATTGGTATTCAGCCAGAAGTTTTAATTAGTCAATCAGGTACTAAAACTACTACCTTCAATGGTAGCCTTACGCCAAATACAGATGCTAAGCTCAACTATATCTCCATCCCACTTTTGTTAAGGTACAATATTGGTAAAATGGTTACCCTCAATCTAGGCCCACAGTATAGTATCTTAATGAACCAAGATAGAACAGCAGTTCAAAACGGTACTGATGCTTTTAGCAATGGAGATTTTGCCATGGTTGGCGGGGCTTCTATCAATTTTAGATACTTGCGTTTGTATGGCAGATATGCCATTGGCTTAAACAACTTAAACCAAATTGATAAAAAAGAAGAGTGGAAAAGTCAACAACTACAACTAGGCATTGGCTTTAGATTTTTATAGTTTTTAGGTAACCAGCTATATAACAATTATTAAGCTGCGGTTGCGTCGCACATGTTTGGCTAAAGAATATCTATTAAGCATTGCGTGAATGTCTATTGTTATCAAAACAAAGTTTTAAAATCATAATTTAGTTTTAAACATTATCCTAATAAAAGGAGGCTGCCTGTAAATATGGTAGCCTCCTTTTATTTTGCTTATTTAAGTTTGGGGTTATGCAATACCCAACTCTGAAATGTATATGAAACACGCTCTCGTTCATTAATTTTATTTACCTAATCTTCTTTAGAATCATCTATAACCTAAATTTGTGTATGAACAGAATTGAACAATTAGGACAGTTTTTACTTACCAATCCTAATGATAATTTTTTACGCCACGCAATGGCATTAGAGTACATAAAAATTGGAGAAAACTCGAAAGCAAAAAGCTTATTTGAAGCAATATTAACCCAAAGCCCAGATTACGTGGGTTCTTACTATCACCTAGCCAAGCTTTTAGAAACTTTAGGCGAAACCCAACAAGCTATTGATTGGTACGAAAAGGGAATGACAGCTGCTAAAGCAGCTAAAGACAATCATGCTTACAGCGAGTTGCAAGCAGCTTATGAGGATCTGGTATATTAAATCTAGCTGCCTCTTGTGCCACCAGTTTTAATTGGCTTTTTTGATACACCTACTGCTTTAGCGTTGTTAGGTTTTGCTATAAACTTCGAAGCTCCACCACTGCTTTTTGCATCCTTTCCACCCAGCTTTGCATTATTTTTATTGTTTATTGGTAATCCCATAATCATTATTTTTAGACCGCTAAGATAACTACTTAAAAACAAGTAGCATTAACTGTACTATGAAAAAAATTGGACTTTACCTTTTTGCAACCCTATTAATTGCTGCAGGTATCAATCATTTTGTACATCCACAGTTTTATATTAAAATAATGCCGCCATGGGCAATGTGGTTTGAAAGTTTGGTATTTATTAGTGGTGTAGCAGAAGTTGTTTTGGGTGCTTTGTTATTGCCAAAAATTACGAGGCGTTGGGCTGCTTTTGGTACAATTGCATTATTGGTGGCTGTTTTTCCTGCAAACATTCAAATGATGATTAACTACAATAAAGTACACAATCCTTATTTGTGGGTTACTATTTTGCGTTTGCCATTACAAGTATTTTTTATTTGGTGGGCTTGGCAATACACAGATAATGAAAGTGACTATGTAAAAAATAAGCTATAAAATCGGCTGTAATTAATATAGTTAAAAAATTTTAGGAAGGATAATGAACGGACTCATTATCCTTTTTCTATGATAACTGTTTAATCATTTAAAGCATTGCAATTGCTTGTCATTGTTCTAAATGTTGCAGTGTGCGACGCAACCGCAGCTCAATTTTATTCTAATGCTGGTTACATAAAAAAAGAGCTACCTAAATTTTGGTAGCCCTTTTTAGTATGGGGGTTATATGTGCATTTATTCTACAATTACAGTTTGCTGTATTTGGTTGTTGTTTCCTTTTACAACCACTCTGTACATACCAGCAGTTATATTTTGTGGTAAGGATAGTGTAATGGTTTTGTTTCCACTTACAATTCCTAAGTTCTGCGTAAATACTTGCTGCCCTCCATTGTTTATTATTTTTACATTGTATTCATCTGTATCTACACCACTTAGTTGTAGGTTGAGCATTTTATTTTTTACTGGGTTGGGGTAGATAGTCATTTCGTTTTTGCCCTTACTATCTGTGTTTACTTTTATAATGGCTGTGTATTTTAATTCACCATTTTTATCAATAGATTTTATGCGATAATAGTTTGAGCCAATAAAAGGTTGTACATCTATACAGCTATAGCTACCAGCAAAAGTATTTTGGGCAATAACTGTGTTAATGCTTGAAAACGAAATGCCATTCGCAGATTTTTCAACTTCATAATGGTTAATGCTTTGTTCGTTTTGTGTTTTCCATGTAATCGTTACCGTACGATTAATTAATGTGGCTGCAATGTTTGTAAATGTTACTGGCAAAGGGCTACCCACTTGCCCAACACTAAAAGGAGAGAAGGAGGTAAATGTGGCTGTAGCAGTATTAGCTGTATTGTCGCCACTACCAATTACATTATCCCAAGTTGTGCCATTATATCTACCAATACCAACTTGTGCATTGCTATATGTACTAAAACTTGTACCCTCTAATGCTGCTACCCAACTTAAGTTTACAGTGCAGTTTTGTGTTATGGTACTGTTTCTATTAATAGTCCAAACGGCATCCACTACTTTTGCTTTTTGGGCAACAGGCATTGCAGTGCCTGTTGCAGTTCCATCGTTAGTTACCCCTTCAAATACGCTTACACAAAAGGTATCTATAGCAGAAGGTGTAAGTGTTACTGGTAAATAATTGCTAGTACTCCCTACAGGAAAAAGTGTAGCTGCTGTAAAGCCATCATTTCTCAGCACACCTACAGTGCCTGCACTATTTTGCAATGCAATATATTTTGAAGTACTAAATGGTCCACCAGCAATGGTGCCACCATTTTGAATTCTTAATGTGTCGGTATTTCTAATGGTTAATTTGCCAGTAGCCAATGTAAGTATACCACCAATGATTTGTGTTTTGTTGGTAGTAGCTGCTGCATTAAAAGTTACATTTCCTGTAGCATTGTTTGTTGCTACTGCGAAAGGTGAAATAGTGGCTGCATTAAAAATGTAGTTTGTACCTGTACCAAAAGTTCTAGCACCTAAAGTGGTTATACTAGCATCTATACCACCTGAATTAGAGGTGATAAATGTGGGTACACCTGTAACTATTGATAACACAGCAGCATCAGTTGCTGTTGTAGCTGTAGCAGGTTTAGATATAGTAAATTGGTAACTACCGCTGCTTGTGGCTATAATATAGGTATTGGGCTGTATACCTGCACCACTTACCAAAGCTCCAATGGACACATTTGATGTGCTGTAATTACTTGCATTTAAAACTACTATATTAGTACCAATAGTTATTGTACCTGCAACGTTAGTAGCACTTGCAGCAGCTCGCAAACTAATAGCACCAGCATTGGTTACTCCATTACTATTTATGGTAAAGCCTTGCACATTTAGCTTGCCAGTAATGTTAGAAGTAGGTGTGCCACTTGTAGATCCAATAGTAAGATTGGTATTTAATGTAACATCTGCATTGGTTGCTACAGACATTGCACCAACAGCCGTAAATGTGCCTGTGCCACTTATACTTTGTGGTACAGAGCCAATCAAAATTAAATGGCTAGATGTAGAACCTGCGGCTGCCCCAAATGTACCATTGTTAATGATATTGCCTGCAAAAGGTGCTGTGCCAGTAGCCCTATAATTAAAGGTGGAGCCTGCATTGATTGTTAGCGTATCTATGCCATAAAAATTTTCAGCAAGTATTACTGAGGCATTGTTGCGAATTATAACGTTTGCAAATATTCTATTGGTAAAAGTAGCAGCTGCATTTGTAGCTTCCATAATAAACGTACTACCTTTCTCAAAATAAAATGGGTTATGGGTAGATGAGGCAAAGGGATTTAAACCACCTTGAAAAATAAATTGTGAACCAGTTTTGAAGTTAATACCACCTACAACACCTTGTGAACTACTGCCAAAAGGATAGCTTGAAGTAAAGGATGTATTCGTATAACAAATAGAGCCATTAATAAAATTTAATGAATTGGCATTTTGTACACTTAATCTACAAGTAGCAAGGTTAGCATCTAAGATATACACTTTACCTGCAATAGTACCAGTAGCTAAATTAGAAGTGGCTACACCCAAACTTATGTTCATGCCATACGATGCTGTATTGCTGGTAATAGTTAGTTTACTAGTTGCATCTATTACCAAGTCATCTGTATTAGCTACCCCATCTCCATTTATAGTCATTGCACTGGTACCTAAAGCTGTACCACCATTTGTACTTCGTCTAAAAACAGCATCTGCATTGTTTTGTAGCATTAATTGACCCCAAGTATACGAGCCTTGAATATCTGGTGTTGCTGTGCCTGTGGATGGTGTGTTTCCTCCAATATTGGTTC
>JAYVRD010000101.1:0-2282 GCA_043776595.1 Chitinophagaceae bacterium | reverse complement strand
TCTTTTGCACGTGAGTCGTAAATGCCTTTTACCATCCATTCTTTAGTAGCCAACACTTTTGTAAGTAATAACGCAAATGTTGTAGTATTTATCTTTTTTAAATGAATGCCAGTAACTTCTGTTAGGCTAGCCAAAGCATGTTTTAGTTTTTGTTCGTCATACTTTTCGCCTTGTGCTACATAAAATTTATGTACATCATCCCACGACTTTGTTTTGCCAGTTCTTATTCTTTCTCTTAGGCTATCTACTTCAGTTGTTGGTATTAATTGCCCACCAATATTTAGCCATTCAGTTCTGCTAGTTTTAGCTGGTAGTGCAGCTAATATTTCTTCAAATGTTTTAAACTTGTTTTTGCTTATCCATTTAAGTAATTGTGTCACACTATAATAAACTACTAGTTCTTCAAATAGCTGATAGCTTTGCGGCAGCTTGGCAAACACCGTTTTACGTTTGCTATTTTCAAATCCGCTGGCAGTGATTTCAAGAGATGCAAGCTCCTCTGATTTATTTTTTAGTAGCAATGCACCTGCTTTATTACAATCTTCAATAGTCAATTTTTTAGTAGCGTTCTCTTTTTGCAAATAAGCTTTGCCAGCAGCTAGTTCAAATATTTTAAGTGAACTAATTATTTCATTAATAGTATCGGGGGCTAAATAGTCGTATTCAATATGTTGGGTTTTATCAGTACGTCTATCACGGTCAATATATTTCCAACTGTTACGCTCTAGTGCATACATATTGTACATAAACCAATAGCCTGGCATTATAGTAAGTTGGTCTTTGGCAATATCATTACTCACCAAAGAAAAGGGTATGCTTATTTGTAGTTCGTTAGGATAATCTCCTTTTGCAAGCATGGTATAACTAGCAAATTTGCTATTATGTTTTAAACTTACACAAAGCCCTGGCCAAAAGCCTCTGCCAGCAATAATTTCTCCATCTGCACTACGTGAGTTATGGTTGCTACCAATAGTAGCACCAGCAGCAATATTACTTTGCCCCATTACCAATGCAGCACATAAAAAGCTATTGTTATGGTGTTGTTCGTGCGATGGAAAAATAAGTGAATTCAATACTTCGCAGCAAGAAATAGTAGCGTTGTTACCCAAGTAAGAGTTAATTAATCTTGCCCCATATTTTAATTGTGAGTGCGAAGCCATTACAAACCTAACAGCCTTTACGCCATAAAATATTCTACAACCAAAACCAATAATGCCATTCACCAATTCGCAGCCTTCACCAATTTGCGATTTTGCTTCGCTTGATGAATTGATAGTAATATTTTTTATTTTATTTGCACCTTTTATGTACGCATCGCTACCAATCCAAACATCTTTTAAAATGGCAGTATTTTTTATTACGGTTCTATCTCCAATCTTTCCATAGTAACCACGTTTCTTAGTAAACAATAACTCTGTAAAACCTGTAAATTTTTCTAATAATTTTTTATCACCTCTATATTTACTCCACATATAAGCATCTCCTGGTAGCATACCATTAAATGGGGTGATGCTTCTACCACCGTTTTCATTACAAACTTCCAATTTTACACGTGTAGTTTCTTCTTCACCATCTTTTACTATACCATTACCAAATTTTGAATGGTTGGTGGTTACTAACTCGTTTACGTTTACAATAATTACTTCGTTACCTATAATATAGTGCGATAGATAGTTAACATTATCTATGAGAACATTATCGCCAAAATCGCAGCTAATAATGTTAGAATTATACAATCCAACTGGTGCTTTAAAATCACTAAACTCTAAATAATAAGGCTCAAGCTTTCCAATACGTATCAGTCCAAAAAATTTACAATTTTTTACCAACTCTGGGTTAAACGCATCCGATACTTGCAACATACCCCAATCATCACTTGTATTTCTATTGCGAACCAAAACTTCAATTTCGTAGGCAGTAAGTTTTCTATACACAATACCATTTCTATTTTGAGCATTGCGTAAATAATATTCATCCTCACCTTTTTTAAGATAAGCCTTATCTACAAAGTTATAACCCAGCGAGGCAACAGGATGTTTCTTAATGTTATTACCCATACAGCATTTTTTCTCTTTCTAAAAATAAAGAAGCCCCACTATATGTAGGGCATTTTTTTTATGATACCAGCTTTTGTATTTCAATTTAGCAGCGGTTGCGTCGCACATTTTAAACAATGGATAGCCATTTAGCTTTTTCCTAAACGTACCAATTCAAGACTGAATTCAACGTTTACATCTAGGCTTATGTAGTATCTATTCCACAGTAACACTCTTGGCCAGATT
>JAYVRD010000100.1:0-2283 GCA_043776595.1 Chitinophagaceae bacterium | reverse complement strand
AAAAATTCAAAGTAGTTGCCATTGGGTTTTAGTTCAATAATATCATAGCCCATTTGCCCCAAATGATGCTCAAACCAAAACCTGCTTAGCCCACTACTGAAATGGTAGGGTGCAAAATGGGTAAGGCTAGCAAATGGTACTGTAATTAAAAGATAACCATCTTTTCGTAATACACGATTTAATTCTTTTAAAGCTGCTACAGGGTCTGGTACGTGTTCTAACACTTCGGTACACATTACTGCATCAAATTTACCATCTGCTACAGGTATGGCAGTAATATCGCTTACAATATCTAGCTTGGTATTGTCCCAACTACCTTCTTGCATACCAATATCTCCAATACCATCATACTGACCAAAATCTTGCGAAACATAGGTAAGGTGTGGGCAGTATTTTTTAAACTTGCACTCACCAGCACCAGCATCTAAAATGGTGTAGCCTGCAGGAATTTTTTTTAGGGTTTCTTCCGTCCACTTGTATCTATTTTCTTCGTTGGTAGTACCTACTGTAAACATGATTTGTTGATTAAAAAATTTTGATAAACACAGCCAATAAAATTTGATTACAAGGAAGGAGACGGTCAGCCTGAGCTTGTCGAAGGCGGTAAACAATGTAATCGGTTTCGACAAGCTCAACCCTGACAGTTCTTATATACCATCAACTCCTAAAATATACATCGCCAAAAAGGGTATTTATAAAATTAGGTGTTTGGGTAATGGCAATGATTTCTTCATAACTCACCCAATCTTTCAATGCCAGTTCCATACTTTCTGCAATGCTGTAATTAAATGTTCCAGTGGGCGAAAGTTGGTGTAAGCACTGCATACATTGTAGCATGTTTTCCATCATTTCTGGTACGCAATATTCAAATGAAAGAAATGGAATTTTATGTGTCAATCCTTTTAATACATTTAGTTCAAAACCTTCTACATCTATTTTACAAAACTGGGGTACGCCATGTTTTGCTATTAATGCATCTAGTGTAGTTACAGTTACGATAATTTTTTTATCCCAACTATAATGGCTAAACCTTCCCTTGCTGGTATTGCTAATAAATTCTTTGCTAAAAGAGGAGATGGTACTATCGTTTGCAATATGCATTTCCAATTCGCCAGCTTCGCTATTTACACCTACTTGCTCAATGGTAATGCGATCGCCAAACTTTGCTACCAATGTATCTACACAAGCTGGCTGAGGTTCTACTGCTATCACTTTTGCTTGTAGTTCTAAAAAAATTTGAACTCTATTGCCTGCATTCGCACCCACATCAAAAACCAAATTGTTAGGGCTAATAAATTGATTATAAAACACTTTCCTTTCTGGCAGTAAAGCTAGTTCTTGTTGCTCTTGTTGTTTTCTAAAGGCATCGTGTTTGCGTTGCTGCATTGCCTTGTAAAAAGATGTATTGCCCAATATTGTTTTTAATATACTCATGTTTTGTTTCTATGTTCAATTTGTTTTTATACGATTTGGTAAAAGCTACATTTTATTCATAAGCTTAAAATGTGCGACGCAACCGAAGCTCAATTCTTATTCTCTTGCTTGTTATCCTAAAAAATTATACTTAAAATATTCAAATTTTGTAAAAACAAAATCATCTGTATTTATCGGTTCAATCTATGTCATCCGTGTGCTATTTATCACACTTTTTTAAACCAAAAGCAACCACAACCATATTGCTGTTGCTCTACCAATTTTGGGTCAGCGTTTTCTATAATGCCACCTGCATCGGGTATCAAAGAAAACTCTAGCAAGTGGCAGCCTTTAAATAATTCTTTCACTAATTCATAACTATAAATTCTATGTGCATTAAACTCTATACGCTGTACACCAACGGGTGTTACAAATAAAATATCGCCACTTGGTTTTGTTATTCTTTTTAATTCATTTATCGCTTTTATATCGCCCTGTGGGTCTAATGCGTCGCCATATCTGCCCAAACCAATGTGCTCAATAGTGTGCATACAAGAAACGGAAGCAAAAGCATTGTCCTCGATGTCTAATTTGCACAAATCTCCAAAGTTGCCTTTCCAATTGCTTAATTGTATATCGGCAGGGCGGTAATCGTAAAATTTTACAGGAATAAAAGCCGAAACTATAGTACCAAAATGCAGGATAGACGAAAAATCGGCATGTTCGGTAGGTTTTGTTTTAGCTAATATTCTAGCAGCCCAAGCTGGGTGGTACGTATAATGATGATCGAATGGGGTAGCAGTTAGTTTATCGCTCAAGCAAGGATATACATTCTTCCAATCGGTTACAAATCGGCTATCGTTTCTCTTT
>JAYVRD010000099.1:0-8849 GCA_043776595.1 Chitinophagaceae bacterium | reverse complement strand
TGGCACTATGCCTGAAGATTTACCTGTAGAGCAAAGCATTAAAAAAATTGAAATTGCGAAAAGAAAAAACTTACCAAAGAAGAACAACTAATTATGCCGACACTCCAATTTAAAGGAAAAACATTTGTACAAAACCATCACTTAGCGGTGAAGTATCACCAGCTTGTGCCAAAGAAGGAATTAAGTTTAACCGATAAAATTTCTTTACATGATAACCTGATTATACAAGGCGATAACCTGAAAGCATTAAAAGCATTGCTGCCTACTTATACTGGAAAAATAAAGTGCATCTGCTTAGACCCACCTTACAATACGGGAGAAGAAGGTTGGGTATATGGCGATAATGTAAATAGTCCAATGATTCAAGAATGGTTTAAAAGTGAAGTCCCAGTTGATAAAGAAGATTTAACAAGACATGACAAGTGGCTTTGTATGATGATGCCAAGGCTAAAACTTTTAAGAGAATTAATGTGTGAAGATGGCGTAATAATTATTTTTGTGATGACAATGAGCAACATAATTTAAAATCTTTATTGAATGAAATATTTGGGGAAGATAATTTTATCTCAACTTTCCTTTGGAAGAAGAAATCTACCTCTACAAATGTGGAAGGTGTTCAAGTAAGTGCCTTGATGGATTATGTTCATATTTATTCAAAAACAGAGCAAGGAAAAATTAAGCAACGGGTTAAATTAAAAGAAACAAGATTATATCCATTAAATGATGCAGAAGGAAATTATCGCTTAACGATTATTGAGAAAAAAGATGCAGGCTCTTACAAAAGAGACACGATGAAGTTTAAGATTTTAGGGAAAAAACCACGAGATGGTAAACGCTGGCAAATTGGTCAAGACAGTGCAACAAAGTATCAAGACAAAAATAGATTCGTAATTGACAATGGTATTGTAAAGTTGAAAATCTATGATTTTGAAGATAAAGATACATTTTCAGCCCAACCCAATTTGTTAGATGATTTTGGTTCAACAGAAAGTGCCTCTAAGCTTGTGAACGAAGAAATATTTAACGAACCGGAGTTGTTTGATAATCCTAAGCCAGTAGAGTTAATTAGGCATTTAGTAGAAATCTCAACTTATAATGATTCAATAGTTTTAGATAGTTTTTCTGGTTCAGGAACTTTAGCTCATGCAGTTTTAGATTTGAATAAAGAAAAAAAAGAAAGCGAAAGAAAATTCATTTTAGTAGAAATGGAAGATTACGCAAATACAATTACTGCCGAAAGAGTAAGGCGGGTTATCAAAGGAGTGAAAACTGCTAAAAACGAAAATCTAAAAATTGGCTTAGGCGGTTCATTCAGTTATTTTGAATTAGGTCCAACCATTGAAATGGAAAGCATCTTGCAAGGAAAGAACTTACCAAGCTATGAAGAATTTGCCCGTTACATATTTTACACTGCCACCGGCGAAGAATTCAATGAAAAGAAAATAAATGAAAAGACAGGCTTTATAGGCGAAACCAAAAACTATGAGCTGTATATGTTTTACAAACCCGATGTAGAATGGCTGAAACGTAATGCCCTTACATTGGATGGCGTAAAAGCAATGCCTAAGTTTAAAGGCAAACAACGGTTGGTTTTTGCACCTGCAAAGTATGTAGATGATTATACTTGTTTGGAAAACCGAATTGATTTTTGCCAATTACCTTATGAAATTTATCGCATTCATAGATGATAGAGCCGATACCATATTTTTATGACAGCATCAACCGCAACGCTATTGTGGTAAAGTCAAAGCAACCTTTATTTGATTGGATAAATTCCATTTATCCCAATGAACCTGTTGAAGCCACAGACGAAGGAACAGTTTATTTGGTAAAAGAAAAAGACAGCAACGAAGCAATAGAAAAATGGTTGCAAAAAAATTTCGACAACATTTTTCAAAACGAATTGAACAATTGGCATACAGACGAAAAAGATTGGGAACAGAAAAGAACGTACAAAAAATTTACAGAATGGTTTGATATAGAAATTCATTCCATGATTTTAGACTTAGAAGAAACAGCAATAACCAAAGATTGATATGCGATTAAAACATTACCAGGAGAAAGTGATTAAAGCACTCAAAGATTATTTGAGTGAACTGGATATTGCACGGAATGAGTACGAAGAAATGCTGGCAATAAAACCCAATCTTGCAAAGCATATCAACTTTCCAAAAGATGCGTGGGAGAAATCAACAGGCAAAACTATTTATCATTCCAAAACAAATAGTTTAAACGAGCCGTTGCCTGATATTTATTTGAAAGTACCAACAGGGGGTGGTAAAACATTACTGGCTTGTCATAGCATTGACCTGATACAGAAAAGCTATCTCAAAAAACAAACTGGTTTAATACTTTGGATTGTTCCATCCACTCAAATTTACAGGCAAACTATTTTAGCATTAAAAGACAGGGAACATCCATACAGGCAGATTTTAGATATTAGCAGCGGCGGCAGAACATTGATAAAAGAAAAGACAGAAATGTTCAACCGTTTGGATGTTGAAGAAAATTTAATGGTGCTAATGTTGATGCTGCCATCTGCCAACAGGCAAAACAAAGAAACATTAAAAGTGTTCCGTGATGCCGGAGGTTATACAGACTTCTTTCCTGCCGAAGATAGTTATCATGCACAGGAAGAGTTACTAAAAAGAATAACCAATCTTGATTGCTTTGGCGAAAAGGAAGAAGTATTTCAACGGCAAATAAAAACTTCATTGGGTAATACATTGAAAGTATTGCAGCCATTAGTAATCATAGATGAAGGGCACAGGGCTTACGGAGAAAATGCAAGAAACACAGTAAGAAATTTTAATCCTTCTTTCATTCTTGAATTGAGTGCAACGCCACCAGAAGGCAGTAACGAATTGGTAAAAATAACCGGACGGGAATTGCATGAGGAAGAAATGATAAAACTGGATATTCACCTTACTAACAAAACAAGTCTTGACTGGAAAGACACGATGCTGGCAAGTTTTGAAAAACAAAATCAGTTAGAAAAATTAGCCAAGGAGTACGAAGAAAATACTGGCGAATATATCCGCCCTATTTGTTTGATACAGGTTGAAAGAACAGGCAAAGACCAACGAGGTTCAGATTTTATTCATGCAGAAGATGCCAAAGAATATTTGATAAAGCAATGCAATGTTCCAGAAACTCATATTGCCATTAAGAGTAGTGAGAAAGACGACATAGAAGGCATCGACCTGTTTTCAAAGACTTGTGATATTCGCTACATCATTACCAAACAAGCATTGCAGGAAGGTTGGGATTGTTCGTTTGCTTACATCCTTACTATCTTAACCAACCCAAGTTCTGCGACTGGAATTACACAATTAGTCGGTAGGATTTTAAGACAGCCCAAAGCAATTAAAACTAAAATAAAAGAACTGGACGAGTGTTATATTTTTACTTTCAAACCCAATGCAAGCACATTAGTAAGAGAAATTAAAAACGGTTTAGAAGATGAAGGCTTAGGTGACATTGCTGGACGCTTAGTGAATGATGAAGATGGAGAAGGAATAGACAATTTGAAAGACAGAGAAATTCAATATCGTCCGGGCTTTAAAAAGTTTGAGGGCAAAATATATCTTCCAAAATTTGTGATACAGGAAAAAGATAGCTGGCGGGATTTGATTTTTGAAGTGGATATATTAAGTGAAATTGACTGGACAAAAATTGATATTTCTGAAATAGTCGATAGAACTTTGACCGACAAAAAAAGCAAAGAACTTGAACTTATATTAGGCTTGAGTAAAGAAGAAAAAGAATTGTTAGCAGAAACCGGAGAAAGAGTTGAAACAAAAGGAACTTTAGAAATTGACGAAGCATTTTTAGCAAGGCAAATTTCAGAGATTGTACCTAACCCATGGATTTGTTACAACTTAGGCGACAAAGCCATTGAACTACTTTCAAAAAAGTATGACAGAGAAACCATTGCTTCCAATTTCGT
Organism: Chitinophagaceae bacterium; assembly: GCA_043776595.1. Taxonomy (GTDB): domain Bacteria; phylum Bacteroidota; class Bacteroidia; order Chitinophagales; family Chitinophagaceae; genus UBA1930. The sequence continues at coordinate 4,900 of JAYVRD010000099.1, read as the reverse complement.
TTTTATCATCGAAGAATTGAAAAAGATTTTAGAGAAACAAAAAAATGTTTTAGCCGAAAAAGTGTTTAAAAAATTGATTGATAAAAAGCAATTGCATTTCTTCTTAATCAGCGACAAAGGCGGCTTTGTATTGCCATCACGAATAAGAGTAAAAAGCAACAAACAACTTATCCGTAATGACAATACGCCTATTCAAAAATCTTTGTTTGACTATGTGCCGGAGGAAAATATCAATGAATTGGAAAAGTCTGTTGCCATTTACTTAGACGAGCAGGAAAAATTATTGTGGTGGTATCGCAACATGAGCAGACAGGATTATCATATACAAGGCTGGAAGAAAAATAAAATTTTTCCTGACTTTGTTGCAGCCAATAAAAGCAAGACAAAGAATGAAGATTACGACACCGTTTTTGTTTTAGAGACAAAAGGTATTCACTTGAAAAACGAGGACACAAAATATAAGCAAGACGTTTTTACTTTGTGCAATGAGTTAGGTGCAAAGAAAGCATGGAAAGAATTGTTTGACGAATTCCCCGACCATGACTTTGAATTTCAGGTGGTGTTTGAGGACGAGTGGCAGAACAAAATAAATGCGATGATGCAGTAGTATTATTAGCCAACGCACCAAGTCAGGCACATTTGCAAGGCACACAAACCCAACCTTATAAAAGTACCTACCCTGTTCACTCCACACACAAAAAACCCCACTTACAAATCATAAGCAGGGTTATACATTTTATTTCGGCGTCTCGTTAAAGAAAAATATTAACTCACCAAAGTACCCACATCTAAACCTTGTACTACGTTTAGTAAGTTACCGGGTTTGTTCATATCAAAAACAATAATGGGTAGTTTGTTTTCCATACAAAGGGTAAAGGCTGTCATGTCCATTACTTTTAAGTTCTTGCTAATACAGTCTTGAAAAGACACTTTTTCAAAACGGGTAGCGGTGGGGTCTTTTTCTGGATCGGCAGTGTAAATGCCATCTACCCTTGTGCCTTTTAAAATAACATCGGCTTTCATTTCTATGGCTCGCAGGCTGCCTGCAGTATCTGTAGTAAAATAAGGGTTGCCAGTACCAGCACCAAAAATTACGACACGTCCTTTTTCTAAATGGCGTAAGGCTTTTCGGCGAATGTAAGGCTCGGCTACTTGCTCCATATTGATAGCACTTTGTAGGCGGGTGTACACACCAATTTTTTCTAGCATGGCTTGCATAGCCATAGCATTAATCATGGTAGCTAGCATACCCATATAATCTCCATGGGCACGTTCTATACCACTCTCTGCTTCATTCATACCACGATAAATATTTCCACCACCAATTACAATGGCTACTTGTACACCCAGGTTTATTACTTCTTTAATATCGTAGGCGTAGCCTTCTATTACTTTGGGGTCAAAAGGTTCGCCAGTATTAGCACCTAAAAGAGCTTCGCCAGAAAGTTTGAGTAAAATACGTTTGTACTTGGGTAGCATGTGGTATAAATTGATTGGCTGCAAATAACCTGAATTTTTGGGAGGTAGCCAAAGGGGTTTTTTTTATTGGGTAGATTTAGTTTTAAATACAAGCATAAGGGTGACATAGATTGAAGGGATGTACACAAGATTATTTTGCTTCGCAAAATTTTGAATCAGTAGTATTTTTTATGGAACAAGCTTTTGGATTTCTATTCAACTTCGGTTGCGTCGCACATGTTAAGCAGCGGAATATGAATTTAGCAATGCAAAGTCATTCCATATTTTACAAACTATTTTCTATTGCCACGGTCCAGATGTTTTTGGTAGGTTTTTTCTGTGTTTATGCATACATCTGCGGCAATATGTATTGGCTAAAAGCCGAGACATTAAAAATCACTCCGAGTGTGAAAAAACAAACCATTGCCACCAAACTGGTTGAAGCTGTATTCAAACTTAAATACAATATCGTAAAAGGTAATAATGTCTAAACCTATACCGCCCGTGTACAAGGTTTTATTGTTTAAAAAACTGGTGCTGTTGGGTTGTCTATCGTATGCATAGCCAGCATCGCCATAGGTTTTTAATACAAAACGAAATGGTATTTTATCGTAGGTTTTACTTTTTAGTCCTGTTTTATAATTAAAGTGAAACAACTCTTTACGCAAAGTAGCCCTTGTAAAAAAACCAATGCTGCCATCTATTACATAATACTCTAAGCCACGCATTACAAAATCGTTGTAGCCAAATAAGCGGTTGTTGTAAAAGGGTTGATTGGTAGGCAGGCTAATGCTGGTAGCAGCTTGTAAGTATAAGCCAAACTTGTAAGGTAGTGGTAGGCTATAAGTGCCACGTAGGTTTATTTGCAGCTCGTTAAACTCTTTTTTAAAACCACGATTGTGTACGTTTCCTTCTACTGTAAAACCCTTCCATGGGTAGGGAATATAATCTACACCAAAGTATTGAAAAATATACGTTAGCTCAGCATAACGCATACGGGTAATACCGCTACCAAAATAATCTGGGTTTAGTTTTGCAACTGTATCACTTAAGTTTTCATCAATATAACCTACCCTAAAATAATGGCGTTGTTTACTATCTGGTCTGTAAGAGTAAGTAATATCTCCACCAATGGATTCTTTGGTAAACTTATTTTCTTGCTTAAAAAAAACTTGCTTGTTGTTTAGTGTACCATAATTCAATTCTTTGCTTTTGTTGTAGCCAAAGCCCACACTAAAGCCATGCTTTAAGGTTTTTTCGGCATAGGGTTGATCGTACCTAAAACCAATTTGAGTAGAATAGCCACCAATGAGTAGGATACTTAGGTTATCGTTTCGCCCACTAAAATTGTGTTGTGTAAATTTTAGTCCATAATTCACTCGGCTAAAATCTCTGTTTTGTTCTACCCACCATTGGTTAAAGTTTCTATCAATCAATTTAAAGTAAGGCAGTGGAAATAGATACCAACGCTCTTTAAGATTAATTTGGATGGCTACACTGTTGCTGTCTGGTCTTTCTGCCATCACTACCACTTCTACAAACAATGCAGTGTTCATAAGCTGTTGCTTGCATAGCAGCATGTTTTCTTCTACTTTTTCTTTGGTTAATGTTTGCCCGGTGGAAAAAACTAATTCTCGCTGTATAATGTATAATCTTGTTCTTTTGTTGCCCGATACTTTAACCCCAGTAATAGTTAGTAATTTTTTAGTTGCAGTATCTAACATAGCGGTTTGAGCAAAACTTTTGCTACAGATAAAACAAACTATAATGATGCTGAGGAATTGCCTCATGTAAAATGTACTATTGGTGGGTGATAAAAGTAAATGATTGATAAATATTTTATACTTAGTACTTAGAGAAACTTAGCATGAAATGAAAACTACATATTAAGGTAAGAAATAAGGTGGTTGTAGTTTTCCTTTAGTTCGTTGGCATACTGTTCTTCTCCAAAATAGTAGCGTACATTATAATCGTATCGCTGAAAAGTAGCTACAATATCGCTTACTTCTATCTTGTTTATTTTTAGGGTTACTATGGCAAGGCCAGTTTCGGCTTCTGTGTATGAGTTGAGCTGGGTAATATGTGCATCGTTAGTTTCTACTAGTCTAGACATTTCTCCAAAGGAGTAGTTGCGTCTATCCATTTCTAATACAATTAATCCACCTACTTCATCTGTACCTAAAAAATGAGCTAATTGTCTTAATAAATCATTAGCAGTAATGGTACCTGTAAGTTCATGCTGCTCGTTTATTACTGCTATCATAGATAGTTGCTGCTCGTTAATTAGTTTTAACGCTACTGTAAAATGTTCTTCGCTTTTTACCAATGCTTTTATTAGCTGTTGCTCCAACACTGCTACTAAAGCATCTTCATTGGCATCTAGCAAATCATCTTTGCTTATCAAGCCTACATATTTTTCTTCGCTTAATACAGGTAGGTGTAGAATATCAAAATCGTCCATTAGTTGTAGGGCAAAAGATACCTTGTCGAAGAGGTTAATGGCTGGGTAATGTGTAGTTATAATTTGTGATGCTAACATTAAGTTCTTTTCGATTGTAGACATAAACGTAAACAATTAGGCAATAGTTGCTGGCTGCCTAAGTTTTGTGAGAAATTTATCGAGTATTTCATTAAACTCATGTGGCAGTTCCATCATAGGGGCATGTCCACACTTATCTATAAAGTGTATTTCGCTATTGGGTATAAGCTTATTAAACTCCTTACCTACAAATGGTGGAGTAATGCTATCGTTATTACCCCAAATTAAAAGCGTTGGTTGCTTTATTTGGTTTAATTCTTCGCCCAAATTATTGCGTATGGCACTTTTTGCCAGCGATATAATTTTAATAACTTTTATGCGGTTATTGGTTATCTCAAACACTTCATCTACTAACTCTTTGGTAGCCATAGCAGGATCGTAAAAAGTAATTTCTACTTTCTTACGCATGTATTCATAATCGCCACGTTTGGGGTAGCTATCTCCCATACCATTTTCAAACAAGCCACTGCTGCCCGTAAGTATAACTGATTTTATTTTTTCAGGATGTTTTAATACATGTACCAAAGCCACATGTCCACCTAAAGAGTTGCCCATAAGGTGTATATTATTGTAGCCCCTTGCTTCTATAAATTTTTGAACAAATTTTTCTAAGCCGCCCACTGTGGTATGAAAAATATCTAAATCAAACAAAGGCAGTAAAGGCACAATTACTTTGTGTGTTTTACGAAAGTGCTCAATCAAATCGGCAAAATTGCTTAATGCACCAAACAAGCCATGCAATAGCAATAGCGGTTCACCTTCGCCTTCTTCAATAAATTTAAACTTATCAAATTGTTTTATTTCGTAGTTCATCTTGTGGTTTTCAATTGGCAATCTTGCATTGCTAACTACAAATAAACTGTTTTCCTGTTAAACAAACATTATTGATGTAAACAGTTATTG
>JAYVRD010000098.1:0-8868 GCA_043776595.1 Chitinophagaceae bacterium | reverse complement strand
ATAAAATTTAGGGTTTTGTATTTGAATGCCAAATTTAGCCCAAGCCATTTGATTTGACTAAAATGAAAAATGATTTCTTTCTTAACTCGAAAGGTAGGGTTAATTACTCACTTTTTTGTTTAACATTTTTAGTCTTTCGTGGTAATTTTTTAGGTACGTTTCTTTTGTATTGCTATCCATAAAACTATTATTTACCAATTTTTCAACCTCATCTTGCCTTTTTAAAAAAGCATCAACTATTCTTTTGGCACGGATGGTAAGTAAGCCAATTTTTTCGGCAAAACTTATAAAATCATCGTATCCATAATAGCCCAAAACACCAAAACTAGGGTGCTTAAAATCATCTTTATACAGCCCATCTTCCAAAGCCAAAAAGCCATCGTTAGTGTGGATGTTGGTGTTTAGTAAATCGTAAGCTGGGGCTAGCTTACCATCGCCATTTCCTTCACAATCTATACGACTAAAGTTTTTTAAATGAGCATCGCCATTGCTAAACAAGTAGTTAAAAACGATGAGATTAAAAAACTGCTCTTTTGCTAGTATAGCTGCTGGAAAATAAGCATCTATCAAAGCTGCCATTTTATCGTATGCATAATTGTATTTGTAATTATTACCAGCATTTTGTGTGGATACTTGTGCCAAACTTGCAAAATCTTCTTTTAAACATCGCTTGCCATTTGCTTGTACATCAAAACGCTTGGTAATGTAGGCTTGCTCTCCATCGGCAAAAAAAATAATGGCACATTTTGCAGTAGGCAATTTAAAAATTTGATTGGCTATTTGCATGGTTACATGCTCATTGGCTGGTACTTGGCTGGCAAACAATACATCGGCCGGTATGGGTTTTAAAATATACTCCCCACCAATTTCGGTAAGCTCAAATTGGTTGTTTACAAGTTTTACTGAATATTTTTCTTGTACGCCCGAAATAGAAATACGTTTTCTTTTCTCCAAAAATTCTAGTTGCTCTTTTGTTTCACTTTTGGGTGATGGAAACGTAAGTACATGGCTAACCTTAACACCATTAAACACCTCTTTTATGGCTTTGGGTGAGTAGGTAGTAAAGCCTTCTTGCAGGGTGGCCGGACATACTTGTATATTATTAAAGTTGTTGTTCATTTATTGTATTATCTTCTTTTACTGTAATAGCTCCTATGGTTTCGTTAGAAGCCGTTTTTAAAAGCAAGCCGAAATAATCGTTCTCGTCTATTTTTAAAAATTTATTTTGAACACGGCGGTTTGCTCCTTCGCTAATCATATTAAAAAAGAAGGGGAATAATATGACTGAACGATGGTTTTGTTTTGCTTTGGGCAGTGAAACACTAATGGGTGGCAAAGTAGTATTGAAAAAATAATTATGGTCGTAGTGAAAAACAAAGTCCCCTGCATCCGTTTCGGTTAAAACGCCAGCCAAAATATTGTTGTTATACACTTTGCCTTGCCGCATCGCTCATGGGTTTAAACTGAATTCGCATTTCTAAACCAAGTACATCTAATACTTTCCGCCAATAATCTATTTTGCTACTGCCATTGCCTTGCTCTATGCTGCGTATGGTGCGTTCGCTAATTTGAGTAAGCTCTGCTAAATCTTTCTGATTGTAGCCGAGTTCCTCTCTTCGTTCTTTTACTTTTTCACCTAAAAGTTTAAATTTTACATCATTCATGCGGAAAAATATTGCTGATTTGTGTGAAATTATAGGAAAATAAGTAAAATTTATATCAAAACAGAAATTATTTACTGTTTATTTTATATTTAGGTTTAGGAAATGCTGCTATTTGTTTTAACGGTAAAATTTTACCGTTTATTTTTAAAAAAAGATTTCATTAAAGCAGCACCCTCTTCTGCCATAACCCCTTTTACCAATTGTGTTTTTGGGTGAAAGGGCCAGCGTTCGGGTTTTAGTAATCCTTCCCCGTCTAGGAAAAAACGTAGTCCGCCATTTTTTTCATCTCTTGCCCCATAAACTATTCTACTTATTTTACTCCAATACAGTGCACCACAACACATAAGGCAGGGTTCTACTGTAACATATAAGGTAGCATTGGGTAAATATTTTGCACCTAAATGGTTAAATGCAGAGGTAAGGGCAATCATTTCGGCATGGGCGGTAGGGTCATTTAACTTTTCGGTTTGGTTGTAGCCTCGGGCTATCACTTTATTATTTATAACTACCACTGCTCCAACAGGCACTTCATCTTCGTGGTAGGCTTGCTCGGCTTCTTTTAATGCTTGCAGCATGAAGTGTTCATCATTATGGGGTATCATGGTACTAAAAGTAAAGGTTTTGGGGTAAGCGTTTAAAAGTGGTTGCTATTTTTGGGTTGATAAAATATTTTGCTTTGCTTTTTAGATTCATACTCAGACTGTTGTTTTTGGACGGCTTAATAGATATTCTACAGCTTAACATGTGCGACGCAACCGCCGCTTAATTGAAATACTATCGCTGGCTACATGCAACTACTTTACAATGTGTATTGCCGTTGTATGCTTTGTTAAAACATCCACATTGGTTTTTTATTTTGTACAACTACTTTATCTTAGTTTTTATGAAAAACATGTTTGCATTTTTAATAGCTGCTTTTTTTGCTTGCAATGCGTTTGCACAACCCAACTATGAATTTAGAGGTGTTTGGGTGGCCAGTGTAGAAAATATTGATTGGCCTAGCAAAAAAGGGCTGAGTATAGAAGAACAAAAAGCTGAATTTATTCGATTGGCTGATTTTCAGCAGCACAATGGCATGAATGCTTTGGTGGTGCAAATACGCCCTGCTGCAGATGCTTTTTACCCATCAAGCCTTGAACCTTGGAGCGAATATTTGATGGGCAAACAAGGCACACCACCAACCCCTTACTACGACCCCTTGCAATTTATGATTGAGGAAACACATAAACGTGGAATGGAGTTTCATGCTTGGTTAAATCCTTATAGGGCTACGTTTCGCATCGGCAAATCGTCTATTGCACCTACGCATATTACCAAAATTCATCCTGATTGGTTTTTAGACTATGGTACAACTCGTTACTTTAATCCTGGGCTGCCCGAAGTAAGAAAATTTGTAAATGAAGTGGTGAGGGATATTGTAAACAAGTACGAAGTAGATGCCATACATATGGACGATTACTTTTACCCTTACCGTATTGCTGGAAAGGAATTTCCTGACCAAAAAACATTTGTACAATACGGAAATGGTTTAAAAAAAGATGATTGGCGTAGGAGCAATTGCGATAGTATTATAAAAGAATTGTATGCTACTATACGCAATGCAAACCCTAGAGTAAAATTTGGCATTAGTCCCTTTGGTGTATGGCGTAATAAAAAAGACGACCCCATGGGTAGCGAAACCAAAGCTGGACAAACAAATTACGATGATTTGTATGCCGATATTTTATTGTGGCTACAAAAAGGTTGGATTGATTATGTAACGCCACAATTGTACTGGGAGCGTGGGCATAAACTTTGCGATTATGATGTGCTATTAAAATGGTGGAACGATCATGGATATGGCAAGCATATTTATATCGGTCATGGTATTTATAGAGGTGATGAAAAAAATGCTGGCTGGAATAAAAAGACAGAATTACCCAATCAAATTATAGAATTAAGAAAGTATAATACTACACAGGGTAGCATTTATTTTAGTAGTAAAAGCTTTAATCGTAATCCATTGGGTTGGGTAGACAGTTTAAGGAATAATTATTATCACTTGCCTGCTTTGATACCTGCTATGCTTTGGATTGATAGTGTGCCGCCAGAAAAACCAATGGTAGAAAAAGTAGTGAATACGGCTAATAGTTTTCAAATTACATACAAGGGTAAAGAAGCGATAAAAGGATTTGCAATTTATGCTGTGCCCGAAAACAAAGAATTAAGATTGTTGAATGGGCAGCTTGTAAAGTTTGTACCTGCAACTAAAGAAGCTTTGCTAAAATTGGATGAGTTGAGTGCTTATACCCGTAATAAATTGATTGTATCGGCAGTAGATTTTGGAAACAATGTAAGTGAATGGGTGGAATTGAAGTAAGGAAATAAATAGTTTTTTATTTTTCAACCAACCTCAATAAAATTAAGTTTTACATCTTTAAACTAATTTTATTGATACGAATAAAATTGTATAGAAACGCTAATGCTACTCTAAAGATTTTTATATTTATCGATTGCAGCAGAATGTGAGCATTTGTTTTTTGTCCCTAACACAATGCCTCATTATTCGTCATCTTTAATTTCTCTAGTTAAATAATCTGTGTAATCTGGTTGTACAGCATCATACTCTTGGTGCATAAATGGTAATGTCATTAAAAAATCTGCTGTAGCTCTATCACAAGCCATAGGTATATTCCATGCTACACCTAAGCGTAGTAAGGCTTTTACATCGCTATCATGGGGTTGAGCTTCCATGGGATCCCAAAAGAAAATCAATATATCAATTTCACCTTTGGCTATCATACTACCTATTTGTTGATCGACTCCTAATGGTCCGCTTAATAGTTTGATTACTTTTTGTTCTAATGCTTTTTCAATAAGTTTACCTGTAGTACCAGTAGCAAAAAGAATATGTTTGGATAAGGTTTGTTTGTTAAAAATAGCCCAATCTGTTAGGTCAGATTTCTTACTATCGTGTGCCACTAGGGCTATGCGTTTTTGGCTGCTGAGTTTTTTAATGTTGCTCATGCTATTTGTTTACAATAATTAAAAGGAAAGATATGGATAATGATTACTTGCTGGTAAAGGGTTGAACTCATTAAAATAATAAACCCCACAATTGTGGGGTTTATTTTGCTTACTAATCCGTGTATCAAAGTCTATAATTACGCTTCTTCTTTTGCTACTACTACACCACCCTGCATTTCTGTAATCTTAGCTCTTATTTTAGCTTCAATTTCGTTTGCTAAGCCAGGGTTATCTTGTAGTAATTGTTTTACTGATTCTCTACCCTGACCCAATTTATTGGCTTCGTAGCTAAACCAACTTCCACTTTTATTTACAATACCCAATTCTACACCCATGTCTATTATTTCGCCCACTTTACTAATTCCCTCACCAAATATAATATCAAACTCTGCACTACGAAAAGGTGGAGCCACTTTATTTTTTACCACTTTTACTTTCACATGATTACCAATCGCTTCATCGCCATCTTTTATTTGGGCAGAACGACGAATGTCTAAACGTACCGAAGCATAAAACTTTAAGGCATTACCACCAGTAGTTGTTTCTGGGTTGCCAAACATTACACCTATTTTCTCACGCAATTGATTAATGAATATACAAACCGTATTGGTTTTGCTAATGGTAGCCGTGAGCTTACGCAGGGCTTGGCTCATTAACCTTGCATGAAGGCCCATTTTGCTATCGCCCATTTCGCCTTCCAACTCACTTTTAGGTACAAGAGCAGCTACAGAATCTATTACCAACACATCCAATGCTCCTGATAGTATTAAGCGGTCGGCTATTTCTAAAGCTTGCTCACCATAATCCGGTTGAGAGATTAATAGATTATCTACATCAACACCTAACTTTTGAGCATAAGAACTATCAAAAGCATGTTCTGCATCTATAAAAGCACACATGCCGCCCTTCTTTTGAGCTTCGGCTATTATATGTGTAGCAATAGTTGTTTTACCACTACTTTCTGGGCCATAAATTTCAATTATTCTGCCTTTCGGCACTCCACCTACGCCTAGAGCTACATCTAAGCCAATAGATCCTGTGGATATAACTTCCATTTCTCTTTCGGGCTTATCACCCATCATCATTACGCTACCTTTACCATAGTCTTTGTCTATTTTGTCGATGGTAAGTTTTAGTGCTTTTAATTTTTCTGAGTTACTCATGTCTAATAATGTTTTAGTCTGATAAAATTAATTGAGGGGATAAAGATAATAGGTTTTTATTATCAACACTAATTATTTTAGTATTTTTTTACTAACTGCTTTGGGTGAATCTTAAGATTGGGAGCTTTGTGTTTGGGTCTTTGGTTGGCTTTAGTAGGGAGTTTGATAGGAGCAAGTACTCTATAATTATTTTCCATAGCACAGTAAGCCCAAGAGGAGGAGAAAAAGGTAATAATGTACATTTCAATTTCTTTTACTGGTTTTGCTCACAGATTATTCTATACTAGTTGCGTAGGTTGGATGAAAACGGGTTTTTCAAAAATTTCTTGGGAGTTTTAATTTATCTTCTACATTCGCTGAGCAAAAACCAAAAAAAGGGCTCCTCCGTAGAAACGGAGCAGCCTCTAACGATTGCTTGCCATATGAAAAATTTGTAAGTCGGTTTAATTTGCCATTCTAACCGATAGTATTTTAGCCTCTTCGATTGCTTATTATTTTTCTTCTAACGATTGCTTGCCATATTTTCAAAATCGCTCTGCTCATTTACTTTGATGACATAAAAGTAGCAGGAGATTGCAAGCTGTTCAAAACATCTTACACATCATTTTATCATGCCAAAAGCGTGAAAGAAAATATAAAACCCTTTGACATATTGGGTTTTAGACGAAAACCAATATCATGTCCAACCGATTTTCAGATATATTATTTCAATTGATCCACTCTTTAGAGAAATCAGAAAAACGCCATTTTAAGCTTTACATCACCAGAAGTTCGGGAAAAGATGATTTAAAAGTGGTGTTGTTATTCGATGCATTGGACAAAATGCATGAATACGATGAAACCCTGCTACTTAAAAAGCTTAAAAGCGTAACCAAGCCACAGCTTGCCAACCTGAAAACACATTTATACAAGCAATTACTGGCTAGCCTGCGGTTATTAAAAACCACCGATAATATAGATTTACAACTAAGTGAACATTTAGATAATGCCCGCCTTTTGTATAACAAGGGTTTAAAGCACCAAGCACTCCGTATTTTAGAAAGGGCTAAAGAATTAGCCAAAGCCAATCAAAAATTCAATTTTTTAGTACAAGCCCTTTCATTAGAAAAAAAGATTGAGACCTTGCATATTACCCGAACAGGAACAGATAAAACAGAGCTGCTAACACACGAGGCTATGCAAGTAAGTAAACATATTTATCGGGTTACCAAGTTGTCTAATCTTGCCTTATTGCTGTACCGATGGTATATTATTAATGGGCATGCACGCAACGAGCAAGATGAACTAGCTGTGAAAACTTATTTTAAAAACGAGTTGCCAGAAGATGTAAAAGCCATTAATGGTTTTTACGAAAAATTATACTTGTATCAAAGCTATTGTTGGTATGCTTTTATTAGGCAAGACTTTTTAATGTATTACCGCTACGCAAAAAAATGGGTTGATGTTTTTGCCGAAGAACCACAAATGGTAGGAGTAGAAACTGGGCACTATATAAAAGGAATGCACACCTTATTAAACGCCCATTTTGATTTACGCAACTTTAATGAGTTTGATATTGTACTACAACAGTTTGAAACATTTGCCAAAACAGCCATTGCCAACCAATACGATAATTTTAGAACCCATACTTCTATTTACATCAACAGTGCTAAAATAAACAGGCACTTAATGCAAGGTAGTTTTAAAGAGGGCGTAGCACTAATACCACATATTGAAGCTAAGTTAGAAGCCTATGGTTTGTTTGTAGATAGGCATAGAATTTTAGTATTTAACTACAAGTTTGCATCGCTGTTGTTTGGTAGTGCAGATTATGACGGCTCTATAGATTATTTACAAAAAATAATAAACGGCCCTATTGACTTACGTATAGACCTACAGTGCTATGCACGTTTATTACACATGATGGCACATTACGAGCTGGGTAATTTCGATATAATGGATTCACTCATAAAATCGGTCTATCGTTTTATGGCCAAAATGAAAAACTTAACTGTGGTAGAAGAAGAGATGTTTAAATTCTTACGTCATTCTTTTGGTGTATCGCCAAGGCAAATGAAACCAGAATTAGAGCAATTTTTAGAAAAGATAAAACACCTAGAAAAAAACAGATTTGAAACCAGAGCCTTTGCCTATTTAGATGTTATTAGTTGGGTAGAAGGCAAAGTGTATAACAAACCTATGGGCGATGTAATAAAAGAAAAATTTTTAAAAAGTAAGCGTAAATAAAAATCACTATCGTTTTGCAATAGTTGCCTCCTGCATATTGGTTACTACAAAATACTGCCCAAATTCATCTTCCATGGGGTGCATGGCTTTCATTTCTCCACTAAAAATTACAGTGGCATTTTCTCTTTTAAAATGTGCAGGTATATTGGGTGCAAACAAATTAATGTATTGTTCTTGATGGCGTATTACATAAAAAGGAGCATTGCTACTACCAATGTTTTTTATAGTACCCATTTTATTATTCACTACTTCAATGGTTGTTCGGGCAGCAATGGTTTGCTGCAATTTGTGCTTACCAATATTATTAAGCGATGCACCAATACCTGAAAGCAACATGATGGCAATAATAATTTTCATGGTTGCAAATTGCCATGCCCATATTAACCTATTGTTACCAACCCATTAACAGAGTATGAAAGTTTTAGTAACCAGCTTTTGACGAATATTAAGCTGCGGTTGCGTCGCACATGTTTAGCTGTGGATGTTTATTTGGCTGACTATGGGCTTATTAATTGTGCTACAGTTTTAACCTTTTCGTATCTAACATTCTCAAAACTACTAAAGTGTGCTTTGCCACATTTTATCTTCATTAATTCACTACCTCTCAATTCACTATCAGTATCCTTTGTTTCGGCAATAAAATAAATTTTCTTTTCGCCTTTTAATACCACAGCCCAATCTGGATTGTAGTTTCCAATGGGTGTTTTTATCTTAAACCAGTTAGGTAGTTTGAAATAGAACTCAACATCTTCACTGCTTTCACAGTCTCTAGCAAAAGGCATTTCCACTGTCTCAGAGTCTAGCGGAAT
>JAYVRD010000097.1:0-2305 GCA_043776595.1 Chitinophagaceae bacterium | reverse complement strand
ACAACAAACCTGTGCGTATTGATGCAATAGTAGTATCTACCCAACATGATGACTTTGATACGGAAGCTAAAATGTTGGCTCAAATTAAAAAAGATATTGTTGATATTTTAATACCTAGAGTTAAAAGCAAATACAAAAAGTATTCTAAGCTTTTTAACGATAAAATTAAGTACCATATTAACCCAACAGGTAAGTTTGTAATTGGTGGTCCACATGGTGATACTGGCTTAACTGGGCGTAAAATTATTGTAGATACGTATGGTGGTAAAGGTGCACATGGTGGTGGTGCTTTTAGTGGTAAAGACCCAAGTAAGGTGGATAGAAGTGCTGCTTATGCTACAAGGCATATAGCAAAAAACTTGGTAGCTGCTGGTGTGGCTGATGAAGTTTTGGTGCAAGTATCGTATGCTATTGGTGTGGCACAACCAACATCTATTAATGTAAATACCTACGGCACTGCCAAAGTAGAAATGACTGATGGTGAAATTGGTAAAATAGTAGAAAGTGTTTTTGATATGAAACCTTACTTTATTGAACAACGCTTAAAACTACGTACACCCATGTATAGCGAAACAGCTGCTTATGGACATATGGGGCGTAAAAATGAAGTGGTGGAAAAAACATTTACTTCGCCAGACGGTAAGGTGAAAAAAATAAAAGTAGAATTATTTACTTGGGAGAAATTGGATTATGTAACTAAAGTGAAAAAAGCTTTTGGCTTAAAGTAATTTAACTTACGCTAAGATAAAAGCTGAATAAAGAACAAAGCGTTGAAGAGTGCGACGCAACGATGCTTAATGGGAGTTACAAAAGCTGGTTTCAAAAAAATAAACTTACAACCTCTGCTACTTGTTGGCAGAGGTTTTTTTGTTTCTTTGCAATAATGAGAAAAAAGATATTGATAGCTTGCGTAGCAACTGTTGTGATGTTTTTAGTGATGCGGTGGCTGAGCATAGAAGTAACAACAAAGGCAACACCAAAAGGTATAATAAGCTTTGAACTGAGCAAAAATTTTGAAACTGCAAAAACGATGATGCAGGCTGCTGGTATAAAAAATATGCAGTTTAATACGGGGATAGATTTTTTATTTATTATTGCCTATACTAGCTTGTTTTTGGTTTGTTGCAAAGCATTGATGGATAACTATCGTTCATCGGGCTTAAAAACTCTTGGGTTGATTTTTTTGGAGTTGAGTGTATTGGTGGGCGTATTGGATTTGGTTGAGAATATAACCATGCTAATAACACTAGGTGGTTATGGTAGCAATCTTTCAGTTACAATAAGTAGGTGGTCTGCTATACTCAAGTTTTCTATAGCAGGCTTGGTGGTTGTGTATATTATTATATCATCGCTTTTGATGTATCTTATTTCTAAAAAGAAGAAAGCTTAATGTTTGTACCTAAGAAAAATATAATTGCTGGGCGTAACCCTGTAGTAGAAGCATTAAAGCAGCAGCAAACCATTGATAAAATTTTGCTTTCTAAAAAAGCTAGTGGTGATGTAGTGAATGAAATAAGAACCTTAGCTGCACAAAACAATGTACCTATACAGTATGTGCCAGTTGAAAAAATTAATTCACTTACCAATATTCAGCACCAAGGTATTGTAGCTTTTAAAAGTGCTGTACGCTACCAAGACTTACAACAAGTAATTGATTTTGTAAATAGCAAAGGGGAAATTCCTTTATTTATTATTTTAGATGGCGTAACCGATATTAGAAACATAGGAGCTATAGCACGAACAGCAGTTTGTTGTGGTGCACAAGCTCTTATTATTCCAGACAAAGGCGTTGGTGCTTTAAATGAAGATGCAGTTAAAACAAGTGCTGGTGCTTTAGAAATGATAAATATTTGCCGTGTAAATAGCTTAATGAAAGCTGTGGATGATTTGCACTTAAACGGTATAAAAGTATTTGCCAGTGAAATGACTGCTAAAACAAAACTCTTTAATTTGGTTTTACATGAACCCTGTGCCATTATAATGGGTGGGGAAGAAAAAGGTGTTTATCCACCATTAATGAAAATTTGTGATGATACTTTTAATATACCTATGGTATCTAGTTTTGAAAGCCTTAATGTAGGCGTAGCTACTGGTATGATTTTGTATGAGGCAATGAAGCAAAGGCTGGTTGAATAAATAGTTAGTGCGTTAATTCTTTTTTGGTTGAATATTTATTGAAATGCCAATGCTGGCTACCCCTGTCCCCATTATATACTAAAATGCTTTAATAATTCCGAATTTAAAATTCAACGTTGTCATTAGTCTTCCTTTTTGAGTATTAAAGTTTTTAAAGAAGTTGTATATG
>JAYVRD010000096.1:0-31982 GCA_043776595.1 Chitinophagaceae bacterium | reverse complement strand
GCATGAGCTAAGTAGTTCATTGGAGGAGATATTTTTTGTTACCAGCCTTTGTATAATAATGGGGCTGCGGTTGCGTCGCACATGTTAAGCTATAAATATGTATTAAGCTTTTACCATTGCGTAATTAAAACCTTCTCCAACAAATCTATTACAAAAGCAACTATAATAATTTAGGTTTTTGATTCTGTTAAAGCCGTTTTTAAATTTTAACCCTATCATTACGCCTTTTATGTTTTTATTAAGAACTAGTTAGTAATGCCTTACTACAAAGGGTTACAGCTTACCATTCACTTTGTTTGATAGCTTATTCAAATACCGTTTATACCATCATTGAGCAAAATGGTGTAACCAATCACAATGTGCTTCGTTACCCATACACACCAATCTACTTTTGACTTGTCAATATAAAAAATGACAAACAAAAATTAAAAAACAACATTCACACAAACCTTAAATTTTAAAAATGAAAAAATTAATTATCGCAGCCTTAATGGTTGTAAGCCTATCAGTAAGTGTTTTTGCAAAAGACGACAGCAAAAGAGTAAACTATAAAGTAATGGACAACTTTAGGCAAGAATTTGCTGAAGCAAAAGATGTAACATGGACTATAGGAAATGAATTTGCCAAAGCATCATTTACCACGATACAAGGGCAAAAGGCAGAAGCATTTTATAGTTTTCAAGGCGAAAGAATTGCTGTGAGTAAAGCAATTGGTTTAAACAAACTTTCTACCGAAGCCAATAAAACAATCGCTAAAAAGTACGCTAATTATAAAGCTACAGATGCTATTGAGCTAGATAATGGTGAGACTACAAAATTTTATGTGTCACTTGAAAACGGATTAGAAAAAATTATTCTTGAAATTGCTGAACAAGGAGATGTAAGCGTATTTAAAAGAACAAAAAAATAACAGTTGGTATATTTTGGTTGAAGGTTAAAAGCCCTGCTTGTTTTATATAGCAGGTTTTTTGGTTTGTAAAAATTGTTGGATAGTGCTAAAGTCGTTATCCATTTTTAAATCGGTAATCAACTTATCTAATCGGCTCCATAGTTTTTTGCCATCTGGTTTTTTGGTATAGCCTGGCATTTGATAATTACTCAAATTGGTAAACTCCCATGGGTGAAAGTACAAGCATACATAGCCATCTTTATGCAGGCATTGCCTGCATAAATGCAAGAATAATGCATAAGGATAATTTTTAAATCCCAACCAAAATAAAGGTAACCTAAGCGTAGGCGATACGCTTGCTGGCAATCGCAGCATTTCATCTTGATAATAAATGGTTCGGGGCTTACTTAAATTATTGTACCTGCCAGGTAGCCATGTTGGGTTTATAGAAGAGTCATAAGTATAACCAGCAGCTTTTACCAAATTCATTTCTATCACTTTCATGCGTGGCATACGCAAGCCAATTACAGGCTTGCCAGTTATGGCTTCTAATACTAAACGAGACTGTAGTAAATGCTCCTCCTTAAAATTTGAATGATAATAAGTATGAGAAGCAATTTCATGCTGTTCACTCAAATTTTTTATAGCCTCAGAATAGTGATTGGCAAAATTAGCTGTGGTAAAATGGGTAGCAACAATGTTTTGCTTTTGTAATAATTGCACTACTGCATCCAAGCCTTGCTTGCCCACTTGCAATTGTTCTTCTAAAGAAATAGTTTGTTGATATTCTAAAGGCATATCAAACTCTTCTACATCAAAACTTAGCAACACTTGGCTCATGTAGTAAGGTTGGTTTCTTTTATAATGTAGTGTGGGCGTTGCTTGCTTTGTACAAACAACTTACCTAAGTACATACCTATAATACCCAATATCATTAGTTGCAAACCACCAAAAAAAGCAATGGTAACAATCATAGATGCCCAACCCGAAATGGTATGTCCATAATATAAACTCCACAACACATAAGGTATATACAGTAAAGAAAGTAAGGAGAATGTAAACCCTAAGTAAGTAGCTATATGCAAAGGCTTTACACTAAACGATGTAATACCCTGCAATGCAAACCTCACCATTTTTTTAAGAGTGTATTTACTAGTACCACTCATACGTTGTGCAGGATTATAGCTAATACCTATTTGGGTAAAGCCCAACCAATCTACCAAGCCACGTATGAATAAATCATGCTCGCCAAATTTTTTAAAAGCATCTACGGTACGGCGGCTCATCAATCTAAAATCTGCAGCACCTTTATCCAGTTCAATATCAGACAACCGATTTATAAGTGCATAAAACATACTTGATGTTTTACGTTTTACAATAGATAAATCCCTGTCTTCGTTGCGAATGGTGTACACAATATCAAAACCAGCTTCCCAGTTTTGTAATAAAATAGGTATAAGCGTTGGTGGATGTTGCATATCTCCATCCATACTTATTACACAATCACCATGAGCAATATCAAGCCCAGCTTTCAGTGCATTTTGATGACCAAAGTTTCTGGATAAGGAAATGTAAAAAATATGGTTAGAAGCAGCAGCCAATGCTTTTATATTAGGCAAAGTGTTGTCTTTGCTGCCATCATCGGCAAAAATAATTTCGTGTTTGTAAGGTAAGGTTGCAAACACAGCATCTAATGCCTGCACTAGTATGGCTACATTATCTTCCTCGTTACATACTGGTATTACTATGGTTACCTGTTTATTCATGCTTTGGCAGTTGTAGGTTGCCCAAAATTTTTAAAAGTAAGTTGGCAAATTAATACACACCATACAATAAAACAAGGTAAAGCTTTTAAAGAGTATTGATGGACATAATCTTTTAAGTTGCCAATCTTAAATAAATCTGTAGAGGATGCACTGGTAAGCAGTAATACAAAAATAAGTAATGCATGATGCCATGCTTTCTTGTCTTCAATCATAATATACCATAAGCCTACGCCTATTAGTGCTATTACATACGTAGCGTTTTCGCTGCTAGAACTAAATATCACCACACCAATTAATACTAGTGCCATATAACTTATTCTAAAAAAAAGATGCTGGTATTGTTTTATTCTTGCCAAAGGCAATAGAAACAAAACTGTTGCAGGTACTGTAATAAAATAGTTTTTTAAGTTGGGGTTAAAAATTCTTCTTACCATACCAAGTAAAGAAATGTCTTGCATAAAACCCGAAGCATCGGCTATCATGTTTTTTGCATTTTTATCTACCAAGCTATGGTACCAATCTTGATAACACTGCACAATATATTTTGGCGAAGAATACAACATGGGCAATGCAAATAAAACAGCCCACCAAAAAAAGCCACTTAAAATAAATTTTACTTTATGTTTTGAAAATAAAAAGAAAGGCAAGCCTGCCACACCATATAACTTTATTAAAAAGCCTGCTACAATAAAAAAAGCTGCCCAAAAATCTTGTTCCTTTTCTACCAATACAAACGTCAGTACAATCCAACCAGTAAGCATGGGGTTAAACTGTGTGTTGTGTATGGCTGTCATCATTTCCAACGCACCAATAAGCAATACAATATTTTTTTTAGTAGCCGTAACTGGCAAATGCTTCACACCATACCACAATACAAAAGCATTGGCAATGCACCATAAAAAGCAACCCACATAATTATTAAGTAAAGCAAAAGGTGCAATAAGTGTACTAAATGTGGGACCATAATGGTTGCCATCAAAATAAATGTAGTGGGCTTCTTGCGGGTACTCTATGTACAAATTGGTTTGGTGAAGCGTATTAAAAAAAACTTCTTTAAAAATAAGATAGTTATTTACATTGGCTATACCACGCCCAAGTTCTGCTAATGCTGCAATAGCTGCTAATGCAAACCAAATAATGGTTGCTACATTAAACCTACGTTTAGCTATTGTTATTTCTCTTAATAAAAAGTTCATGATAAGGGTAATGGCAAAAATATAGGTTAGGATGTTGTGATGTGCAAACTAAACCCAGCTAATGCTATTTTAATTTGGGCGTGCCCCTTTGGGTCGGGCTTTTCATTACAATCTTTTTTGCCCTTGCACCCTCTACTTGGGAGAGGTTTGGGGTGAGGTCAAAAAAGGATTTCCACTTCAATCCCTCACGCAAAAGAAAAATAACTTACTAAAATCTGTTTCTACAAGCTAAAAAATAACAACAACTTTAAACCATAAACGATTACTTGTGGCAACGAGCTTGCCAAATAGATATTCTACAGCTTAAAATGTGCGACGCAACAGAAGTTTAATAGCATATCTGCTGCTGGTAACCTAAAAAAATTACTTTTGCCCTCTCTAAAAAATATTATTATGAGTAAAGGACCGGTTTCTCAGTTTATAGAACATCATTATCGCCACTTTAATGCAGCGGCATTGGTAGATGCTGCCAAAGGGTACGAAACACATATAACCGAAGGTGGTAAAATGATGGTAACCCTTGCTGGTGCTATGAGTACGGCTGAGTTGGGTATTAGTTTTGCCGAAATGATTAGGCAAGGTAAAGTAGATATAATTAGCTGTACTGGTGCTAATTTAGAAGAAGATGTGATGAACTTGGTTGCTCATACCCATTACAAACGTGTACCTAACTACCGAGATTTAACACCACAAGATGAGTGGGATTTATTGGAAAATCATTACAACCGTGTTACCGATACTTGCATACCTGAGGAAGAAGCTTTTCGCCGTTTGCAAAAACATTTGGTACAACAATGGAAAGATGCTGAAGCAGCTGGAGAACGTTACTTTCCGCATGAGTTTTTGTACAAAACGGTATTGAGTGGAGATTTAAAACAGTATTATGAAATAGATCCAAAGAACAGTTGGATAGTGGCTGCTGCTGAAAGAAACATTCCCATTGTAGTGCCAGGTTGGGAGGATAGTACTACAGGAAATATTTTTGCTAGTTATGTAATAAAAGGTGAGCTAAAAGCAAGTACTGTAAAAAGTGGTATTGAATATATGGTATGGCTTACAGAGTGGTATAGAGCTAATAGTAGCGGAAAGGGTGTTGGCTTTTTTCAAATTGGTGGTGGTATTGCTGGCGATTTTCCTATTTGTGTAGTGCCTATGATGTACCAAGATTTAGAGTGGCATGATGTGCCTTTTTGGAGTTACTTCTGTCAAATTTCAGATTCAACCACATCGTATGGTTCTTACTCTGGTGCAGTACCTAACGAAAAAATTACTTGGGGTAAGTTAGATATTAATACACCTAAGTTTATAGTAGAAAGTGATGCTACTATTGTAGCTCCACTAATATTTGCTTGGCTATTAGGTTGGTAGCATAAAAAAGCCCTAAATTTTTTTTGAGGGCTTTTTTATTAAACAAAATTTTTCTTTAGCTCATCTACCAATTCTGTTTTGGTAATAGGTATGCCCATTATTTTATTATACGCTTGTGCATCTACCATATACATGTCTCTAATAATTTTTACAAGTTGGCCATTGTTTATTTCTGGTATTACTACTTTTTCAAAGTTTTGAATAATGTTTCCTAAGTTTTTAGGAAAAGGGCGTACATACCTTATATGTGCATGGCTTATAGAATGCCCTTGAGCTTGCAACTCCATTACTGCACTTTTAATAGAGCCATAAGTACTACCCCAACCAATTACCAATACTTTTCCTTTTTCTGGTCCACTATCTAGTTTTTGTTCTGGTATATAGTCAGCAATTTTATCTACTTTTTCTTGCCTAATTTTTACCATTAATTGGTGGTTCTCTGGCTCGTAGTTTACATTGCCTGTAATGTTTTGTTTTTCTAAACCACCAATTCTATGTTCTAAACCAGCAGTGCCAGGTACAGCCCATGGGCGTACCAATTTTTCATCTCGTAAGTAAGGCATAAATTTTTCTTCATGATCGCCAAGCTGTGTTTTAAACTCCACTTTTATATTTGGCAAATCATCGGCCTTAGGAAACTTCCATGGCTCTGCACCATTGGCTATATAACCATCACTTAAAAGAATTACTGGTGTCATGTGTTGCACAGCAATACGTATAGCTTCAAAAGCTACATCAAAACAATCGCTAGGTGTACTGCTTGCAATAATAGGCATTGGGCACTCGCCATTACGCCCATAATAGGCTTGCATCAAATCGCTTTGTTCGGTTTTGGTAGGTAAGCCTGTACTTGGCCCACCTCGTTGTACATTAATTATTAATAACGGAATTTCAAGCATTACTGCAAGCCCCATGGCTTCTGCTTTTAATGCCATGCCTGGTCCGCTTGTTGTAGTAATACCAAGTAAGCCCCCATAGCTAGCACCAATAGCAGAAGTAATAGCTGCAATTTCATCTTCTGCTTGAAAAGTTTTGATACCAAAACTTTTATATTTACTCAATTCATGCAAAATATCTGATGCTGGTGTAATAGGATACGAACCCAAGAATATTTGTAATCCACTTTTTTCACTAGCAGCAATTAAACCATAGGTTAAAGCTTGATTACCCATTATACTTCTATAAACGCCTGGATCCATTTTTGCTTTTTCTACTTTATATCTTGTAGTAAAAGTTTCTGTAGTATCGCCATAATTATAGCCAGCTTGTAATACTCTAATGTTACTCTGTAATATGGTTTCTTTTTTAGAAAATTTTTCTTTTAAGAAAGCTATAGAGTTATCTAGGCTGCGGTTATACATCCAATAAATAAAACCAAGCACAAACATATTTTTTGCTCGGTCTCTTTCTTTTGTACCTAAGTCTGTAAAATCTTTTAAAGCTTCTCTGGTAAGTTTGGTTACATCAACTTTGGTAACATCGTATCCATCTAAGCTGCCATCTTCTAATGGGTTTACGCCATCGGGATAATTTGCAAGCCTTAAATTTTTAGCATCAAAGCCATCTACATTAGCAATTATTTTACCACCTGTTTTTAAGCCTTTCAAATTTACCTTTAATGCCGCAGCATTCATAGCCACTAAAACATCACAAGCATCGCCAGGGGTAAAAACCCTATCGCTACTAAATCTAAGTTGAAAGCCACTTACACCTGGTAGTGTACCAATTGGAGCTCTTATCTCAGCAGGAAAATCGGGGAAGGTTGCTAAATCAATTCCTAATAAAGCGGTATTGTTGGTAAATTGCTGACCAGTAAGCTGCATTCCGTCTCCACTATCACCAGCAAATTTTATAACTACGTCTTGTAAAACCTGTTCTGTTGTTGCCATCGTTAGTATTTGTATGTACGAATGTAGGATGTTGTTTAAAATAGAGGATGTAAAGCTATCAATTTTATTTACTTTTTGCGTAAACGTTTGCATTAGTAATCTGCATAGATCTTTCTACTTGTTCATCAGTAAATTTTGCCCAACCAAATTGTTTGTATAAACCATGAGCATCTTTTGTAGCCAATATCCATCTTCTCAAATTTTGAAGTTGTGGGTGTGCATGTATAGTTTCTATTAGCCATTTAGATAAACCCTTACCTGTATGTTCATCTATAATAAATACATCTGCCAAATAGGCAAAAGTTGCTTTGTCGGTTATCAATCTTGCAAAACCAATTTGCTTATTATTAAAATAAACACCAAAGCAAAACGAATTTTCTATTGAGCGTTCTACAACATCAAAAGGAATATCTTTTGCCCAGTAAGATTCTTTAGATAAATAATTATGTACAACAGCTGTCTCTATTTTATTAGCATCAGTACTAATAATGTAACCTTCTTGTTCTAAAGTTGTGTAGTTGTTCATAATAAATATCTCATTTAAAAGTAAAAGATACTTGCAGCTAAAATTTCATTGTTGAAAATAATTATGCAATTTTCAAAAATAGTAAGCAATAAAAAAAGTCCCGATAGACATCGGAACTTTATATATGGATGGGTTAGTAAGTACTGGGAAATAAATTTCCCTCCACAATATTAAAAAGAGTTTTTGCCGAAACAAAAAAAACTTAGCACTATTTTATTCACATTTTTATGTAGAATGTGAATTGAGATAGATGCAGACCAACCTTTATTGCACATTGGTTATCTGATTTTTAAAACAAACACTTCATCTAATAAAAAATATTTACTGCTGAAACATTGATGAACATTGATGTTGATGTAAACGTTTTAGAATATTGTTGTATAAAATGTTGTTATCAAATCTTTCAATAAGCCACACTAAAAATTTACTACTCAGCTATTACCTTTACCAAAATTATTTTTATGAAGTTTCCTTCTCAGGTTGCTATAAATGAAATTGCTACGCTTATTGGTGCAGAATTATTAGGCAACACAACTGCATTTACTACTGGCATCAACGAAATACATAAAGTAGAAACAGGCGATTTATGTTTTGTTGACCATCCTAAATATTACAACAAGTGTTTAGAAAGTAATGCAACATTCATCATCATTAATACCAAAGATGTAACTATACCACAAGGAAAAACTTTATTAGTTGTTAATGAACCTTTTGAAGCATACTTAAAAATTGTAAATCATTTTCGCCCATTCATTCCATCTGCAAAATTGATAAACGATACTGCAATTATTGGCGAGGGAACAGTAATAATGCCAGGTGCATTTATTGGCAATCATGTTATCATTGGTAGCAATTGTATCATTCATCCCAATGTTTCTATTTTAGATTATTGTGTGCTTGGCAACAATGTTATTATACAAGCAGGCACCACCATTGGTAGCGATGCTTTTTATTACAACACAAAAAAAACACGTGAAGTATGGTATAAAAAAATGCAAAGTTGTGGCAGGGTGGTAATAGAAGACGATGTAGAAATTGGTGCCAACTGCACCATAGATAGAGGCGTAACTGCCGATACAACTATAGGCAAAGGCACTAAGCTAGATAACCTAATACACATAGGACACGATACCGAAGTTGGAAAAAATTGTTTGTTTGCAGGGCAAGTAGGAATTGCCGGTGCTACCACTATACAAGATGGAGTAACCCTTTGGGGACAAGTAGGTGTAAACAAAACACTTACCATTGGTGCCAATGCTGTGGTGTATGCACAAAGTGGCGTAAAGGATTCAATTGAAGGAGGTAAGATTTATTTTGGATCACCTGTACAAGAAGCTGCCATAAAAATAAAAGAGTTTGTATGGGTAAAACGTATTCCTGAATTGTGGAATAAGGTTATGAACAAGGTGTAGTTGTATGTAGCCAGCTGTAGAATGTACATTTAGCTGTGGGTGTATCTAACAACACAATAAATAATATAGGGTAAATTTTTTAGGAAAAATCATCTATGGTAGATTATTAATTTGCTTCAACTCGGCACAAATATTTTTAATAGATTGATGGATGGGTGTGTACTTAAAATTGGGTAAAGTTTGTAACAATTTACCGTTGTTGAAACTAACTTTTGCCTGTGCAGTTGCTGCTGTTTCTTTGGTAAGCATGGGCTCTTTGCCAGTAAACATGGCTTTTAATTTTGCTAAACGCCATACCATGTTCGATAGAAAAGCAGTAGCATGTTTGTGTGGCGGCTTTTTATTAAACGCTGTAGCAATTTGTGTAAATATTTCTCGGTAACTCAAATTTTCGGCACTTATAATAAAGCGTTGGGCAGTTATGTTGCTATCCATTAATTGTGTCATAGCATTTACTACATCTTGCACATGTACAAAGCCGCCAGTGCCTGTGGTGTACCAAGGAAATTCATCGTAGGCCGATTTAAAAATTTCGGAAGAGCCTTTTTCCCAATTGCCTGCACCAAGCATGATAACAGGATTTACCATTACAGCATCTAAGCCTTCACCAATAGCACGCCATACTTCCATCTCTGCTAAGTATTTGCTTTTACCATACTCGCTGTTGCTGGTTTCGGGTGTCCAGTTCATGGTTTCATCTATAGGTTTGTCTTCTCTTATACGCCCAAGTGCAGCTACCGAACTTACAAATACTAATTTTTTTACACCACAGTTTATACATGCATTTACAACATTGGCTGTGCCTTGTATATTAGTATGGTGTAGTAGGTTTTTATTTTTTGCAGTAAAAGAAACAACAGCTGCACAATGATACACTTGTTGTATGTTTTGCATGGCTTCTTCTAAAGCAACCATGTCTAAAATATCCGCTCGTACCCATTCTATATTAGTAGATGCAAACATTGTAGGGATGGAGGTTCTATACAATGCTTTTACCTGCTTGCCTTGCTGTACTAAAGTTTTAATAAGGTGTGAGCCTACTAAGCCTGTGGCTCCTGTTACTAAAATAGCCCCAACCCCTAAAGGGTAGCTCGTTTGATTATCTTCAATATCCATAGAATTTTTTTATGCGTTATGATGGATATGTATAAAATCCTTTTCCAGTTTTTCTTCCCAATTCTCCTGCTTCTACTTTTTGTTGTTGAAGAATAGATGGACGCAAACGTTCTGGTTTGTCTAATGCTTCCCAAACAATATTGCTT
Organism: Chitinophagaceae bacterium; assembly: GCA_043776595.1. Lineage (GTDB taxonomy): Bacteria > Bacteroidota > Bacteroidia > Chitinophagales > Chitinophagaceae > UBA1930. Next base: position 21,674 of record JAYVRD010000096.1, on the reverse strand, counting down.
ACCCCAAAGTTAATGTCCATACCTATTAAATCCATGAGTTTAAAAGGCCCCATTTTAAAACCGGTGGCTTCCATAATGGCATCCACGTTTTCTATAGTAGCCAACCCCAATTCTACCAATTTCATTCCTTCTAAATAATAATGTCTTGCTACACGATTTACTATAAAACCAGGAGCATCTTTACAAACAACAGGCACTTTGTTTAGTTGCTTACAAAGGTGTACAATCATATCTACCACATCATCGTTGGTTTGATTGCCTTTAATAACTTCTACCAATTTCATAATAGGTGCTGGGTTAAAAAAGTGCATACCTACTACCCTTGCAGGATTTTGTACAGCAACAGCAATATCGCTTATAGCAATAGATGAAGTGTTGGTGGCAAAAATGGCATCGCTGTGATTCAGTTCTGCTAATTGATTAAAGAGGTTCACTTTTGCTTCTTTTTTTTCTACGATAGCTTCTATAAAAACATCGGCAATACAATCCATTAAATCGCTGGTAAACTTTATGCGTTGTAGGGTTTCTTCTTTTTGTGCAGCAGTAATTTTTTCTTTGGCTACCAAACTGCCTAAGCTTTTTTCAATGGCTGCTTTACTTTTTTCTAGCATGGTTTCGTTTACATCAAACTGAATGGTATAAAAACCATTTTGTGCAGCTACTTGGGCTATACCGCTACCCATAGTGCCTGCACCACACACACAAATTGTTTGAATATTATACATGGGGTAAAGGTAAGTGGGGAGTTGGAATTGGAGGTATTAGCAATTGGGAATTAGGTAATAAGTTTTAGCTCTTCACTTTTATCTATTACTATTTATTTTACAGATTACCTACATCTTTTCCACGCCAAAAAATTAGCTTCGCTTTCCTGTACTTCTGTGTACTACTTTTACAGCATGGCAAAAACACTGCAATTAGATTTATTTGGGGCAATGATGGCAGAACATGTGGTAGAAACCAAACCCATAGTAGATGCAACACCAATTGCAGAAGAATTTGTTGCCGTACAAGAACCCACCTTTGAATTTATTGAAACAGAAAGTTTACAAGAACCAAGTGTAGAAATAGTAAAACCACCTTTAACCATCTACGAATCCAATGTAAATTTTTTGGTTGTTGAACCATTAGCCATAGAAGAAGTACAGCAAGCAACTACAATCATTACCTCCGAGCCAAGTTTTACTTTTGAAGATGAAAAAATTAACATCAAAGTAAAATCTACTTACAAAACCTTCCTTAACCATTCACTACCAACTAAAAGCAAACGGGGCCGTAAGTCTTTTAAAGAAATGGATGCCGAGGTAGATTTAATTGAAGTACCAGATGATGAAGCTTTAAGCAAAAAATTATACTACTCCATTAGTGAAGTAGCAAGTTGGTTTAAAGTAAATACATCTTTAATAAGAGCTTGGAGTACACAGTTTGATATTATACAACCCCGTAAAAACAGAAAAGGCGATAGATTATTTAGAGCCGAAGATGTAAAAAATTTACAGATTATTTATTACTTGCTCCGCAGCCGCAAATTTTCGGTTGATGGTGCTAAGAAATATTTGAAGAGTAATAAAAAGCAAGTAGATACCAACCTTACCCTCATTCAATCTTTAACAAAATTTCGTTCCTTTTTATTAGAGATGAAGACTAATTTAGAAGCATAATTAATTTTACATGAAACAATTATTCTCAGCCTTATTTATTGCTACGGTTTTATTATCATGCTCGGCACATAAGCAAGCCATGAAAGTAAATTATACTGTAGTACCCGACGATAGAGCCAAAATTTTAAAAGGCGTCATTAATCGCAAAATAATAGAAACCGATACGGCTTTTAAATGGTTTCAAGAAAACATGAAATGGGGTAGTGCCGATGCCGCTGCAGTAGAAACTTTTAAAAAGCAAAAAGACAAATTTTCATTAATCGTTTTTGGTGGCACTTGGTGCCATGATACACAAAATCTATTGCCTATATTTTACAGACTAATAGACAAAAGTAGTTACCCCGATAAAAAAATAACTTTAATTGGTGTTGACCGACCCAAAACAACCATCAAAAACCTTCATAACCAATACAAAATAACCAACGTACCCACTTTTATAGTTATTAATAGTAGTGGCCAAGAAGTAGGGCGTGTAACAGAGTATGGTACCAAAGGTGCTATTGATAAAGAACTAGGAGAAATTGTGGCAACCATTCAGTAACTTATTGCATCTTTACACCAATGCAGCAATCAACTAATGCCGCCGAGTTTGACCAATATGCAAAAGATTATCGTACACTGCATAACCAAAATTTAAAACTTACAGGCTTCGATACCTTTCATTTTATTGACGTGAAAGTAAACTGCCTTGCAAGGCACGAAAAAAACGAATCTATTGATGTATTAGATTTAGGCTGTGGCGATGGCTACACAGCTGAGTATATGTACAAAAAATTTCCACTCTGGAAAATTGAAGGCATAGAAGTATCTGAAGAAAGTATTGAAGTAGCCAAACAAAAAAATGCCCCCAATGCAAGGTTTCAATGGTTTGATGGAAGGACAGTACCCTTTGCCCATAATAGTTTTGATGTAATTTTTATAGCCTGTATTTTTCATCATGTGCCTTTAAAAGAACATGATGCCTTGATGAAAGAAGCCAATAGGGTTTTAAAACCTGGTGGTAGGTTGTACTTGGTTGAGCATAACCCATATAACTTGGGTACACAATATTTAGTACGTACTTGTGTGTTTGATGGTACGGCACATTTGTTAGCAGCTTCTCACTTTACCAACATCTTCAACAAACAAAGTTGGACTATTAACTTTTGCAAATATATTGTCTTTTTTCCTGGTTGGAAATGGATAAGACCTTTACTCTCGTTTGAAAAATATTTATCCTGGCTACCCATTGGCGGACAGTATTATTTTAAAGTAACCAAGAAGTAGTAGTTTTTTAGGTAGCAGGCCAAGGGCTACTATTAAGCTGCGGTTGCGTCGCACATTTCATCTGTTGAATAGCTATTGAGCAAGGTGGTAGTAATTTAAACTGTTTTGGCTTGCATCATCTACGCTAGGGTAAAAGCCCAATATTTGCTCCATAGCTTAACATGTGCGACGCCACCGAAGCCACATATTTTTCCATAGTTCGTTCCAAAAAATTAATTTATTTAGTGCTTTGCAAGGCATTATTTATTCATGCTATTTACTTTATTAGCCTCATTTGCCTATAAAACTTTACCTTGTGCCAATAAAACAATTTTTATGACAGAACAGGGAACCGTAAAATGGTACAATCAAACAAAGGGTTTTGGATTTATAACAAGAGAAGGTGGTGCTGATGTATTTGTACATCATACTGCTATTACAGGTGGTGGCTTTGCAGCTTTAAACGAAGGCGACAAAGTTAGTTTTGAAGTAGCTGAAGGCCCTAAAGGCTTACAAGCAAGCAACGTAACCAAAGTTAGTTAGTAACTTCTTTCTTAATTTATTACCAACTTTTTAGTGGCTTCTATTTATCTTTAGTACATTATAAAATATGTCTACCGATTGTTGCTACTGTATCCTCTTTTTATGCTATGGCACAAAAAGAGGATATTTTTTTTAAGTAAAATAAGCAACCTACTTCGTTTCCTTCCAAGTTTTATAATTGGCAGTTTGTAGTTTGAAATGAGTAGGTACTTCTCTTAGCGGTTCTACTTCTTTCCAAGTATCAAACATATCCTTAGGTAATTGCTGGTAGAGTTTAGTTCCTGCCGACTTCCAAGCAATCATTTCATCGCTTACATCTTTTATTTTCTTGGCTGGATTACCAACTATTAAACTTCGTGCCTCAAAATATTCATTGGCTTTAATAAAACTCAAAGCACCTACAATACATTCATCCCCTAATAACACATTATCCATTAGCACAGCATTCATGCCCACCAAGCAGTTTTTGCCAATAGTAGCACCATGTATTACAGCACCATGACCAATATGTGCCCCTTCTTTTAATAAAACAGTAGTACCAGGAAACATGTGAATGGTGCAATTTTCTTGCACATTACAGCCATCTTCAATAATTATTTGCCCCCAATCTCCACGTATGGCAGCACTTGGTCCCACGTACACATTTTTGCCAATAATTACATTGCCTGTAACAGCTGCTAAAGGATGAATAAAACTACTTTCATCTACTACAGGAATAAATTCTTTAAATTGATAAATCATAACACAAATAATGAAGGTAAAAATTAACCAGTTATTGTTTGTGTATTTTTTTGTGCAGGAGCTGCTTTCTTTTTTGTAATTTTTTTAATAGCCCAAACAGAAAGCCATATTATACCCACTAAACCTAATAATCCTACTAATACAGCTACAGCTTCTGCACCACTACATGATAAACTACAACAGAGTGCTGCTAGTAAACTAAGCAATACAAATGCACCTACTATTACCAATATAATGCCTATTACTTTTTCTGAGTCATCATTATTCTTAAGCTTACGAAGTTCATGACGTAGTTGCTTTAGTTCTTTCCGTAGTTGCTTTTTTGAAACTGTGTTTGTGGGTGTTTTACTTTTCGATTCTTTATAAATACCATGGATTTGGTTATAGTTATTAAAAGAAGCTACACGCTGAGTACTGTTGTATAAAAAGCAGGTACACACAAAAGTTGTTGCTGCTATAACAAAGTAGCAGCTCCTTTGCAAATAATAACTCTTTTCCCCGTTTTTAAATAATAGGTGTAACAAGGCAGCCATACAAAAAATAGCCAAAGCTATATAGCATACAAGAGCTGGTAAAGCAAAATTCATTTGTTCTAAAACAACCCCTACATAAACGGCTGCTATAAACAATAGTATATGGATAAAAGTTATTAACCACCTTGCAGCAATATAATGCTGCTTTGCCCAAAACGAAATGGATTTCATAAACAGTAGTTTAAAAAATAACACAATAGCACAAATCCTCTGCTTACAAAATACAACACACATTCTAGATGTACAATAGCCGCTTCTAAATAATTAATTTTTTGTGTGTTCTAAAACAAGTGCCTTTAAATAAAGCCACTACATGATTATTTTGATTGGTAATGGTTATATTGTACAAACCGGTGCTTCTTCCATTGTGCATTTCTTTAGCTTCGGCTATCAAAATATCACCTACATGTACAGGCTTGGTAAAGTTGATGCTTGTATCTAAAGCCACACTCAACACATTTCTATTATTGCATGCAAAAGCAAAAGCACTATCTGCTAGGCTAAAACAAATACCACCATGTACAATACCAAAACCATTAATCATTTCAGGGCGTACCGTCATTTGTATTTTACTATATCCTTCGCTTATTTCAAGTACAGCAATTCCTAACCATTGAGAAAACAAATCATCTCTCATCATTTTAGCTACTACTTGTTTAGCTAGTTCGTCTTGTGTGCTCATGGTATTTATTTTAGTAACCAGCGATAGGATATGTATTAAGCAGCGGTTGCGTCGCACATGTTTGGCAATGGAATTCTATTTAGCTTTATCGAAGCAAAAAAAACATGATACACCACAAAGAAGAAAATCTATTCTCCAATAAAATTTGCTGCCCTCTTTTCTAAAAAAGCTTGCACACCTTCTGCATAATCTTTTGTAGCAGCAGCTTTTTGTTGGTATTCGTCTTCCAGCTTCAACTGTTCTTCCATATTATTTTTTACAGAGTTGTTGAGTGCATGTTTTATATAAGCCAAAGCTTTTGTAGGCATATTGGCAAGTGTTGTTGACAGCTTAAAACTTTCTTCTCCAAAATTTTCGTTATTAAATACTTTGTACAGCATACCCATTTGCAAAGCATCACTGGCAGTTACTTTATCACCCAACATCATTAATGCACTTGCCTTCTGAAAACCAATTAAACGTGGTAGTGTAAATGTACCACCACTATCAGGTATCAATCCTATTTTACTAAATGCTTGTATAAAACTTGCAGTTTCGGTAGCCACCACCACATCGCAAGCCAAAGCAATATTAGCTCCAGCACCAGCAGCCACACCATTTACAGCACATACAATTGGTTTGGGTAAACTTCTAAGTCTGGTGATGATGGGGTTGTAATGCTCACTTAAAATTCGTTGCATTCGTGGCCCATTAGGATCTACAACTTCTGCTAAATCTTGCCCAGCACAAAAGCCTTTGCCAGCCCCAGTTAAGTAAATACAACGCACTTCTTGTAGCGATGCTGCTTTATCTAATGTACTTTGTAGCAACAAAGCCATTTCTCTATTAAAAGAATTAAGTTTATCTGGTCTATTGAGGGTAATAACTGCAACCTTATCTTTTATTTCAAATAATATGGAAGACATAAGTATATAATTAATGACATTTAAAATAATCAAATGGTTCTTTACAATCTTGGCATTGGTACAATGCCTTGCAAGCCGTACTACCAAACTCACTTAATAGTTTGGTGTTTGTAGAGGAACATTGTGGACATTCAACACCATCTTCTGCAATACTTATTGCAGTACCTTTTGGTGGTGCTATGCCATACATTTTTAGCTTTTGTTTTCCCTCTTCACTCATCCAATCTGTTGTCCACGCTGGCGAAAGAATGGAAGTAATTTTTACATTTTTAAATCCATTTTCTGCCATTACCAAACGTATGTTCATGCTAATCATATCCATAGCTGGGCAGCCAGTGTAAGTGGGTGTAATAATAATTTCAATACCCCAATCACCTGAAGTGGAGTTAATGATGACATCCCTTACTATTCCCAAATCCAGTATAGTTAGTACTGGCACTTCTGGGTCTGGAACAGTTGATAAAATTTCCCAAATTATTTTTGTTGATATGGTTTCATTTTCTACCATTCTGCACCAGGATATGCTCTTTGTAAATGTTGCATTTCTGCCAAAATAAAACCAAGATACTCGCTGTGAGAACCTGTTTTACCACCCACTTGATTAAACACATTTTCAGGTAAAGGCAAAGTTGCTTCTTTAAAAATAGTTGTTACTTTTTCCTCCCAATGTTGTTTAATAGTTTCAAAGTGTATGTTCATTGTCAACTCATAATCTGCTGGTATAAATAGTTCACTCACATAGTTTTTTAGTTCTTCTATAGCATTCAACATTCGTTCATGACTTTCTTCAGTTCCATTTCCTAAACGCATCACCCATTCGCTGCTCCATCTTACATGATAGGTAACCTCTTTTAAAGCCTTAGTAGTAATAGCAGCCAATTGTGCATCTGCATTATTTTGCAACTGCTGAAATAAATAAAACTGATAGGTACTAAAATAAAACTGACGAAGAATAGTTTGCCCCCAATCTCCATTTGGAAGCTCTACCAACAAAGAGTTTTTATATTCTCTTTCCGTTCTTAGGTAAGCCAATGAATCCTCTGAAACCTCACCCAAACCCTCTCCAAAGGAGAGGGCTTTTGAACGTTCGTTATTAGAATTTTCGTTTATTAATAAAGCTGCATATTGATAAAAATTTCTCGATTGACCAAGCAAGTCCAATGAAATATTGGTGATGGCTATGTCTTGTTCTAAGATAGGACCATGCCCACACCAAGCACTATTTCTTTGAGATAAAATGAGTGTGGTATCGGCTAAGTGAAGTAAATAGGGGATTGGGGATTGGGTATTAGGTGTTAGGTGCATTTTTTTGATTTGATGATTGCTGCTTTGATTTATCTAGGTATGCGATGTATCCATTTATTAATTTGAATATTAACTCACATTTTTCCTCATGAGTTTTTAGAACTTCTTCAGAAATATATTTTTCGTCAAAAGCTGTTTGTAGATGTTCCATTGTTTCTGCTATAGAACCTCTTGCTATAATAAAGTAATTCCTTGTATCGCTGAAAGTGTATCTTCCATAACCTTCGGCAATATTTGCTGTTACAGAACGGGAAGAACGAATAATTTGGTCTGCCAATAAAAACCTTTCATGTTTTGGAAATGCTTTTATTAACTCAGCAATTAACATTCTTAATTGCCTTGCGTGTATATAACATTCCAGCTCTTTGTAGCCTTTGTAATTCATAGACTTCGCTTTAGACCTAATTCCAAATTACCAATTCTTTTCATCTACATATGCCCAACTTCATCTGGCAAATTATAAAATGTGGGGTGGCGATATACTTTGTCAATCGCAGGTTCATATAGTTCACCTGCTTCATCTGGGTTACTGGCTGTTATGTGTTTGCTTTCAACCACCCAAATACTTACACCTTCCATTCTGCGTGTATACACATCTCTTGCATTTTCAATGGCCATATCAGCATCTACTGCATGAAGGCTACCTACATGCTTATGGTCTAAACCTTGTTTGCTTCTAATAAAAATCTCCCACAAAGGCCATTGGTTTTCTGTAGAAGGTTTTACTGCACCACCTTCTTGAATTTCTCCATAATCTCCGTAAAAATATTTTCTAAGTAATGTTTGCATAAATTTATTTATTTGAATGTAGGTCAGAAACTTGAAGCGTAATGCTTATATCCTTTTTCACTGAAAGAAAATGGAAAAGCAAATCATTGATTGCAAAAAAGATGTTATGAAATAGTATTATTTTAACATTAAAACCTTTTCTACTAGTAAGCCATCAGTTATGCTGCCTTCAAAGACTCTTTAGGGGTTTGTGGTTTATTCTTTTTTGCATAAGCCATAGCAGCTTCTCTTACCCATGCACCTTCGGCATGTGCTTTTTTACGGGCATCCAAGCGTTGCTTGTTGCAGGGTCCATTGCCTTTTACTACAGCCCAAAACTCGTCCCAGTTAATTTCGCCAAAGTCATAATGTTTGCGTTCTTCATTCCATTTCAAATCTTTATCGGGCAGAGTCATGCCCAATACTTGTATTTGCTGCACAGCCATATCTACAAACTGCTGTCTTAGTTCATCGTTGCTTTTGCGTTTTATTTTCCATTTGGTACTTTGATCACTGTTGGTACTTTCACTGTCTTTAGGTCCAAACATCATCAAACTTGGCCACCACCAACGGTTAATGGCATCTTGGCACATGGCTTTTTGTTCTGGCGTTCCTTTACTCAAAACCAACAACACTTCAAAGCCTTGACGTTGATGAAAACTTTCTTCTTTACAAATACGCACCATTGCCCTAGCATAAGGGCCATAGCTTGTACGGCAAAGCATTACTTGGTTTAAAATAGCAGCACCATCTACCAGCCAGCCTACTGCACCCATATCTGCCCAAGTGAGTGTTGGGTAATTAAAAATAGAAGAATATTTGGCTTTGCCAGTAAGCAATTGTTCGTTCATTTCATCTCGGCTCATGCCTAATGTTTCTGCTGCACTATATAGGTATAATCCATGCCCAGCTTCATCTTGTACTTTAGCAAGTAATATTGCTTTACGTTTTAAAGATGGGGCTCTGCTTATCCAATTGCCTTCGGGTAGCATGCCTACAATTTCGCTGTGGGCGTGCTGGCTTATTTGTCTGATGTTGGTTTTTCTGTACGCATCGGGCATCCAATCTTTGGGTTCTATTTTGGTTTCAGTTGCTATTTTCTGATTAAAAATGTCTTCAAAATTCTTTTCCATACCACTTTATTTGTTGGTTGTAAAAATAAGGAATGACTACCATTAAACTAACAATTGTTAGGGTAAATGGTTGGCTTGGTTTAATTTATTGTTAGTTTAGGTATGGGCGTACCCCTAGGGGTCGGGCTATACACTGCAATCTTTTTGTACCGCCCTGCTTCTTCTCCGTTGGAGAGGCTTTGGTGAGGTAAAAAAAGGATTTACGTTTCCATCCCTCACACAAGGGCTTAGTTAGGTAAAGTAATAGGTACTAACTTTTGCTATGGTTTGTAATCACAGTTTTTTATTTGAAAGAATGGCGTAGTGTATATTTGCCGCCAATAAAAAGGCAGCTACAATACCTAGTAATGAGTGATTGTTTAGCATAGTTTCTACAGTACAAGTGTGCGACGCAACTGAAGCTTAATAGATATTCTACAGCTGGCTACAAAAAACAAATACCATGTTTAACAAACGAATTAAAGTAAAAGAACTGCTACAAAGTGAGCAAACGGGTCATGAAGTAACTGTAATGGGTTGGGTGCGTACTTTTAGAAACAATCAATTTATAGCCTTGAATGATGGTAGTACTAATAATAACCTACAAGTTGTTGCTACTTTAGGTTTGCTAGATGATGCTATTATGAAACGCATAACTACTGGGGCTTCGCTAAAAGTTATAGGCGAAGTGGTGGCCAGTTTAGGTAAAGGGCAAAAGGTAGAAGTAAAAGCTAGCAGCATAGAAGTTTTGGGCGATAGTGATGCTGAACAATATCCTCTGCAACCCAAAAAGCATAGCTTAGAGTTTTTGAGAGAGAAAGCCCACCTACGTTTTAGAACCAATACGTTTGGTAGTGTTTTTAGATTACGCCATGCGTTGGCATTTGCCGTACACAAATTTTTTAACGAGAAGGGTTTTGTGTATTTGCACACACCAATTATTACAGCAAGCGATGCAGAAGGTGCTGGCGAAATGTTTAGGGTAACCACTTTGCCAATGGATGGCACTGCACCAACTAATAACGATGGTAGCATAAACTATACAGAAGATTTTTTTGGCAAAAGCACTAACCTTACTGTTAGTGGCCAGCTAGAAGGTGAATTGGGGGCAATGGCTTTTAGTGATATTTATACGTTTGGACCAACTTTTAGAGCTGAAAATAGTAATACCACAAGACACTTAGCTGAATTTTGGATGATAGAACCCGAAGTAGCGTTCAACGATATTGAAGACAATATGAATTTGGCTGAAGAGTTTATACAATACCTTATACGTTATGCAATGAAGCATAACATGGAGGATTTGGAGTTTTTGGATGCAAGGCTTGCTGAAGAAGAAAAACAGAAGCCACAAAACGAAAGAGCAGAATTTGGGTTGATAGAGAAATTGAAGTTTGTGGTAGATAATCAGTTTGAACGTATTACCTATACTGAAGCCATACAAATATTGCTAGATAGCCCACATTACAAAAAGAAGAAATTTAAATACGATGTGAATTGGGGTATTGATATGCAAAGTGAGCATGAACGCTACCTGGTAGAAAAACATTTTAAAAAGCCAGTAATTGTAACGGCTTATCCTGCTGCAATAAAAGCATTTTATATGAGGCTAAATGATGGCTGCGAACCAGGTAAAGAAACGGTAGCTGCAATGGATATTTTAGCACCAGGCATTGGAGAAATTGTGGGTGGTAGCCAAAGAGAAGAGCGTCTGGAGAAATTAGAAGCAAGGATGAAAGACTTTCATATTCCTATACAAGAAATGAGTTGGTATTTGGATACCCGGAGGTTTGGTAGTGTACCCCATGCTGGCTTTGGGTTGGGTTTTGAACGTATGGTACAGTTTGTAACTGGTATGACGAATATTAGAGATGTAATTGCCTTTGCACGTACACCCAAAAACTGCGAGTTCTAATAAGGTATGTTATGAGTGGGAATTAGTTAGTAAGGCAATTGAAATTTGTTTTTGTAATTAAAGGCTGCAACCTATATTTGCTGCCCCGAAAGGTTTTTTACCAACAACATTTCGTTTTATAAAAGAATGGTGCGGTAGCTCAGTTGGTAGAGCAAAGGACTGAAAATCCTTGTGTCGCCGGTTCAATCCCGGCCCACACCACAACTTTAAAGAAAAAAGCTGTACGATAAGTATGGCTTTTTCTTTTGGGGGAAATACAACTACATATCAGCCCAATGATTTAGTTTTAAACTATGTTCAAAAAAGTAATCTTCTCTTTTCTTAGTGGCATACTTATTTTTATTGTTACATGGTTGTATCATAATCATGAATATACCCTTTCTCTTGACGATGCTTTTGCTGGCAAGGTTTCTTTTTGGAGAAACAAAGTATTTACAGTTGCCCCAACAGTTACAGACAGTTTTATTTTTATAAACACAGGAAAAGATTTAGCATTAATTGAAGATACTTTAGATTATGGAAACATTACAGTATCGGATAGAGAAAAAATATATAACCTGCTGCACTACATCAACCAAGCTACACTAAAGCCTATATACACTGTAATTGATATTGAATTTTACTACCATTACACTAACAACCCACCTATTGACAGTTTAATACAAAATGAAATCAATGCTAACCCAAATACCATCATTCCAATTTTAAAAAATAATAGTGGTCATTACATACGACCTTTAATAAACACAAATTATGGTTATGCTCATTATACTACTTATGGGAGTAAGTTTAATAAGTTTCAGTTTATAGATAATGATAGTATTCCATCAATACCAATGGCTTTACAGTTAGCCATCCATCAACCTAGCTACAAGTATAATGCTTTGTATACCACTTGCAATAACAAACTCTCTTGGTCATCTATTTGGCCTTCGTATTATATAAGTGAATATGAATTAAAAGCCAATAAAATACGGTATGCCCAATATTATAATTTAGGTGAAATATTATTAGGCTTACAATCAGACTCTACAAAAACAAACACCTATTTTGCCAATAAAATAATCATGATAGGCAATTTTGAACAAGATCAACACAACACCGCTGTAGGATCGATGCCAGGCACTTTGTTATTGGCTAATATTTATTTATCGCTACTTAATAACGAGCATATTGTAAATGGTTGGTGGGTAATGATGATGATAGTTGCTTTATCGTTTCTTAGTTATTTTGCTTGGTTTAGCAAAATGCCAGAAATACAACTAAAGTTTAGTTTTGTTTTTTCAAAACCTATAGCCAACTTTATAAAAAGGTATATCTCTTACTTTGGTTGTATGTTTTTGTTATCTATCCTTTCAGTTCTGGTTATTAAGGTGCAGCCATCTTTATTTTTACCTGCATTATTATTCACTGTAATTGAGTACTTTAGACAGAAAAAGTATGAGGCTGAGAAATAATTTTTATTCTTTAAATAGAACGTAACACTCTTCATAAAAAATAGTAAAAATCATTATATCTTCCTAATTTGCATAAACTTTAATAGAGGCGGATAATTTTATTAAACAAGAAATAATAATGCATATGAAAAAAATAATTCTAGCAATAACAACATTGTTTATACTCAACAGTGTTTTTTGCCAATATACTGTTACCAAGGTGGTAGGTGTTATTAAAAATAAAACAACTGGAGAAGCTATACGAATAGGTAGTAAACTAAACGATGCAGATGTGCTAACTTTTGCCACACCCAATGCTTTGCTACGTGCCATTATAGCTGGTAAAGGCACTGTGGTTATAAGCCCAAGCCCCACTGCCATCAAAACCAATAATGTGCTAATTCAAGAACTAAAGTCTTGTTTTAGGGTAGATGCTAAACAGGGCTCATTAAGTGGGCGAAGCGTAAGCATAGAACAATTGCCTGAAAGCATTACAGCATCGGCAGCTGTAAATAATAGAATACGCATTGCATATCTTAATAAATATTTGTTTAGTAGTGCTACATATAGCGTAGCTAACGGTAGCCAATTTATTTTACAAATTGAGGCACCAAACAATAGCCCAATTATACATCAATTGCGTACAGCAAAAGACACTTTGCTGCTGTATGCAAACGATTTTCAAATAGATAATCTAGGCAGTAAAGAACCTACCTATACACTTGGATTTTACAATAAAGCCACTAACAAAACAGAAGCAATTGCACAGCTAAAACCATATTTTGATGAGGCTGGAGAAATGGAGTCCATCATTGCTGCAGTTAGTAATTCACCATCTTCCAATACAAAAACACAATTGATGGAGCAATGTTTTTCACAAGTTTATGCAGCATTGGGTAAGCCCTCGGATATTGATTTCATTACCAGCTTTAATCAAATAGCAGCCAATATTCCAGATAAAGTATACCCCAAAGCTGGCATGGGCAGTAAAGAAGATGTTGAAGCTTACAAAAAAGCAGCAACCATTTCTGCTACATTAATGAGAGATGAAATAGACCTACCTACCAAGTTTTCACTACGTGCCTATACGCCACCAGTAAAATCTCAAGGCACTTTTGGCACTTGTGCAGCTTGGTCATCTGCTTATGCTGCACGTACCATTGCATGGTCGGTACGCAATGGTTATAACAATATTGATAACAGCAAGGAAATAATAGCCAATTCCTTTTCTCCAGAGTTTGTGTATTTAAGTGTAAAAGATGCTGATGATGCTAAATGCTCTAATGGCTTATACATTGGCAAAGCTTTAGATTTTATGAAAGGCGATGGCAATTTAGTTTGGAACAAAACAAAATATAATTGTGATACTACTTATGATATTAGCACAGCTAGCAAACTTGCTCTTCCCTTTAAAATAAAAGACTACCAACGTGTTTGTAATTGGGGCGATATAAACGATAAAACCATTACCGATATTAAAATTGCTTTATCGCAAAAAAAACCATTGGTATTTGGAATGCACTTGCCACTTAGTTTTGATAAAATAGATAAAAAGACTGGTATTTTTTACGCCTCCGATGCCGATAGAGAAGAAGGTAAAAAAGTAAGAGCCAGAACATTTGCTTACCGCGGTCATGCCATGTGTATTATGGGTTATAACGATGAAATTAATGGTGGCTCTTTTGAAATAATGAATAGCTGGGGTACCTGGAATGGTAAAGATGGTTTTTATTGGGTGAGCTATGAAGACATGAAAGCATTTGCGGCTGATGTATATATTATCAACGACTTTGAAAAAACTGTGGTAAATAATAAGTTGATGTTGGAAGGAAGTTTACTTTTTTTAAAAGGCGAAAAAAATAACAATGATAAGTATGAGTTTGTAAACGAAATGCAGGTAGAAAAGAAAATGGTTAGCAGTCGTGGCATAGATGTAGAAAATGATGAGGAAGCAAAACCTGCTTATGCCAATTTTAAATTTATACAACCCTACAAATCGGGAACAAAGTTTAAAATAAAATTTACTGCCAAAACACCTTGTTATGTATATGTTTTTGGAAAAGATAATAGCGATGTGTATGCACTTTTTCCTAATGCAAAATCAAACGAAAGTGCCTTAATTGATTTTAAGGGTAGTAGCATCATGCTACCAACGCCAGATAAAAGTTTTACATTAAATACAATTACTGGGCGTGAAAAAACCTGTGTACTCGTTTCAAAATCGCCAATAAATGTTAGCCAACTAATCGCTAATTTAAAAACTGGTAGCGATAATATTTATGATGAGGTAAGAAAGTTTTTAGGTACCCGATTATTAGAAATGAAAGCAGAAAATTTCATCAACAAAACCATGCAATTTTCTGTAGAAACAACCCAACAGCAGGTAATGGGCTTTTTTATAGAAATGGAACATATCTAACCAACCATAGCGTTTTATTTTTTAGTTACAACCATAACTCTTGCTGCTAACTCGGGTATTTGTGTTTTAATATCACTCAATACTGATTGGGCTATTAATCTTGCACCCAACTCGTTAAAATGTGTATTATCATCTCTGCCTTCAGGGTAATTGGGATGTTCGCCTGCTTTTAGCTGCATAAATAAAAGTTTAGAATTCTCTTTTCCAAACTGCTGGTATAATGCTTGGCTTTTTAAGTCTAAATCAATCAGTATTACTTTTTGCTCAGCAGCTACCTGTCTTACTATAGCACTATACATTGCATGTGTTTCTAGTACTTTACCTGTCGTATCAAATTTTCTGCGACTTACAGGGGTAAGTAAAACAGGTATCGCTTTTTTTACTTTGGTTTCTATAATATATTTTACCAAATTCGCTTTGAATTGTTCGGGTGTAGTATAGCTTGTTGTTTTCGTTATCACTTCATCATTATGTCCAAATTGTATTAAAACATAATCGCCTTGTTTCATACTATCTACTACAGGCTGCCATCTATTTTCTGTAATAAAAGTTTTTGTACTTCTGCCATTCTTGGCTCTGTTATCTATAGTTACACCATTATTCCAAAAGTATACAAAAGGCATTCCCCATCCTGTTTCAGGATATGCTTTGGTTTCCTTGATGCTCATGGTGCTATCACCAATTAACCAAATCGTAATTTTCTTTTCAGGTGGGGTTACAAACGATAAACTAAGAATTATGTAAAGCAGGCAAACAGTTTTATTCTTCATACACTATTTTAAAAATGTAATGTAAAGCAAATCGCTGCTTTCAATTAAAGATTCCTTCAAATCAAAATTATTTCCAGCTTTATTTCCCTTAAATAAAAGGCTTTAACCAAAACTTGCCATCAACTTATTAACCCATTGATTTTTCCACTTTACACTGTACTAAATTGCAGTCCTATGCAAGATTATTTAAGTGGATTGAACGAACCTCAGCGTGAAGCAGTAACGCATATCAATGGACCAATAATGATTATTGCCGGTGCAGGCAGTGGCAAAACAAAAGTGCTTACTACACGGATTGCCCACCTTATGGCAAATGGCGTAGATGCATTTAATATCTTAGCATTAACTTTTACCAACAAAGCCGCTGCCGAAATGAAGGAGCGTATTGAAAAAATACTAGGCAATAGCGAAGCAAGAAATTTATACATCGGTACTTTTCATAGTGTTTTTGCAAGAATACTTAGGGCCGAAGCCCACCGTATTGGCTATCCCAACAACTTTACTATTTACGATACCGATGATAGCCGAAGTGTTTTAAAAACGGTTATTAACGAACTAAACTTAGACGACAAACATTACAAACCAAACATAGTACACAATAGAATTTCTGGAGCAAAAAATGCCCTAGTTGGCCCAGCAGAGTATGCAACGGATTATTACATACAGCAAGAAGACATGAGGGCAAACCGCCCAGCCATAGCCCAAGTATATGCAGCTTATGCAGCACGTTGTTTTAAAAATGGGGCAATGGATTTTGACGACTTGCTATACAAAATGTACGAGCTACTAAAAAATCACAACGATGCTTTACACAAATACCAGTATAAGTTTAAGTATGTATTAATAGACGAGTATCAAGATACCAATGCGGTACAATATCAAATAACCAAACTACTTTCTGCTGTGCATGAAAATATTTGTGTAGTAGGAGATGATGCCCAAAGTATTTACTCTTTTAGAGGTGCAACCATTGAAAACATTTTGCAGTTTCAAAAAGATTACGACGATGTAAAAGTGGTAAAGCTGGAACAAAATTATCGCAGTACACAAAACATTTTAAATGTAGCCAACGAGGTTATTGGCAATAACAAAAGCCAACTACCTAAAGAATTGTGGACAGAAAACGACGAAGGGGAAAAGATTAAATTGGTACGCACCATGACGGATAATGAAGAGGGTAAGTTTGTAGCCGATACCATTAAAGAGCAAAAACTTCGCAATCATTATTATAATAGAGAGTTTGCCATACTATACCGTACCAATGCACAAAGCCGTGCTTTTGAAGAAAGTTTAAGGAGGCAAGGTATTGCCTATAAAATTTATGGCGGTTTAAGCTTTTATCAACGCAAAGAAATTAAAGACCTTATTTGCTACCTACGCATTATTGTAAATACACAAGATGAGGAAGCTTTAAAGCGTATTATCAACTACCCAGTAAGAGGCATTGGCAAAACGACTATAGAAAAATTAGTCATCATTGCCAACGAGCAAAACATACCTATGTACAATGTGGTACAAAGTGCAGGTGAGTTTGGTTTTAAAGCAGGCACATTAGAAGCCCTCCAAAATTTTGATACTATGATACGCTACTTTAAAAGCATGTTGGAAAAAACCAACGCTTATGATGTGGCAGTAAATGTGGGTAAGCATACAAACATTGTAAAAGAACTTTTTAACGATAAAACAACAGAAGGCTTAGCTAGATACGAAAACATACAAGAGTTATTAAACTCAATAAAAGAATGGACTGAAAGCCCAAGCAACGATGATGGTGAATTGGGCGATAAATCTTTAGGCAGCTATCTACAACAAATTACTTTACTTACCGATGTAAAAGAAGACGATGGCAATGCAGATACTGTAAAACTAATGACCATACATGCAGCTAAAGGCTTAGAGTTTGGTTGTGTGTTTGTAGGGGGTGTAGAAGAAACTTTGTTTCCTAACGCCATGGCTATTAACACAAGGGAAGAATTGGAAGAAGAACGCAGATTATTTTATGTAGCTGTTACAAGGGCTAAACAAAGGCTATGGCTTACCTATGCCAATGCACGTTACAGATTTGGGCAGTTGGTACAAAACGAACCCAGCCGTTTTTTAGCAGAATTGCCCGACCAATATTTAGATAAAAGTTATGCAGGTGGTGGTGCCAAAAACCAAGGCTTCAGCAATTTGGGCACAGCTTTTGAAAGAATGAACCGTGGCTTTGGTGAAACAGCACAAACAGAAAAAAGATACGGAGCCCCACCATCAAAAAAAGATACAAAGCCAGCATACATCAGCACTATACCACCAGTACAAAAAATAGTAAACCATATACCTACCGAAAACTTTGAAGCCAGCGATACCAGCAGCTTACAAGAGGGGCAAAGAGTAGAGCATCAAAAATTTGGATTTGGTATGGTAGCTAAAATGGAAGGCAGTGCCCACAACCCTGTAGCCACTATTAATTTTGAAAATAATGGTGAGAAAAAGATTATGCTTAACTACGCTAAGCTTAGAATAGTAAATTAGAACAATTATTAATAAAACAAATTTTACATTTACAGAGTTAAAAAATAAAACATGAGAAAAATATTTACCACTTTTATTTACATTTTATTATTTACCACAATTTCCTTTGCCCAAAAAAATACACGCAAAGCCCTACGCATGGGTTTTATGATAGACCCTAATATTTCTTGGCTTCGCCCAGCCGAAAATGGCATCAGTAATAATGGTTCAAAATTTAGAATGGGCTATGGGCTAATGATAGATTATGAATTTGCTGAAAACTATATTTTTAACACTGGCTTAAGGGTTGCCTATGCAGGTGGCAACCTTAATTATAAAGGCAACAAGTGGAGCAGCAATTTTGTGGGTGTAATAGCTGCCGATAGCAGCAGAACTACTAACTCAGCAGATTATAGCATTAAACTTCAGTACCTAGAAGTGCCTTTTGCATTAAAATTTAGAGCTGGTGCTAGTAATAGTAAAGCAAAATTTTGGGGCAGTTTTGGTGGCTTTGTTGGTGTGCCATTAAAAGCACGTGCCAATATAGAAACCAACTTTAAGGCAAATGGAATAGCAAATTATGCTGAAGACAATGTAAAACTAAACAACTCTATTCAGCCCATTAACCTTGGTATGCAAGTAGGTGCAGGTGTAGAATACGACATTAACGGGAAAAATATTTTCGTAGCAGGACTTGTATTTAACAATGGTTTTTTAGATGTAACTCGTAATGGTTCTTGGGGTGGCGATGGACGTGTAAACCTAAATGGATTGGCTTTAAAACTGGGTATTTTCTTCTAACATCGCAGTACACAACCTTCGTTATATTTCGAGAAAGGAAAAAAGGCTTACTGCTTCTTTTCCTTTTTCTATTTTTACCAAGTAAATAAGTAGTTATGATAAAAACAGGCAACCCAGTAATTAGCATTTATACCGAAATGACACCCAATCCAGAAACCATGAAGTTTGTTGCCAACAAACTATTGTACCCTGGCAAGAGTATAGATTTTCAAGATGAAAGTACAGCAGCCCCGTCGCCATTGGCTAAAGAGTTGTTTAGTTTTCCTTTTATAAAAAGTGTGTTTATAGCCAGCAATTTTGTAACGCTTACTAAAACAATGGATACAGATGATTGGCAAGATGTAATACCTACCATTAAACAATTTTTAAAAGATTATTTAGAAAATGGTGGTGTAGTAGTAAATGAAGAAGAGGTAGCTAAAGTAAAACAAGAATCGAGTAATACAGTAAGTGCCGATGATGATGATGTGGTAAAACGCATAAAAGAATTACTTGAAAATTATGTAAAACCAGCAGTAGAAATGGATGGTGGTGCAATACAGTTTAGAAGCTTTGACCAAGGTGTAGTAAACCTAATGCTACAAGGTAGTTGTAGTGGCTGTCCAAGCAGTATGATTACCTTAAAAGCTGGTATAGAAGGTATGATGAAACGCATGATACCCGAAGTAAAAGAAGTGGTAGCTGAAGCTGAATAAATTTTTTTAATTGATGATATTTTAAAAGCCTTGCAATTTTTTGTGGGGCTTTTTTTGTAACCAGCGGTTGAATAAGAATTTAGCTTCAGTGGCGTCGCACACTTCAAGTGTGGGAACTATTATGAGCAATAATGCAGTACGTTTGAGATTTATATAAACTAATACTATTAATCAAATTTCTTTCATTAAATCTTGTTACCGAATTATTAAACCTTTACAGCAATGACGAAATTGAATTATGAAAGAAGTCCATTGCCTTGTGCAAGCTTAGGCTTTACAGCCTCACTATAAATGTACCTTTTTTTGTACTTGATGATAGCTTAATAGCACTTTACAGCTAAAAATGTGCGACGCAACCGCAGCCCAATATTTATTCTATAGCTGGTTACATAATTTTTTTTGCTTTGAAAACCAATACTTTAGCTATTTAAAAACCTTATTTATTTTACTTGTTTATCATTTTTTAATTCTCCGTTGAGAGGCTCTCGGCTATATTTGTTCCTCGCTATCTAACTAACCCATTAAACTACAAACAGGTTCAAAAGTCTTTGGCTTAGAACTTTTGCCTTACAATAACTAAACGGTTGGATATGCCACAATTGACGATTTTAAGGAACATCTTTCAAAAGCATAAGCTGCAATTGCTGCTTACTTATATGCTATTCTCGCTAGAAATGATTGGTGCATTAGTAACCCCATATTTTTTGGGCGAAGCTGTAAATGGATTAATTAATGAAAGCTATACTGGTTTAATCATCCTTTGCTCTATAAGGGTAGTTTGGATGATAATAGGCATTATAAGACAGCGATATGATACCAGAACTTATTCTTCTATTTACACCGATATAGTTACCAAATTTCTCAGCAAAAGATTTGTGAAACAAAATGTATCTAAGCTTTCTGCACACTCTACTTTAGCCAGAGAGTTTGTAGATTTTTTAGAGCATGACTTAGTATATGTGTTAGAAGCTGCTTATAATATTTTTGGTTCTTTAATATTGCTTTGCTTTTACGATATAAGGGTAGTAGGCATTTGTATGAGTATATTACTGCCAGTATTGGCTATTAGTTACTTCTACGGTAAAAAGATGAAAGTTTTAAACCGTATGAAAAATGATGAATTGGAGCACCAAGTAGATATTATTAGCTCTGGAAATATTTTAGCCATACGCCGCCACTACGATAAATTAAAACATTGGCAAATAAGAATTTCTGACAAGCAAGCTTGGAATTTTGGGGCTATGGAAATACTTTCTATTATTGTTATTGCGGTGTCTTTAGTAATCACACAACGTATATCATCGGCAGTGTTGGATGCTGGTAGTATAATAGGTATTTATAGTTACATTAAAACCTTTGTTACTGGCTTAGATACTATACCTTATGCAGTAGATAAATTTGCATCGCTAAGTGATATTACTAGAAGAATAGAATTGGAAACCGAAGACTTTAGCAACGATAATAATGATGAGCCAGAATTGCTAGTGGTAAATGAATAAGAAACTAAAATGGCTAACAAACTTTTAAACCCTGATTTTTTCAGGGTTTTTGTTTTATATAAAGTCTAATAATTTATTTCACAAACTGTTTTCAATTCTTCATTTGGCTTTTGGAACATGGAGAACATTTTCCAAAATTCAATTTTTCTTT
>JAYVRD010000095.1:0-9041 GCA_043776595.1 Chitinophagaceae bacterium | reverse complement strand
GGTAAAATTTACCCTGCAAAAACAAAGGAGAAAGATTATTTGCAACATTATGTACAACACTACAACTGTATAGAATTAAATGCTACACACTATAAAATTTATGGCCCAACAGGTATAGCCAAATGGGCTGATAAAGCCAAAGACAAAGATTTTTTGTTTTGCCCAAAAATGTACAAAGGTGTTACCCACTTTGGTGGGTTGGGTAATAAAAAATTTATTAGCGATGAATTTTTGAGAGGTATAGCTGCCTTTGAAAAACATTTAGGACCCATATTTATACAAGTAAGCGATGCCTTTACACCAAAGCGTAAAGAGGAATTATTTGACTATTTAAAATCACTGCCAACAAATTTGCAATTTTTTTTAGAGGTACGGCATCCCGATTGGTTTGGTAAAGCTGATATAAGAGAAGAACTATTTTCATTTTTACAGGAAAATAAATTGGGTGCTGTGATTACCGATACTGCTGGCAGAAGAGATTGCTGTCACATGCACTTAACTGTACCAAAGGTTTTTATAAGGTATGTAGGTAACAGCTTACATGCTAGCGATTATAAAAGAATAGATGCTTGGGTAGAACGTATGAAACATTGGTTAAGCAAAGGCATAGATGAACTATACTTTTTTATGCATATGCATGATGAAGCAACTTCGCCTGAGCTGACGGTGTACTTGGTAGATAAAATGAATGAAGTTTGTGGATTGAATTTGATACAACCAAAGTTTGTAGAGGGTGATGGACAACAAACATTGTTTTAAAAAGAAATTATAAAATTAAAACCACAGTACCTGCAATAATTAATAAAGCACCGACCACCGTTTTTATAGTTAAGGGCTCACCTAAAAATACAAAAGCTAGTATTAAAGTTAGTGCTACACTTAGTTTATCTACAGGAGCTACTTGCGATACTTTGCCTAACTGTATGGCTTTAAAATAAAACACCCATGATAAGCCTGTGGCTAAACCAGATAATATTAAGAACAACCAGTTTTGCTTGCTTAAATTTTGTACAGTAACTGTTTTATTACTAAAGAAAACAATAGCCCAAGCCAAAACTAAAACTACTGTAGTACGAATGGCAGTTGCCAAATTAGTATCTACATTTTTTACACCCACTTTTACAAATATTGCTGTAAGGGATGCAAATAAAGCTGAGAGCAAAGCGTATGTCCACCACATGATAAAAAACATTTTAGTAGAAAGACAAGATAAGATTTAGTATGAAGATGTGGAGACTTTTTTTTGCTTATTATTTGTAATATACGCTAGGATAAAAGCTAAATAGAAATTCATAGTTTAAAATGTGCGACGCAACCGCTGCCAAATTATTATTCTACAGCTGACTACCTAAAAAAAAACTCCCAACACTTTTAGGCATTGGGCGTTTTTATTTTAGAGCTAGATTTCTAGTAGCTGCCAATAACAATTTTATTTTTGTATTGTCCTCAACATTTCTTTTACAGCAGCTTCTAATTGTGCATCTTTTCCTTTTAAAAATTCTTCGTAAGGCAATGTTACTTTTATATCTGGTTCTAATTGCAGGTTTTCAGTTGGTCTGTTTTCTTTGCCAATTGTTGCTATCATGGGTATGCCAAAATAAATGCTAGGGTCAATTTGGGTTTCCCACCAAACTGCTGTGCCAGTGCCTGGTACTGGCATACCAATTAATTTACCAATACCTATTTGCTTGTAGGCATAAGGAAACAAAAATGCATCACTGTAATTGCTTTCGCTCATTAATACACAGCTTGGTTTTTGCCATTTGCCTAATGGTTCTCCTCCCTTAACTATATTGCTTTGTGGTGCAAACTGCATGTAGTTTTTGCCATTTAAAAAAGTACACAAATCATCGTGCAGCCAACCGCCACCATTAAAACGGGTATCTACAATTAAAGCCTCTTTTGTTAAATTTTTGCCTAGTACTTCATCATACACTTCTCTATAGCTTCCATCATCCATACCAGCTACATGCACATAACCTACTTTGCCACCACTCAATTTTTCTACCATAGCATTCATTCGTTTCATCCAACGTTTGTAGAGTAAAAAATTTTCTATTCCCGGGTTAATGGGTTTTATTACCATTTCGAACCTTGTACTGCTATCGGGGTTATAAATATTTAGCAATACATTTTTACCTGTTTTTCTATTTAATAATTTGTTCCAATCCAAGGAATCCGTTATTTCTACACCATCAATTTTTTCAATAATACTACCTGCTTTTACTTTACTTTCAGCTTTGTCTATCGGTCCGCCAGCTATTACTTCATCTATCTTTAAGCCTTTACCAGTATAAGTTTCATCGTATAATAATCCTAATGCAGCCGTAGCATCTGAGCCTGGGCTTACATACCTGTATCCACTACCAGTGTGCGATGCATTTAGTTCACCCAAAAGTTCACTCATCAATTCTTGAAAGTCGTAATTGTTGGTGATGTGTGGTAAAAATTTAGCGTATGCTTTCTTATACATTTCCCAATCTACACCATGCAATTTTGGGTCGTAAAATTTCTTTTTTACTTGCCTCCAAGCATGGTTAAAAATATATTCTCTTTCGCCAGCAGCGTTTAAAACCATTTCTCCACTAATGCCAATGGGGGATACTTTACCACTTTCCGTTTCTACTTTTACCAAGCCACCATTATTGGTAAGAATAATATTTTTACCATCGTTACTTAATATTAAACCACTTTGGGTACCCATTAATTTAGCTAATATTTTAGTTTCGTGTGTTCGAGGTTCGGTAACCCATAAATCGTAATCTTTTTCAAAAGAGGTAAGGTAATACAGTTTACTTCCATCATTACTCAATACATAATCGCTAATAGATGAACTGTTGATAGTGAGCCTTACTTTTCTGTTTTCAATATCTACCAAGTCTAAATGCAGCGTAGTATCTTTTGCAGCAATTGTATCTTTTAAAGGCTTAGTTTTCTTATCCTTTATTTTAGTAGTAGGTTCTACTTTTTTGGTAGTATCTTTTTTATCTTTCTCCTTCTCTTCTTTTTCTTTTAGCAAATCAAAATCTACTTTGCCTAACAAATATTTGTCGTATGCAGTTTTATCAAAAAAAGCAGCATACACATCTACTTCTCTACTGCCACTTAGGGCTAAAGAACGTCTGCCTTGCTTATCACTTAACCAAGTAAACAATTTGCCACCCATACCCCATTTGTTATTAGCCTCACCATAACCTCCATTTACAGGATATACAATTTCTTTACTACCATCAGCTTTAATTAATGCTGCATTGGTAGTTAGCCAATATCCTTTTTGATCATCTACAATCAACCATTTACTATCAGGACTCCATTGAAAATCCCAATCACCATCGCTATAAGAATAGTTGTGCCCAAAAGGAAAAATAACCCTGCTTTGCTTGCTGGCTATGTTGTAAATTTTTACACTGTTTCGTTCTTCTACATAGGCAATCTCTTTGCCATCTGGCGAATATTTGGGTTGGTACTCTTCTTTGTCTGTAGCAATTACAGCTTCTTCTTTTAAAGTAGTAGCTGTATAAAAATAGGGTTCATCGGCATGTACAATACTTACCTTATAGATGTCCCAATTATCATTTCTTTCGGCTGAATAAATAATGTTTTTACTATCCGGACTCCACTTTATCATACGCTCTTGCTGTGGTGTATTGGTAATGCGTTTTGTTTGTCCACCATCTACACTGCTTACAAAAATTTCTCCTCTTGTTACAAAAGCCACTTCTTTGCCATTGGGGCTCAGTTCAAATTCAGATACATTACCATTGATGGGTATATTTTTTTCTACGCCAGCTCGTCCATCATTAAAAATTTGTACTTCTATTTTTTTGGCTGTGCCGCCATCTGTCATGGTATAAATTTCACCATCATAACTAAAGCAAAGTGTATTGCTATTGCTTACACTTAAATGGCGAATGGGGTGATTGGTAAACGTTGTTAATTGTTGCTCGGCAATCTTTAATAAAACTGGTGTTTTAAAAATATTCTGATTGCCATTTTTTTCACTTAAATAATATACATATTGTCCATCTTTACTAAAAACAGGCTCTCTATCTTCCCCTTCAAAGCCACTTAGCTTGCGATAAGTATTTGCTTTTACATCCATTAACCAAATATCTTTTGTAACAGATGAAGTATGATGCTTACGCCATTCATCTTCATAACCTTTAGTATCTTGAAAAACAATTTGAGTACCAGTGTTATTGTAATGTGCATTTGCTGCACCAGCAGCACTTAATAATACTGGGCGACCACCAACTACTGGTACACTGTACAAATTTTTAAATAGGCGTATACTAAAACGAACGCTTTGTGCAGTTGAATTTCTGGCACTACTAAAGATTACTTGCTTATCATCTACAGAAAAATCTGAGGGGTAATCGGCAGCACTATTATACGTTAAACGTGTAGGGGTACCACCAGTAGCTGGCATGGTAAACACATCAAAATTTCCATAACGGTCGCTAGCAAATGCAATGGTTTTACCATCATGGCTCCACACAGGCATCATGTCTTGAGCTTCATGTATAGTGAGCGGTACAGCTACACCACCATTGGCATCTACACGATAAATATCTCCTTTATAGCCAAAGGCTATTGTTTTACCATCTGGAGAAATAGCAGGATAACGCAACCATAAAGCATTACTTTGTGCCAGGCTAATAGTGGCGTAAAAAATTGCTATTAGCGTAAGCATTTTTTGTTTCATAAAAAGTGGTTTAATTTAAGATTGAGTTTAAAGATAATATGGGCATAATGATACCTAACATAAATTTTGTTGAACGGCTACAAAAATCTAAAAATCAGTTTGCAAAAACTGTTTTATTTGATGGTACAAAAGATAAGCTATTGCTGATGAATTTTACAGCTAGTAATACATTACTTACCACAGCTATTTTAAACGATACCGAAACTTTTTGTACCTATATCAACCAGCAATTAGCCAATACAAATGCTTTATATGGCATTGGTGGCTACGATGAACATAGAACCATTTATGCAAGAAGTGAAGTGTTTGGAACCTCACCCCAACCCCTCTACAAAAGAGAGGGGCAAGAAGAACCCCGACGATTACACGTAGGCATAGATATTTGGGGTAAAGCAGGTACTTGTGTTTTTGCACCTTTGGGCGGTATAGTACACAGTTATGCTTTTAATAATGCTTATGGAGATTATGGAGCAACCATTATTCTGCAACACCAGTTAGAAGCTGTAACATTTTACACTTTGTATGGGCATTTATCTTTGGCAGATATTGAGCATTTGCGAAAAGGAAAATTTATTTCGCAGGGCGAATTGCTAGCCCATTTTGGAGAGCCAAATGAAAACGGACATTGGCCACCGCACCTCCATTTTCAAATAATAATGGATATGGAAGGAAAAGAAGGCGATTATCCTGGCGTTTGTAAGTTGAGCGAAGGCGAAAAATATTTAGCCAATTGCCCCAACCCCGATTTGATTTTAGGCATGATGCAATTTGCAGTTTAAAATTCCACCAACTTTTTTATCTTGCCGCCACAAAAACCAAAACAATGTCACAACAACATCACGAAGGAGATAGCAAAAGTTTTATACTACCCGGCTTTTTAGCTTTTGCATTTGTGTTTTGTTTCTTAATGCTTATGGCTCAATGTCATGGACCATACAAGCCAGCAGAAACTACACACGGAGAACATGCAACCGAACAACATGGTGCAGCACATGCAACTGAGCATGAAACAACAGATAGTACACATCATAGTGATTCATCTGCACACAAAACTGAAACACATCATTAATAAAAAAGCCCCGAAATTTTTCGGGGCTTTTATTTTTGTAACCAGCGATTGAATAAGAATGGAGCTACGGTTGCGTCGCACATTTTATGCTGTAAATAGCTATTAAGCAAAATAGCAATCTATGGTTTTACCAGTTTAAAAGCATATACCCATTGGTTATTTAAAAACCCAGGAATACACCAAAGCATACACAAAGGTTCTATAGCACGGGCTGCCTCAGCTTTACCCATATCAGCAGTTTCCCAACCAAAAGCAGTAAGAATTTCAGTTACTTTTTGTTTTGCCTCATCATCATTACCTGCAATAAACATGGTAGGTACAGCACTTAACTTTGGTTTATACATCAGGCTATTACCCACGCTACTAAAGGCTTTTACAAACTTTGCCGTGGGCACTTTGGCTTGTAAATCTTCCATCAAACTTTTATCTAAATTGGTAAAAAAACAAAGTACCCCATTTACTGGTGGTCTTGTTTCATCAATAGGGTTAGTGGCGTCAATTACTATTTTATCAGCCACATTTTGCAAGCCTGCAAGCTCTAATACATAGCCTGCAATATTACCTTTAACTGCCAATACTATTATGTCTGCAAATGCAGCCACATCGGCAAATACACCAATTTTGCCAGTTGGGTTTTTGGTTTGCCAGTCTATCAATTCTGGCTTGGTAATACTGCGGCTACCAAGTGTTACATCGTAGCCTTCTTTTAAAAATGCAGTAGCTAAAGTTTGTCCTACAATACCGCTACCTAAAACGCCTACTTTCATAATGATTATTTTTTAGTGTTAGAATGATTTAGTTTTACAGCAATATAATAAGCAAATGGATAATAAGGTTTTAAAAAATGATAATTCTGATTTTACTGCTGCCGAAAAGGAATTTGAAAATACCATTCGCCCATCGGCTATTGACGATTTTTCTGGGCAGCCACAACTTATAGAAAACTTATTGATATTTATTAAAGCCGCCAAAATACGTGGCGAAGCTTTGGATCATATTTTGTTTCATGGCCCACCGGGCTTGGGCAAAACAACCCTTAGCCGTATTGTAGCCAACGAGTTGGGTGTGAACATTAGAGAAACAAGTGGACCCGTAATAGAAAAACCTGGAGATCTTGCTGGCTTGCTTACGAACCTAGAGCCAAACGATGTATTGTTTATAGATGAAATTCATAGGCTTAGTACAGTAGTAGAAGAATACTTGTACGCTGCCATGGAAGATTTTAGGATTGATATCATGATTGATAGTGGACCCAATGCTAGAAGTGTTCAAATAAATTTAAACCAATTTACACTAGTAGGTGCTACTACACGAAGTGGCTTGTTAACTGCACCATTGTTATCTCGTTTTGGCATTAAGAGCAGGCTAGAATACTATAATGCTGAAACCTTGAAAAAAATTATTGAGCGTAGTGCTGCTATACTCAACACGTCAATTTCTAGCGATGCTGCTGGAGAAATTTCAAGAAGAAGCCGTGGCACACCACGTATTGCTAATGGCTTACTACGCAGGGTAAGAGATTTTGCACAAGTGCTAAACGATGGTATTATAGACCTTGGCATTACACAACATGCCCTTAAAGCATTAAATGTAGATGAACATGGACTTGATGAAATGGATAACAGAATTTTAAGTGCTATAATCGAAAAGTTTAAAGGTGGGCCAGTGGGTTTAACCACTATTGCTACTGCTGTAGGAGAAGAAGCTGGTACAATAGAAGAAGTGTACGAACCTTTTTTAATACAAGAAGGATTTTTGCAACGTACCCCACGGGGGCGTGAAGTAACACCCAAAGCGTATGAACATTTGGGTAAGAAACCATTTGGTGGTAAACCAAATTTATTTAGCTAAAAAAACTCCGAAGCTTTTTACAACTTCGGAGTTTTCAATTTCTATACTTAGACTTTACGGAGCTACTAACCTAAATCCGTTACCATGAATATTTACAATTTCAATTTTTTCATCGTCTTTTAAATACTTACGCAATTTGGCTATATACACATCCATGCTACGTCCATTAAAATAAGTATCACTACCCCAAATTTTCTTTAAGGCACGTTCCCGTGGTAGTAAATCGTTTTTATGTTCGGCAAGCATTTTAAGCAAATCGTTTTCTTTAGGTGATAAAGTATTCATCTTACCCTCTTTGCTCAACTCCCTTAGTTTTGGGTTAAAATGATAATCGCCTAAGTCAAACTCTATGTTTTCGCTAATGCGGTTTTCTTCTTCGTTGCGTTTTAAAATGGCTTTTATTTTTAGCAACAAAACCTCGCTATCAAAGGGTTTAGTTATATAATCATCAGCACCCAATTTATAGCCTGCAATAATATCTTCTTTCATGGTTTTGGCACTTAAAAAGAAAAGTGGAATGTCAGGATCAACATCTCTAATATCCTCAGCTAGTGTAAAGCCATCTACATGAGGCATCATTACATCTAGCAAGCATATATCAAACTTCTCTCTTTGAAAAGCTGCCAAGCCCAAACGTCCATCACGTTCAAGCACTACTTCATAATCGTTTAGTTCTAAATAATTTTTAAGAACCATACCTAAGTTTGTGTCGTCTTCGCATAATAAAATGCGGTATTTTCTTCCTTCCATTTGTTAATGATTTGTATTAAAGATATAGATGAAACGTAAAAGTGTACACTATTACCCGAAAGGTTTTGTTAAAAGGCGGTAAAGAAGGTTTGGTAATCGGCTGAAGTATTTCAATTAAGCTGCGGTTGCGTCGCACACTTCAAGGATTTGTTCTTTATTAAATTTTTTTAAACCACAAGGAACCAAAAAAAAATTACAAGGTACGCTAAGCCTTTGTGTCCTTTGCGAAATCCATTGTGTGCTTTGTGGTTATCCTTACGCTTCGATAAAAGCTCAATTCATATTCTTCAGTTGCCATGTGCGACGCCACCGCTGCAAAATAGTACCCCAAAAGCTGGCTTCAAAAAAATCTCTTTTGGAAATTACATGTAGGTACATTAATTTTACATCCTCAAATAAATGATGCAAGCACTAGACATATTAAAAACTGCGTATCGTAGCGGTATAGAACCAACCAAGGATTTGCTGTTTCATAAACAGCAGAATATACCTGGTTCTATCAATTATAATATCAGCCGTTATTATGCTCAGCACCCTTGGGTGGCAGAGGATACAGGTATGATGGTGTATCATTTTAATGAAAATAAACCTAGCGAAAACTACCTAGAACTTCGCTATTGCACCACTGGTAACAAGTATTGTGAGGAAAAAAGTTGTAGTTTTTGT
>JAYVRD010000094.1:0-2340 GCA_043776595.1 Chitinophagaceae bacterium | reverse complement strand
TGAAAGCAAATCACAACCCATCTACTTCGGCATCGTTGCAGATGTAAGTTGTTATCAAAGATCGTAGAACCAAAGATTGAAAGCAAATCACAACACATTAGACAATTCCTTCATTTACAACTTTGTTGTTATCAAAGATCGTAGAACCAAAGATTGAAAGCAAATCACAACATAATCGCACCATACTACTACTAGCCGATTAGTTGTTATCAAAGATCGTAGAACCAAAGATTGAAAGCAAATCACAACGTTATAACTTATCTGCTCATCATTTATCTGGTTGTTATCAAAGATCGTAGAACCAAAGATTGAAAGCAAATCACAACCGTAATTCTTTTGTAACTGCTTGACTTTCCGTTGTTATCAAAGATCGTAGAACCAAAGATTGAAAGCAAATCACAACACTTAGAAAGTAGTAAAAAAGTGTTTAGGGTTGTTATCAAAGATCGTAGAACCAAAGATTGAAAGCAAATCACAACAGATTCATTGTCTCAGTATCCAAACAATATGTTGTTATCAAAGATCGTAGAACCAAAGATTGAAAGCAAATCACAACTGCTAACGAGTTTTGGCTTGGCGAAGGGCAGTTGTTATCAAAGATCGTAGAACCAAAGATTGAAAGCAAATCACAACCCTTCTCTACTATTTATCCTCATATACTATCATTCATTGCTGCTCATATACATTATGCAATCATCACTTTACCATAAAATAAAACCCTTAGCTTAGTACCCAAATAAAATACTACAAGATGAAATATGCACTAGCTGCCTTACTATTCATTGCCAACACTTCGTTTGCACAAAACACGCCCACTACGTTAGATGCGAAAGTGGCCGATGTAAAACAAAAAGTAATTGCATGGCGTAGAGATTTTCATGAACACCCCGAACTTGGCAATAGAGAATTTAACACCAGTAAAAAAGTAGCTGACCATTTAAAAAGTTTAGGTATAGAGGTAAAGTTGATGGCTAAAACGGGGGTAGTAGGTATTTTAAAAGGTGGTAAGCCAGGTCCTGTAGTTGCCCTACGTGCCGATATGGATGCACTGCCTGTAACGGAGAGAAATGAGCTGCCGTATAAATCAAAAGTTACTACTGATTATAATGGACAAAAAGTAAGTGTAATGCACGCCTGTGGGCATGATAGCCATACTGCTATGCTTATGGGTGCAGCAGAAGTGCTAAGCAAATTAAAAGCCGATATTGAAGGCTCAGTAGTGTTTTTATTTCAGCCAGCAGAAGAAGGTGCTCCCGAAGGTGAAGAAGGCGGTGCAAGCCTAATGGTAAAAGAAGGTGCATTAAATAACCCCAAGGTAGATGTAGCTTTTGGTATGCACATAGAAAGTAATATTCCTGCGGGGGATATACAGTATAAAAGTGGTTCGTTTATGGCTAGTGCCGATGCCTTTACCATAAAAGTAAAAGGAAAAGCCAGCCATGGTAGCCAGCCTTGGTTGGGTGTAGATCCTATTTATGTTTCGGCACAAATTATCAACGCCTTGCAAGGTATTGTTAGCCGAGAAAGCGATTTAACTAAAGCCCCAGTTGTTATAACAGTGGGTGCCATACACAGCGGTGTACGCTTTAATATTATACCCGAAGAGGCAGAAATGTTGGGCACCATTCGCAACCTAGATAAAGAACAACGACTAAAAGTAAATGAGCTTATTAAATTTACAGTAGAGAATACTGCTAAAACTTATAATGCCACTGCCGACATAAAAATTGACAACAAAACACTTATTACTTACAACACACCTGAGTTAGTAAAGCAAATGATACCCAGCTTAGAAAAAGCTGCAGGGGCTAATCATGTAAGAGCTATGAACTGGGTTACAGGCGGCGAAGACTTTTCTTTTTTTGGAGAAAAAGTACCTAGCTTCTTCTTTTACTTTGGTGGCATGCCCATAGGCAACGACCCCAAAAATGCACCACCACACCACACACCAGATTTTATGATTGACGACAGTAAATTAGATGTAGGTGTAAAAGCATTTTGCCAATTGGTTTTTGATTATGCAAAAGTGAAAAAATAGTTTTTATTATTTCGAACGATGTGAACAATCTGATTGAAATAGTAAATACATAATGTAGCCAGCAGTAGAATAGGTATGAAGCTGCGGTGGCGTCGCACATGTTAAACTATGAATATCTATTGGGCTTTGCCTGCACAAAGGATAATCCTTTGTAGCATTAGACCTCTTTCATAATTCAAAAAATCACTTTTAGAACGTCATTGCGAGGAGTTGCGAAGAATGAAGCAAAGCAATCTGTTTTTTAAATACTTATGAAAGATTGCTTCGTGCCTCGCAGCAATGACTAAACTGAATTATGAAAG
>JAYVRD010000093.1:0-9052 GCA_043776595.1 Chitinophagaceae bacterium | reverse complement strand
GTATATGTAAACGTAACCAACTCTGCACCGGTAGCAGTAAGAGATAATTATTCTATGTCTTCCAACACAGCAAGCACACCTAATTCATTAACAGCATCGGTATTAACCAACGATTATGATCCTGAGGGTGGTTCTGTTTCTGCACCAACGGTAACGGTAAATCCTAAAAATGGAGTAGCAACAGTATCTGGTAATAATATTACTTATGTACCTGCAATCAATTTTGTGGGTAACGATACACTAATCTATCAAATATCCGAAGTAAGTGCTTCTTGTAATCCATTAACCGATACAGCAATTGTAATTATTACGGTAAATAATAGAGCACCTGTGGCTATAAAAGATTCGTTGGGTATTAATCCATGCGAAATAAAAACCATTGATGTATTGCCCAATGATTACGACCCCGAAGGCGATGTTGTTACTGTAACCATTACTACCAATGGTACAAAAGGTACAGCTACTGTTATTAATAATGGTTCTCAAATATTGTATACACCCAACAATGGTGTATCTAATACTACCGATAGTATTAAGTATAAAATATGTGATAATAGGACTCCCTCTTTATGTAGCGGTATTGTTACAGTTAAAATAACGGTACGTTCAGTTGCCCTTAATACAAAACCCATTGCTGTAAGAGACTCGTTTAATATAATAATGAACAGTACTTTGTATGCAGATGTGCTTACAAATGATAGTGATCCCGATGGGCAAGATTTTCAAAAACCAGTAACCATTGTTATCAATCCAGCAAATGGTATTGTATCTGCATTAAGTAATGGATTGGTAGCTTATACACCCAATAACAATTTTGTAGGTATAGATTCATTTAAATACAGAGTAAAAGATACCATACCAAAGGTTAGTGGTTGTGCAGGAAGCAGTTCTTTAGATTCAACTGCATGGGTAAAAATAGTGGTGCAAGATGTGCCTATTGCTACTTATGATTTAGCTACTACTAAACAAAATACACCAATAACAATTAATGTGACTGCCAACGATATTTTTGGGGTAGATGGTCCAAGTACTGGAACCATTAGTATTATATCAGGTCCAACTAATGGTACACAAACTTTAGTGGCAGGCTCATTGCCTACGCAAATAGATGATCAAATACGCTATACACCCAATGCAAATTTTTATGGAGTTGATTATATCATATATCAAATATGCGATACGAATGGCGATTGTGATACTGCCCTTGTGAAAATTTTTATTAAGAAAGATACCGATGGTGATGGTATTACCGATGATATAGATATTGATGATGATAATGATGGAATTGCCGATGTGGTAGAAGTATGCGGTGCTACAGCAACTAATTTTTCTTGTGTGGTTAGCGATCCTGCTGGTGATGATAATGGCGATGGTATACCTAATTGGAAAGATGAAAGCTGGGGCACATTAAATGCTAATGGTTGTGTAGCATCTTTAGATACTGATGGTGATGGACTACCCGATTTTCTTGATTTAGATAGCGATAACGATGGACTACCCGATGTAATTGAAGCTTATGGAGTAGATGCCAATGGCGATGGTTTAATTGATAATTATACAGATGCTAATCTCGATGGCTTATCTGACAACGCTGCTAATACTAATGCAGTAAAAGGATTAGGAGCACCTGATTTTGATGGAGATGGCATACCCAATTACTTAGATTTAGATAGTGATAATGATGGTATACCTGATGTTAAAGAAGCTTTAGGTATCGATGTGAATGGAGATGGTAAGATTGATGGCTTTACTGATGCTAATAGCAATGGTTTTGCAGATGGTTTAGAAGGTGGCACATGGTTGGTGAATACAGGAGCCGATACCAATAACGACGGCAAAACCGATAGCTGGCCAACCAAAAATGCAGATAGAATGGGCTATCCAAATTTTTATGATTTAGATAGTGATGGTGATGGTATATCAGACTATGAAGAAAGTGGATTGAGAAACGCTTTAGAACCTGCAGCTGCCAGTAATAAAACCATTGCCTATTTTGCTGCTGGCAGAACAAATGGCTGGAGCAATAATGTAAGAACTTTAATTATAGACTTGGGGGGATTAACATTAACCAACTCTGATGCAGATTCAAATCCTAATTACTTAGATATTGATAGTGATAATGATGGTATTACAGATAATATTGAAGCTATGTCTACCAATGGTTATGTAGTTTCAACTGATACCGATACTGATGGTGATGGTTTAGTAGATGCTTATGATGGTGCACCATCTTCGTATGGCGGCAATTCACTTACGCTGTATGATCATGATGGTGATACGCTACCTGATTATTTAGACACTGATACAGATAACGATAGCGTACCAGATAGAAATGAAGGAGATAGAAATAATCAAACACTTACACAAGCTACGATAGATGCAAGTGGAGATAGTGATGGTGATGGACTGATGAATTATTTTGATAATTATAATCTTACTACTGCAACTACAAACAATTATTACAAAAATGTAAGTATGAGTAATATGGGTACAAGTGGTAGTTTTAATGGGCCTACACCATCCGGTTCAACAGTGCAGTTACAAATGTCAAGTACCTTACAATCTAACAGAGATTGGAGAGATGTAACCGTGTTACCATTACACATCACTAGTTTTACAGGTGTATTAAATGGTGTAAATGCCATTCTTAATTGGCAAACAACAAATGAGATTAATATTGATAAGTACTTTTTAGAAAGGAGTATAGATGGCATTGTATTTAATTCAGTAGGTACTTTTGCAGCTAAAAATATCGTTCAAAGTCAATATGGCTATACAGATAATATAAGCAGCCTCAATGCCGATAAAATTTATTATAGAGTAAAACAGGTAAGTAAAACTGGCGAAGTATATTATTCTAATATTATCATATTTAAAGTAGGCTCTGTTATTATAAAAGATTTAAAACTGTACCCAAATCCTGCAAAAACCTACGTAATACTTCTCTTACAGTCCGATAAAAATCAACAAGCTGAGGTTGCCATTTTTAATAATGCTGGGCAAAAAATTGTAAAGCTAAAACAAAACTTACAAAAGGGAACCAATACAATTACAGTGTATGATGTAGCCAATTTTGCAAATGGTATTTACTTTGTACAAGTAAGTGGTGATGAAGATATTTTTACTGGAAAGTTTATTAAATAATTTTTGATAAAAAACTGTAACCCATAGTACCCTTACTATGGGTTTTTTTATTGCTATAGTAATATTACTTAGTAGCAATTCTTGTATCCGCGTAATCTGTGAACACCACTATTTTCTGCACTTTTACTCTATTTTCTGCAACTTACAATTTTAGTAAAATACATTTCTATTTTTGGTAAGCAATCAAGTTGCAACCTAAGAAAAAAGCCGGTTTTAAATAATCCCGAAATCCAATTTTATGAAAAGGCTTCTCTCATCTCTTCACTCTGAAAACGGCATCGGAGTAAACTACAAGGTTGACAACCTCCTTCTTCAAACAGTAATATTCATTGTTATTATTCTCTTAAGCATCATGTCTGGTAAGGCACAATCTTTTTCATCGGTTTCTGTTGGTATTCATCCTGCAGATGGTAAAGCTGGCGGACATTGTTGGGCAGATTTTAATAATGATGGTTATGTAGATTTATTTGTAAACACAGCAGGGCTAACAAACAGAGGCTACTTATATCTTTCTAATTCAGGTTCAAGTTTTACGGATGGTTCTACAACAAATGCATCTCCATCAACATTATTTACTGCAAATGCTGGCGAAGAATGGAGAAGCGTGGTAGCAGGAGATATTGATGGCGATGGCGATATAGATATTATAAGAACAAGAGCAAGTAGAATTTCTATTTTAAAAAATGGCGGTGCACCCAATTATGTTTTTACCGAAACATCTAGTATTACAAGTGGTGGTAATAGTTTCTCTCCAGAGTTGGGTGCTTTTATTGACTATGATGGTGATGGTGATTTAGATTTGATTGTAGACTCCGACAGAGATATGCTTTTATACAATAATAATGGCTCTGGTACCTTTACCATTGCCAATAGTAATGGTACACAAATGGGTATTCCATGGAATGGTGCCACTAACCCTAATGGAGATTATGGTGCTGTTTGCGATTACGATAATGATGGCTATGTAGATATTTATGCTCGTAGAAATGGTATAAACAATAACAAACAAGAAGCAGATATTTTTAAAAACAATGGTAATAGCACTTTTACTTATACCAACTCTAGTAATTTAACAGCATCCAATACCAATAAAGGAGGTGTGGCTTTTGCCGATTTGGATAATGATGGAGATTTTGATGTTATTGTTACAGACGATGCTGGTCCAACGAATGCCAACCAAATGAAAATATTGGAGCAAACGGGTGTTGGCTCTGGAATCTTTGCAGTAAAAACAGTAACCATTACAGGTTCTCTTGCTGCATTACCAAACACAGGTGGTACCGATGGCGTTACAGTTGGTGATGTAAATAACGATGGGAAAATGGACTTTTTTGTTACCGATGGTATTGGAACTGCCTCTTACTTATTTCTTAATCAAGGCTCCTGGACTTTTAATGTAAACAACCTTGGTATTAATGTATTGCTTGATGGACAAAGTTGTGAATTTGTAGATTATGATAACGATGGAGACTTAGACTTGTATGTAAGTGTAAATGGTGCTGCCAACCAAATGTGGCGTAACACTTTTGCTAATACAAGTTATTTGAATGTAGTACCAGTAATTGCAATAGGCACAACTGGGCAAATACAAACTAGACCTGCCATTGGAGCCACAGTTGTAGTAAAAGATTGTTCAGGAAACATTGTATCTGGCATACAGCAAGTAAGTGGTGGCAGTGGCTATGGTTCTCAAGGAGCACAAAGATTACACTTTGGTTTGCCAAGTGGTTATAACAAATATTATAGGGTAGAAGTAAGTTTTGTTCGCCCTAATGGGGGTTCACGAAAAGTAGTAACATTAACTGTACGCCCAAAAGATTTAGAAAATCAAACTATCTATGTAAGTCAAAGTTCTTCCAATCTTTCCATTGCATGTGCAGATAAGGATAGTGATGGTGTAGATAATATGGACGATGACGATGCAGATAATGATGGTGTGGCTAATTATTTAGAAGTAGCCAATTGCACTACACAATCCATTTTAAATTTCAATGCATTTGCCAATAATACTAATCCCAATAGTATCGTAGCTTCTAATAGCTATAACATGATATTTATAAATTGTTCTAATACATCCACTACAATTTACAACAATTGGGTTAGTAGTTATTATACAGCCATTCCAGATAAAACGATTGAGATCTATCAATTCCCAACAACAAACGCACAAAAATCTACAACCACTTTTACTTTTGCACGCCCCATAAATAATTTAACTTTCAAATTGCAAGACATTGACTCTGCAAATATTCCCAGTACCACTACACCACAGTTTGTTGATAGTGTAGTAGTAAAGGCTTGGTACAAAGGAGTTTCAATTATACTAACTGCTGCTAACTTTTCTTATAACAGTACTTTTCTTACTTATAGAAATGGGGCTTTAATAGGTATTACTAATGCACCAGAAACTACAACAGACGGTCAAGCAATAGTAACGATATCAGGATTTATAGATAAGCTTACAGTAGATTATTATAATAATTTAATTACGCCAGGAGGTGGGCAAGGAATTGGCATTGGTGGTTTTAGTTATTGCGATTTTATGGGGCAAGATACAGATGGCGATGGCTTGGCGAATTACTTAGACAGTGATAGTGATAATGATGGTGTACCAGATGTAGTAGAAGCTTATGGTGTAGATGTAAATGGCGATGGTAAAATAGACAATTTTGTAGATGCGGATGGTGATGGTTTTGATGATAATGCCGAAACAAACGGTACAGGAGGTTTTGGCTTACAAGACTTTGATGGGGATGGAACACCCAACTATATAGACCTTGATAGCGATGGTGATGGTATACCAGATATTATAGAAGCTGGCGGAACTGATACCAATAACGATGGTAAAGTAGATTCTTTTACAGATGTTAATGGTAATGGATTGCAAGATGCATTAGAAGGGGCAAGTGCATTAATTAAAACAGGAACTGATACCAATAATGATGGTAAAACAGATAGCTGGCCCAATAAAAATATAGACCTTACTGGCAAACCCAACTTATACGATTTAGATAGTGATGGTGATGGACTTAGTGACTATGAAGAAAGTGGACTAAGAAACACTTTAGAACCAGCAGCAATTGGTAATAAAACAATTGCTTATGCAGTAGGTGGTAGCAGCAATGGATGGAGTTTGAATGTAAAAGGCATTACTACGGGTACATTAACACTTACTAATACCGATGCACATGGGCAACCAGATTATTTAGATATTGATAGTGATAATGATGGTATAACAGATAATATAGAAGCAATGTCTACTTCTGCTTATCTAGAATCTACCGATACTGATACTGATGCTGATGGCTTGGTAGATGCTTATGATGGAAGTACTGGTACTTATGGTGGTACAGCACTAACACCTTACGACCATGATGGTGATGGAACACCAGATTATAAAGATACCGACACAGATAATGATGGTGTACCCGATAGAAATGAAGGCGATAGAAACTATTCAGCCATTACACAAGCTACAATTAATGCAAGTGCAGATACTGATGGTGATGGCTTGGTAGATTTGTTTGACACCTATAATAACCTAACAGCTACTGCAACTAACTATTATAAAAATTACAGTATGAGTAATATGGGTAGTGGTGGTTCATACAATGGGCCAACACCCTCTGGTTCGCAAATACAATTGCAAAAATCTGACCCACTTGCTAATAGAGATTGGAGAAATATAAGCATACTTCCATTACATCTTGTATCACTTCAAGCAAATTACAATACGCCCATGGCTACTATTAAATGGGCTGTTGTGGGTGAGTTTCAAACAGAGCACTATTTGCTAGAAAGAAGTATCGATGGTATTATTTTTCAAAGTATTCATCAACAAGTGGCTCGTAACAAGGGCACAGATAATTACAATTATCCAGATAATCTTGTAAACATTAATGCAAAAGTGGTGTACTACCGCGTAAGGCAGGTGCAAAAAAGTGGAGAGCAATTTGTATCTAACGTAGTGTCTGTAAAATTGGCTACTACTGTTGAAGTAAAGGCATATCCTAATCCATTTACTTCTTTAGTAAATGTTAGTTTCTATAGCCCAAACAACCAAAATGTCCACATCAATATTAACGATGCTATGGGTAGAATAGTAGCCACTAGATTTGTTACAGTACAAAAGGGAAATAACTCCGTTAATTTCTCATCGTTACAAACACTTTCACCAGGTGTATATGTAATACAGTTAAAAGGCGATGGATTTGATGAATCTATTAAGCTAATTAAACTATAAACAAAAGCTAAAACCTACTAAAGCACCATTCAACAAAATGGAAGGGTATCCTTATGTTTAAAAAAACAATAAATTGGAAATGGTACAAAGTGTTTACAATATTGTTGTTGCTATCAGTTACTGTATTTTTTGTATACAAACAGTTAGCTGTTAATGAGGAGGAGGAAGAATTATACGCTGGTATAGATAAACAAATGGCAAATTGGTGGTGGGCAAGAGCTTATCCAAATCCCTATTACATTAACGATAAATGGATGAATGCTTGGCATCAAGCACAAGAGCTTAAAAAGAAAAAAATTCCTTCTACGATACAAGCACGTACCACTACATCTGGCATATTTGGAAACTGGACTAGCATTGGACCAAGTGCTACAATTGGTGGTCGTGTGTTATGTATAGCCATTAGCCCAGCCAATAGTAATAATTTATTTGTAGGTTCTGCAAGTGGGGGTATATGGAAATCTACCAATGCTGGTACTTCTTGGTCTTCTATCGAAACCGGCTTTCCTGTTCTTGGTGTGTCTTCTTTATTAGTTACCAATGCTGGAGATACAATCTACGCTGGCACTGGCGAAGTCTATCGTACGGATACATCAGATATTGGTTTTAATGTTTGGAAAGCAAGA
This sequence comes from Chitinophagaceae bacterium, assembly GCA_043776595.1. Taxonomy (GTDB): domain Bacteria; phylum Bacteroidota; class Bacteroidia; order Chitinophagales; family Chitinophagaceae; genus UBA1930. The sequence continues at coordinate 1,039 of JAYVRD010000093.1, read as the reverse complement.
GGCACTTACAGTGTTGGCATTTTGCGTAGTATAGATGGTGGGGTAAACTGGAGTCAAGTATTTGTAAAAAGCACATCTAATCTTTTTGGAGTACAATCCATGAAATTTCATCCATCACGCAGAGATACGGTTTTTGCGTGTACAACAGACGGATTATATAAATCCCCCGATCAAGGCGTTACATGGAATAAAATTCTCAATAAAATTTTCGTTAGCGATTTGGTTATCAATCCAACTAACCCACAAATAATGTTGGCATCGGTAGGTAATTTGGTTAATAGCGATAAAGGAATTTATCGTACAACCGATGGAGGAACAACTTGGGTAAAAGCAACTAGTGCATTGCCTACAAATAATAGTGGGTATATTAAACTAAGAAATGCTGGTGCAGCTTTAGTGTATGCAAGTATAGGCATGAATGATGCTAGTGAAAATGAACTCTACATGTCTAATGACTTTGGTACAACATGGGTAGCAAAAAGCGGTTCTCATCATGCACAATATCAGTTTTGGAGTGCCCACAACTTAGCAATAGATCCAAGTAATAGTAATAAAATTATTATTGCAGGTGTTAGTACTTATCTATATACTTCTACTTCTACCACTACAAATGCGGGCAGCAAAGGTTCTGCATTATCAGCTATACATAGCGATGTACACGATATACAATGGGACCCTAATAATGTAAACACGGTGTACATTTGTTGCGATGGTGGTGTATGTAAAAGCACCAATAATGGCGTTTCTTTTTCTGCTATTAACAGCGGGTTAGCAGCTACACAATTTTATGCTTCGTTTGCATGTTCTCCTACTAGTTCTACAACTTTTGTTGGTGGCTTGCAAGATAATGGTATTGTAAAAACAACCGATGGTGGAACAACTTGGAATAGTGTAGCTGGTGGAGATGGCGGTTCCTGTGCTTTTGCAACTTCTACCGTTGTATATGGTAGCAACGATGCACGAACTGTAAATAAATCAACTAATACTGGTGGCAGCTTTTCTGGCTCATTATCTTCTTGGGCATTTGTGGCAGATGATA
>JAYVRD010000092.1:0-9056 GCA_043776595.1 Chitinophagaceae bacterium | reverse complement strand
TTGGTACTGCTGCTTACAATATTCGTTTACATTTAAAAGAATCTTGATCATCTTTCTATGCATGTTAGTCATTTTTGCCTTGCGGAACTATGTATGCTTTGCATTAATACCAACATTAGTGGCTTGGTATTTTTCTCAAACCAAAAATTTCAAGTACAGTATTACTCCATTTTTTATTGTTTACTTGGTAGGTGTGGTTTTGTTTTTTGCAACTGCTTTTATTAGTCCCAAAATAAATTTGCTACAATTTATTGTTAGTCGCCAAGAAGAGTTTATAAATCTTAATGGAGGCAGTGAAATAACAACGGTTAGGCTTCTGCCCACAGTTAGCAGTTTTATGAAACATCTGCCTACCGCTATTGATATGGCTTGGTTTCGCCCTCATTTATCTGAATTTAAAAGCAATAGTTATTTGCCAGCTATCGCAGAAATCTTACTCCTCAGTTTGGTAACAATTGCATTTGTAGTGTTATATCCTAAAACAAGAAAAATACACCCTGCCGTATGGGCTTGCTGGTTTTTAGGAATTAGTTTGTTGTTGGTAGCTGGTTACACCATCACTTTTTCTGGTGCAATTGTAAGATATAGGAGTTTGATATTACCACTACTTTTTTGCCCTTTAGCGGGTCTTTTTACATTTGACAAACAGGGTATTAAGCAATAAGAAAAACAAATTATATTTTAATTAATGTTTAATTTTTATTCATTTTTTCCGTTTTTTATAAAACTAAACTTAGTTTTTCTTGATTTTTTGACGAATTATTTGATATTTGCTTGTATTAAATTAAGAAAAAATGTCATTACGCTTCTCAGCAATTAGCAACCTCAGTTCATCGGTTAATGATGATAAGTCAATAAGTTCTACAAAAATTACAGCAATTTTTGGAGAAAATGTATTTACGTTAAATACAGCTCGTTCTTTTTTAAGTGATGATGCTTACAAAAGTCTTGCAGGTAGTATTAAGGGGGGTAAAAAAATTGACCGTGCCGTAGCCAACCAAGTAGCTATCGGTTTAAGGTCTTGGGCCGAAAATAAAGGCGTTACTCACTTTACACACTGGTTTCAACCTTTAACTGGGACAACCGCTGAAAAGCATGACTCTTTTTTTACCCTAAAAAGCGATGGTACCGCTATTGAAGAATTTGATGGTGCTGCTTTAGTACAACAGGAGCCAGATGCCTCCTCTTTCCCTAATGGGGGTTTGCGTGCAACTTTTGAAGCAAGAGGTTACACAGGTTGGGATCCTTCTTCACCTGCATTTATTATGGAAATTGGACAAGGCAAAACGCTTTGTATTCCTACTATATTCATTTCTTATACAGGTGAATCTTTAGATTATAAAGCCCCTTTGTTAAAAGCATTAGAGTCGTTAAATAAATCGGCTGTAGAAGTTTGTAATTACTTTGATAAAAATGTAACAAAAGTTACCCCTACATTGGGTTGGGAGCAAGAGTATTTTGTTATAGATGAAGGATTGGCAAATGCACGCCCCGACTTAGTACAATGCGGAAGAACAGTTTTTGGTGCTTCACCTGCAAAAGGGCAACAATTAGAAGATCATTACTTTGGCTCTATTCCAGAAAGGACTTATGCTTTTATGAGAGATTTTGAAGCAGAGTCTTACAAACTTGGAATTCCTTTACGCACTAGGCATAACGAAGTAGCACCTGCACAGTTTGAGTGTGCACCCATTTTTGAAGAAGTAAGTATAGCGGTTGATCATAATACTTTGTTGATGGATGTAATGGACAGAGTAGCTCGTAGGCACAATCTTCGTGTACTTATTCATGAAAAGCCATTTGCTGGTATTAATGGTAGTGGTAAGCATAATAACTGGAGCATGGCTACTGATACTGGTGTTAATTTATTAGCACCAGGTAAAACGCCAAAAACAAACTTCATGTTTCTTACCTTTTTTGTAAATACAATTAAGGCAGTGCATGATTATGCAGATTTATTAAGAGCTTCTATTGCCAGTGCAGGAAATGATCATCGCTTAGGAGCCAACGAAGCCCCACCAGCAATTATATCAGTTTTTATAGGTCAGTATTTAGCCAAAGTATTAGCAGATGTAGAAACAAGAGTTGGCGAAAAATTTGATGAGCAAGATGAAGCTATTTTAAAGTTGGATATTCATAAAAGTATTCCTGAATTATTGCTTGATAATACCGATAGAAACCGTACTTCGCCGTTTGCATTTACAGGTAACAAATTTGAGTTTAGAGCTGTAGGTAGTGGTGCCAATTGTGCTAATGCAATGACAGTGCTTAATACAATTATGGCAGAAACATTGAAAACTTTTAAAAAGGAAGTAGATGCAATTATAGAGAAAGGGGAGAAGAAAGAAATTGCTATTATGCAAGTAATACAGAAGTATATTGTAGATAGCAAAAAAGTTTTGTTTGAAGGCGATGGTTATAGCGATGAATGGCATCATGAAGCAGAGCGTAGAGGCTTGCCTAATATACGCACTACGCCACTTGCATTGGATGCAATGGTTACTGCGAAAGCTAAAAAATTGTTTGAAAGCAATAATGTTTATACACATTCTGAGCTTGAAGCAAGACACGAAATTGAATTGGAAAAATACATAAAGAAGGTACAGATTGAAGCAAGAATTATGGGAGATTTAGCTGTTAACCATATCATACCATCAGCAGTAAAATACCAAAACGAATTGTTGAGCAATGTAAATGGATTAAAAGCTGCTGGCTTACCAGAGAGTGCATACAAAAGTCAATTGTCTATTTTAACTGAAGTAAGTGAGCATATACAAGCTGTATACACCAAAGTAGATGCTTTGGTAGATGCAAGAAAAATTGCCAATGCAATGAGTGATACACGTACTATGGCTATTGCTTATCAAAGCCAAGTAAAAGATGCTTTCTTCGACGATATTCGCTACCACGTAGATAAGTTGGAGCATTTAGTGAACGATGATGATTGGACTTTACCAAAGTATCGTGAATTACTTTTCTTACGCTAATCAGTTGGCTATTTATTGAATTTTTTTTCTTATCAAAAAAGCATGGTCCCGCTTCTCTTTATAGAGGCGGGACTTTTTGTTTTGTGTTGAGTATTGATTGCATACTTTAGCTGTAGTCAAAACGTTTATTGCTCAATAGATATTCATAGTTTAAAATGTGCGACGCAACCGCAGTTTAATAGTAGTACAAAAGCTGGTTACATAAAATATACAATGCAGGGTAAACGAATTATAATAGCACATAACTGGAGCAGACAATCTGTAAGTACACAATCGGTTGTGCTGGCTGAGGAATTATCAAAAGAGAATAAAGTAATTTTTATTTCGCAGGATAGGCAGCCCTTGCCTTATCAAAAAATAAATGATAACCTTGAAGTATATGCTTGGCCTAACAAACGCCCAACATCTATAAAAGATTTTATGTTTTACTACAAGCTTGCTAAACAGTTTACACCCGATGCTACCATCAGCCAGTTTGGGGCTAATACAATATTGGCTATTGTGGGGTGGCTGCTTGGTACTAGAGTGAGGCTGAATTGGTATCATACGCTTACCGAGCAAACGGAGATGGATTTTAAAAAAAGTAAGTGGCGTTTTTATTTTGAAAGATGGCGTAAGAAATTTGTTTCAATATTTAATACACATATTGTTGCTGTATCTAACTACGCAGCAAATGATGTTGTAGCTTATTTAGGATTTAGAGCTGAGAAAGTATTTTCTATAAAAAATGGGTTACCGGATACCACCATAAGAAACTGCAATACCGATAATAATTTATTTAGGTTTTTGGGTCGTTTTGATAATTGTAAAGGGGCTGATGTGTTAATAGATGCCATGGAAATAGTGGTACAAACTTACCCAAGTATTAAAGTAGAAATGGCCGGAGGTGGTAATAAAGATTTATTTCTATCTATGATAGAAAAGAAAAGGCTGAATAATAATATAGTTATTGTTGGGGCAATACCATACAATAGCGTTCTTCAATTTATAAGCGAAGCTTATTGCTTAATTGTACCGAGCAAAATTGATAACTTACCCACTGTGATATTGGAGGCTTTTTGTACAAGTACTCCAGTTATTGGTGCTAATGCCGGTGGCATTATAGAAATGATTGAAGATAAGTATAACGGTCTCCTGTTTACAAAATTTAATGCAGCCGATTTAGCTGCAAAAATGATTTTTATTATAAATGACACCACTAAAAGAAATGAATATGCTGCTAATGCAAGAAGAACTTATGAAGAATATTTTAAGCTAGATAATTTTACAAAAAATGTTGATCATCTATTAGAATGCCTTGTTAAATAAAAGTTGATTTTAAACTTAGATATGAAATCGTGGTCAGATTTTTTATAAAAATACAACAATGAAAAAAATATTTTTGATTATGTTTCTGTTTGCAACGGTAACTGCATTTTCTCAGGATAGTGTTAAAATAAAAAATCATAATTATAAGCAGAAGGTTAAGTTGGCTAAAGAGCTTGGGCTTACCAAGCAACAAGCTAAAGAATTTAAGCAAACTAAAAAAGCAACAAAAAGTGAGATTGATGCTGTAAAAAATAATGGAACACTGCAGAGCAAAGAGAAAAAAGAGAAAATTAAAGCTATTAGACTAAAACAAAAAGAAAAAACAGAAAAAGGACTTACAGTTGAGCAACGATTGAAGTTTAAAGCTATCCAAGAAAAGAAAAAAGCAGAACATAAAAAGAAAAGGACTAAGCAAGTTGAATAAAATAAAGAAATACAATTGTTTCTCTATTGGACGATAATAAAAATTCATTTATGCATTCATATCTGTGGGTGTACATTATAAATCTACGATATTGTTTTTTACTGAAAAAAACACCAAACCAGCTGTGTTTTTTACATTGAATCGTTCCATTAAACGTTCTTTTATACTCTCTACTGTACGTGGGCTGATGCTCATTTTATCGCCAATTTCTTGGCTAGTAAATTCCATACAAATGTACCGTAGTACATCTTTTTCTTTATCAGTTACTTCTACATCTTTATTAAGCGATGGGGCAGTTTTAGCTTTGTTATGAGAACGTTTTAGCAAAATTCTGTTTACAAAGTTGTTGGTAATAACCTTTGGTTACCACATCTAATATTGCTTTTTTAATTTCTTGTGGGTCGGTACTTTTTAATAAATAGCCATTGGCACCATTTTCCATTAGGTGGGTTACAAAGCGTTCATCTTCGTGCATAGTTAATACGATTACGCCCATATTTGGATAGTGCTTGCTAATGTATTTCGTGGCTTCTATACCATCTTTTACTGGCATGCGTAAGTCCATTAATACCACATCTGGCTTTTCAGCTTCTAATTGGTCTATTAAATCTTGCCCATTATCGGCTTCAATAACAAACTTAATATTGGTGTAATGCCTTAAAGATAAAATGACTCCCTTACGAAAGATTTTATGGTCGTCGGCAATTGCTACTTTAATATCTCCCATACCGTTTACAAATATTTGGATTAAAATTAAACGGTGTAATTCATTAGTGGTTAGCGTAGAGTTATTCTATCTCTCATCTTCATCTCTTGGTATTTCTATGGTAACTTTATAGAAAGATTGAGAAGAGTCTTGTTCAAATAGAATATCTCCGTGTATTACTTTTAATCGGCTTTGAATATTTTTTAAACCTAAGCCTACATTGCTTCTATTTAGTTTAATAAAATCTTCTTGTGTTAAACCTCTACCATCGTGGTGTAAACGAATAATGATGTCTTGCTCAACATTTTGTTGGGTAAGATGAATAAAAGATGAATTGCTGTGTTTTAGTATGTTGTTAATCAACTCTTGAATAATGCGATACACAATCAATTCTTTTTCACTTTTCAATCTTACCTTGTAGTCATGAAAACGGCAATTTACATTTAATGAACCAGAACCATTAATCTTTTGAAAGAAATCGTTGATAGCACTTTCTAAGCCAAAATTTTTCAAAGTTGGCGGCATTAGGCTGTGAGAAATGTTTCTAATTAACTGAATGGTTTCATCGATAATTTGCTTGGCATTAAAGATCGATTGAAGCTGTGAAGCCTTGTCTAAATTTACCAAATTTTCGTTTAGGTACAAACGTGCCGTCGCCAACAATGGCCCAGCATCATCATGTAAATCAGCTGCTAGACGTTGCCTTTCTTCTTCTTGCAGTTTAATAGATGCTTTCAACAAAATTTTTTGTTGGTCTGCTTCCATTTGTTGCATACGAGATTGATAACGTATTACACGCCTTTGGTGAAATACAATAAAAATAATTAGCCCAACTGTAAGTATGAGCATTCCTAGGGTACCAAAAAATAAAACTTGAGATACACCTGTTACATTTGTTTGCAGTAGCGTTGTCATGCCTAATCGTCTTTTAATAAGTCATCTAAAAACTTTGTTCGTTGGTTCAAGGTTTTTTTAGTTACACTGGGTTCTTTCAACAAAAATGCTACTGTCAAAAGGAGGTTTTTCAGGATTAGGAAAGCTGCATTTATTATAGAATATAAGGTGTCGAATTCGTTTACCGATTTCTCGTAGTGAGCTATATGTTTACGTACCAATCGGATTTTGGTTATCATAAATGAAATATCACTAGTAGTTGTATCTTTTCTTCTCAAAGAATCGGCAATAGTAGCCAATTCTTTCTTTAGCCAAGTTAAAGAAAAGTCTGAGCCAGTGGAGTCAGTTTCTCTAAGGCTATCAGCAACATTTAAAATTTCTTTTTTAAGCCATTGCATAGATGGGTTTGGTTGAATGACTTCGAGTGTTGTAAGACTGTCAGACATTGCTTTTACCTCATCTTTCATCTTTATAACGGATGTTGTAAGCGATTCTTTTTTTGATTCTTTTTGTAAACTGTTCCAAGAAATATATAAGAAGAATGTACCGGATGCGTAGATGAGAAAAGCAGTTACAAGCCAAAAGTTTGGTCTTGAGTAAATCATCAAGTCATCTGACGTGCGAACAACTTGAAAATAATAATATAAAGAAAGTATTATAAGAATAATTGACTCGATACCAATGGATAAATTATCTAACTGATTAAATTTACCAAGAAAGATATTTTGAGAAATCCATGTGCTGAGAATTACAAAAACACTAATGCTGACAATTTTTTTTGAAATTTTCGTTTGAAAAATTTGCCAAAAAAAATAAATAAGAATAATAGATTCTGAAATAGTATAAATATTAGCAAGCCATAATGTGTTGAAGTTTTTAGCTTTTAAAAATGTACTATAGATATCAATTAAAAAACTGATGATTATTAAAAGCACAATTGCCCATTTTGATTTATTCTTTTGTTTTGTGAACAAGAAAAAAACCAAAATGGGCAAAAATGTTGAATATAATGCAATAAGGCTATTGATAGGATTAAGGTTTATGTCAAAAGTAGTTAAATAAACCTTACTAACCTACCCTATTATTACTTCGTATTTTTCCTATACACCTGCTTAAAAAAATTAAATTGACGTATCATCACTGCTATACCATCCACCACCACCACTGCCTTCACCACAAGATGGAGGACAAAGAGCAGAACGGTCAGCTACAATACCTTTTTTCTTAATAATTTCTCCGTTATCGCCTGTAGTTGTAAATTCTAAGATATTATTACCATTTTTATCTACACCTACCATTACTAATTGTTTAATACCAAGATCATTAATGGCATTAAACATACGAATGCCAACACAACCTGGCTGTGCTAATACATTCTCAATAATATTGCGTCCTGTAAAATAAGCTAAAACATCATCTGGATTTTGGTCAAACCAATTCTTAATCATTTTAGCTCCAGCTTCGTAGCCAATGTCTTCTCCTAATTCTGGTACGTAAGCTTTTTTCTGCTCAATTACTCTTCCTTTTACTACAATTAGTTCTTTTTGCATGGTTATTTTTTTATGGGTTATGAATAGGAATTTTTGTAGAGTAAAAGTGCTTCAAAAAGATTTTATCCACAACTGGGTAACAGTATTGAAAACTTTGCTTAATTTGGTTGAAATGTTTGATATACAAGGCTTTCAAAGGATTATTGTCGTGTAGATACGTTGTAAAATTTGGTACAAATCCTATTGATATAACGTAAAATTACGGTAGCTAAAATAGTAAAAAGCACACAACAAAATGAAAATGTGCATAGAAAACCTACTATTTAAGTTCACTTTCAGATAAAATGTGGATAACTGAAATCCCAATTTGAAAACTAATTTTTAATAAAAGCCAGATTAAGTTCTCAATATTCTCGATTATGACAAGCGAAAGAACTATACGAGTTGCCCTAGCAGATGACCATAAAATATTTAGGGATGGCATTAGAATGGCTATCAAAGACCGTGATTATATAAAAATTTTATGGGAAGCCGATGATGGAAAGGATATGATGCACAAATTACAACTCAAACTTCCCGATGTGTTGTTGATGGATATTAGAATGCCTGAAATGGATGGGATTGGGGCAATACCACTTATTAGGAAAGAGTACGAAAGTGTAAAGATTGTTGTATTGAGTATGTATGATGATCAAGAGATGATAACCCGTATTATGGAAATGGGGGCTAATGCTTTTCTTACAAAAACAACCGATCCAGAAGAAATTTACAAAGCAATTTTGTGTGTAATGAACGAGGATTTTTATTTTAATGATTTGGTTAATGCTGCTGTTTTATTGAAACTGCAACACAAAAAAACCGTAAGAAAGTTTTATCCTAATCCAGTAAAATTTAATGAAAAAGAGTTACGGATATTAAAGTTAATTAGTGATGATAAAACAACAGAAGATATTTCTAAAGAAGTTTTTTTAAGCCCAAGAACCATTGAAACTATAAGACAGAACATGAAAGTGAAAGTAGGCGTTAAAACAATTGCAGGTTTGGTGATGTATGCTATGCGTAATAAACTACTAGAAGAACTTTAGTCTTTATTTCTTTTACGACTCTTTTTCTTTTTATCATCACCAACATAAATTTTCTTCGCTTTTTGTAAAAGCTGCATAAATTCTATATGTATAGGTTTTGTAGGTAGTATACTACTTGCAGTTAATTTAATTACTTCATCCCAACTATATGGTTGGCAAAAT
>JAYVRD010000091.1:0-9064 GCA_043776595.1 Chitinophagaceae bacterium | reverse complement strand
CATGTGCGACGCAACCGCAGTTTAATAGATGTTCTACAGCTGGCTACAAAAAAAATTACAACCCAAACAATCCTTTATTTAGCAATTGTAAAGTTTTGCTTTTGCTTTCGCTGGGTATAAGTAACGATATGTTATGATGGCTACCACCATAGCTTACCATTGTTACATTAATACCATCCAATGCATTAAATAATTTTTGAAGTACGTTATCGGTTTGTGCAATTTCATTGCCTACCACCGAAATAATGGTTTGATTTTTTTCTACTTCTACCGTACCAAATGGTTCTAATTCTTTTACAATTTGTTTTAGTGAGGCATCATTATCTATGGTTACACTTACAGCTACTTCGCTGGTGGTAATCATGTCTATTGGTGTTTTATATTTTTCAAATACTTCAAACACTTTACGCAAAAAACCATAAGCCAATAGCATACGGCTACTCTTTACTTTTATTGCTATAATATTATCTTTAGCAGCTACTGCTTTTACACCCACACTTTTTGCATCTTTAGCTATAGTCGTTCCCTTAGCATCGGGCTGCATAGTGTTTAGTAGCTTTACAGGCACATTGTTTAGTTGTGCAGGCCAAATACACGTAGGGTGCAAAATTTTTGCTCCGAAGTAAGCCAACTCAGCAGCTTCTTCAAAACTCAATTGTTCTACAGGTATCGTTGTATCTACAATGCGTGGGTCGTTGTTGTGCATACCATCAATGTCTGTCCATATTTCGCACACATTGGCATTAATAGCTGCTGCTATCAGCGATGCTGTGTAATCGCTACCACCACGTTTTAAATTATCTACTTCTCCCCTTGCATTACGACAAATGTAACCTTGCGTTACAAACAAAATTTTATCGGTATGGCGATGTAATAGCTGACTAAGTTTTACTTTAATACTACCCAACTGTGGTTCTTCATTACCATCAATGGTCATAAATTCTAAAGCTGGTAAAAGTGCATGGGCAATACCTTGCTCGTCTAACGAAACACTGAATAATTTTGTACTCAACAATTCGCCTTGGGCCAAAATATCTTTGTTCAATGCTTCACTAAAAGATATTTTAAGAATGATGTTTAAAAATTCAAAATGTTCTTCAACAATGGCATAAGCCTTAGCCTGAAATTCTTCTTTCTTTAATAAATCCATTACAAAATTTTTGTAATGGATTTCCAGCTTATCAATATTTTGTTTGGCTGCATCTCTATTACCAATAGATAGGCAATTATTAATTTCTACTAAAGCATTGGTTGTACCACTTAATGCACTTAAAACTACAATAGTTGGTTCAGTATCTCTTGTTATCAATTTTGCCACTTGGTACATACGTTCAGGCTTGCCCACGCTGGTACCACCAAATTTCATGATTTTCATTTGTTCCCCCCTTCCTTAATTTTTTGTTTGAAATATAAGAGTTACAAATGTAGTGGGTGAAGCAGAAAAAGCAGATAGAAAATTTGAGCCATGCTTTGCTGGTGCTTCGCCAGCAAAATTTAGGTTATTTGTTCGCCAGCTTTTGGATGAAGGTTTAGCTGCGGTTGCGTCGCACTTGTTTGGCTATAGAATTACTATTTGGCTTTTGTAGAAATGAAATAGTAAAATCTGGGAGACAAAAATTTGAGCGTTGTGCTTTGTAATACTTCATAAGCAGTCTCATTTCAAATCAAAATTTTACACCACAATTTCTGGCACTTCGCCTTCTATTATTAATCGACCTTTGGTTTTGGCTTGTATTTCTTCTACAGATACTCCAGGGGCTCTTTCTTTTAAAACAAACCCTTCAGGTGTTATGTGTAGCACAGCTAACTCGGTTACTACTTTTTTTACACAACCCAAACCTGTAATGGGCAAAGTGCATTGTGCCAATAACTTACTTTCTCCTTTGGGGTTGGTATGCTGCATGGCTACAATAATATTTTTTGCACTAGCTACCAAATCCATAGCACCACCCATTCCTTTTACCATTTTACCAGGTATTTTCCAGTTGGCAATGTCTCCATTATCGCTTACTTCCATAGCACCTAAAACGGTAAGGTCTATTTTGCCACCTCGTATCATACCAAAGCTTTCGGCACTATCAAATAAGGCTGCACCTTTAATAAGGGTTACCGTTTCTTTGCCTGCATTTATTAAGTCAGCATCTACTTCTTCTTCTGTTGGGTATGGCCCCATACCTAATATGCCGTTCTCACTTTGAAAAACAACATTCATCCCTTCGGGAATATAATTTGAAACCAAAGTGGGTATGCCAATACCAAGATTAACATACATGCCATCTTTCATTTCTTGTGCTATGCGTTTGGCTATGCCAAATTTGTCTAAAGGCATTTTGTTGTTGTTTAGTGTTTAAATGTTATCCCACAATATAGAATAGCACATGGATGACACGGTTTTAACGGATACTCACTGATTTGATTTTGCTTCGCAAAATATTGGATTAGGCGTATGGCTTTCAAAGCAGAATTATTATGTGGAGTTATTTAGACTTTTAATTTTATCCCCTTTGAAAAGATTAAAGTTGTCAGCCTGAGCTTGTCGAAGGCGATTACTAAACGGTTTGCCTACATTCATCGGCTTCGACAAGCTCAGCCTGACATCGTGTGTTTATTCAGTCTGATTTATTTTTAAAAATTCAAAAATCGAAACAACTTCTTTGTCAATATCTATCCACTGATAACCTGTTATTATTTTAATACGTTAACTGCACATTGCCGAGTAATGATATGTAGTACAAGTGTGCGACGCAACCGAAGCTTAATAGTAGCAATGTAGCTGACTACCTAAAAAAATCCTACTTCATTTTCTATTCCAAGAAGCGTTGTATGTGCTGCATGTCGTAAATTTTTACTACACGGCCATCTACACCTTTAGCCATGCTTTTGTTGACAGAAGCTATGAGGTTTAGATTATTGTTTATCATTTCTTTTATAGATAGCACGCCTACATTGTTGAGCCCAGCTTGAATGAAGGCATTTTCATCGCCACTTTTCTAATCTATGGTTATGTCTTCGGCATCGTCTAAAGCCAGTAAGGTACTGATGAGTGCAAACCAATGTTTTACCAACTCTATACTTTTTGCTTCGTCTATTTGTAGTTTGCAAAACGAAACCAAAAAGGCATCACCCCTATGCAATGCAGGGAAAGGCGTACGCAAAGCAGTGAAAGGATTATTGGTGCCGCCTTTTAAATAATCGGTAACATTATTATAAAAAGTTTCATTTACATAATTGTCTTTTGCCAATTTCATGAGGGCTTCTAAAGCTTCTTCGCCAGTAATTTCTTTAAACTCATGCTGGGCAGCAAGGTGTCCTATTTCTTCCATTAAACTTACATAACCTTCGTTCAGCAAATCTTGTTTAGGTATGCCGAGCTTAAAAGCTAAATCTACCGCCAAAGGAATAAAAAGATAGCCTGGGTCGAAACGTAGGTAAAGGAGTTTATCCTTCCAATAGCGATTGCCTGTTGTTGGTTCTCTATCTACAAAAAACTTGGCGATGGCTTCGTTTACGCCATATACAATTGAAAGATGTCCTGCACTTAGAAACATAGGGTTTATTTTAGGCCTCACTTCCAACCCTTCTCTAAAAGAAAGGAAAGTATGAGTAAAATTATTATAAATTACTTGGCTAATTGTACTGTTCTGCGTTCAATTCTTTTCTCATAATTACTGCCTTTAAAAATACGATGTACATACACACCAGCTACATGAATATGATCAGGATCAAGCTCACCGGGTTGCACCAGTTCTTCTACTTCGGCTATGGTTATATTGCCAGCCTTAGCCATAGAGGTAGAAAAATTTCTGGTGGTTTTTCTAAATACCAAGTTGCCCATAGTATCTCCCTTCCATGCTTTTACTATAGAAAAATTGGCGTGGAGGGCAAGTTCCATTAAATACATTTTGCCATTAAACTCACGTATTTCTTTTCCTGCTGCTACTTCAGTGCCATAACCTGCTGGTGTGTAAAAAGCAGGTATGCCCATGCCAGCCATTTGTATTCTGGTAGCTAATGTACCTTGGGGTATTAAGTCTACTTCTAATTCTCCGCTTAAGAGCTGTCGTTCAAACTCTGCATTTTCGCCCACATAGCTACTCATCATTTTTTTTATTTGGCGGGTATGTAATAATAAACCCAAACCAAAATCATCTACACCAGCATTGTTAGATATGCAAGTGAGGTTTTTAACGCCACTTTGTACTAAAGCAGCAATGCTATTTTCTGGAATACCATTTAAGCCAAAGCCACCTAGCATTATGGTGGCCCCATCGGTTATATCTTGTATTGCCTCAGTGGCATTTGCAACTACTTTATTCATACCAAAAAATGTATGCAACAAATGTATAGTAGAAAAGAGATGGGAAAATGAAAATTTAAAATAGAAAATACTTTAGGGTTAGAAGAAAAAAAAAATTAAGAAGTAATACAATGCAGGTAGGCAAACACTTTATTGGCGATAATAAAAGAAAATAATAGTAGAAAGGAAAACAAATTAGAACCCGAATAAAAAAATCTCCGCTATAATAAAAGCCCAATCGTCTTCTACAGCCAAACATGTGCGACGCAACCGCTGCCCAATAGCACTACAAAAGCTAGCTACATAAAATTACGAACCCTTATTTTCGCGAAAAATATATTATGAGTGTAGCAGACAAATTATTGCAATTGAAAACAGAAAAAGCAGCAGCGAATTTAAAAGAAGGCGAAGATTTTTTAGCTACCAATAAACTTCGTGAAGGTGTAGTAGAAACCGAAAGTGGCTTACAATTTGAAGTGCTTACCTTAGGGGAAGGCGAAAAACCTTGGGCTACACATACGGTTACTTGCCACTATCATGGTACACTAATTAATGGAACTATTTTTGACAGTAGTGTGCAGCGTGGTGTACCTGCAAGTTTTCCTTTAAACATGGTTATTAAAGGCTGGACAGAAGGTTTGCAACTAATGCCTACAGGTAGTAAGTTTAGATTTTTTATTCACCCTAATTTAGGTTATGGTAATAGGCAAGTAAGTGCAGAAATTGGAGCTAACAGTACTTTAATTTTTGATGTAGAGTTAATAAGTTTCAAATAAATAGTCATTGCGTGGGTACAAAGCAATGGATTTTGTATATGTGTAGCTGCTTTTGCCCTCGCCAAGAACTTTTTTTTATTAGTGCCTACCATTTGGTTAAAACCCTGGTCTACCTGTTCGTGAGTTGATAGTAGTAGCTCCTACCAACTCATCGTGTCTGCCTGTAAAAGAACGATAGTACACCAATATGGTATAATCGTTTTCGGTTTCCCAATAATTGCCATCGGTTTGCTCGGCTAGTGCAACAGCTTTTTTGGCTTTTATATCTTTAGTAGCATAGCTATAGGTGTAATAACCTTGCTTCATCAATACATCTTTTTCATATAAACCCTTTTCTGCATTGTAAGTAAGTTTGGCACTATCCTGTGGTTTGTTCTCCATAAACTTACCAATTAACAGCACATCTTTATCAGGGTAGGGTTGGTTGCCAGTAGGCACAAATGTAAAATGCACATTGGCATAATCTCCCTGCCACCAAGCATTATCTACATCGGTAGCACTTACTTCAAAAAAACCATTCAAATCTTTAAAATAAATGTAGCGTTGGTTAATTCTTGGTCCATCTGGCACAATGCCAACAGTAAAGGGTCGGGTAGTTAAGTCATTCTCCTTCATTCTATCGCTTTTAAACCTAAAGCTCCGCATATCTATCCATCTATATTCTCTGCCAGCAGGAAACAAACAATCCAATTCTCCATTATACTCCAGTGCATTACCACGTATAAATGCAGGGTAAATATCTTTTACCGCATTATCCCAACGATAATTTTGTAGCACTACTATCTTTAGTTGCTGGCGTGGGTCTATTACGTTCACTTGGGTTTTATCTACTGTAAACTGTACTTTTTGGTGGCTACGCAATAGCTCGTTATTAAAAGTTTGCAACACTTGGGCACCAATGCTTACTTTATTTTCAAACACTAGCAAGCGTTTGGTAAAAGCTAGTTTATTTATATCTCCATTTAAAAATACTTTAAGCAAGTAGTTGCCAGTAAGTTTAGGCATACAATCTTTTGTAGGTAGCTGTGCTTGGTAGTGTACATACTTTGTAACTGCTACAGATGATTGCCTGTATTGCGTAAGCCTTTGCTGTGTAAACCCTTTGATATAATCAAAAGGCGATAAATCAACTTCTATCCAGTCGGCATTGCACAAAGTATATGTGTAGCTGTAGCTTTTTATGTAGGAGTCAAAATCGTCAAAGTCTAATTGCAAAGCGTTTATAGAACCTAAATTAATAATAGGGTAACCACTTTGATTACCCTGTACGTACAACATGGGCGTATGAATGGTGTTGCTGTAAATATTATCGGGTTTGGTTTGTGCTATTGCACCATACACCACAAAAGCAAAACAAAAAATAAGAAAACGCTTCATGCTATTGGTTTGCTGCTAAGCTAACAATATTCCTGCCAATAGGTAAATGGTACAGCAAAGTTATTTTTGGGGAGTTATTTTTAGTAACCAGCAGTAGTGTTTCAATTGAGCTTCTGTTGCGTCGCACATGTGTAGCAATCGAATAGCTATTAAGCAAATGGAAACAACAAATATTGAGTATGAAGAAATTGAGCTTATCTAACCGAATAATTATGTTCATTCCCATGGACAAGCTTAGTCTTACAGTGTAGCGTTCACCAATTCCGAAATCCTATTTACTCATTTCTAACTCCTAGCTCCTGACTTCACACCTCTTTCAAAGTACCATCAAACTACAACCTCTTATATCACTATTATCCACCCTGCCCAATACTTCAAAGCTACCATCATCGTTTATTGTAGCAGCATCATCCACAGCTATAAAACAGCAACTGTTAATGTTGGCTAGGTCTATAATATTCAGTACACCTCTGCCAATTTCATTTATTTGCAGTGGGTCTTCTTCATCCCTCACCAATACTTTCATCCAAGAAGGGCAGTGAAAAATACCATTACCTTTTGAGTACGCCTGAGACAATAATTCCGTCATGCCATACTCACTATGTATGACTGGCAAGCCAAATGCATCTTGCAATTGTGCGTGTACTTCTTGCCTTGTCATTTCTTTTCGTTTACCTTTCATACCCCCTGTTTCCATAATGATGGTATACTTCAATGACTGCGGAAATTGCTCAACAAAATCTAGTAAAGCATAGGTAACACCAATCAATAAAGTTTTTTGTTGCATGGCTTCTAAGGCATGCAATGTAGCAGCCAATTTTTCATACTCGTACAAGTAAAAGCCACTTTGTGGATGCTGGCTTTGTTGAATCAGTTCATCCACCATCATTACTAGCGATGAGCCTTGTCTTTCTAAGTAAGATGGCAGCAAACCAAGAAAGCACCAATCGCCTATGTTGCCATAAAACAATTCAAAAGCTTTTATAAAACTTTGTTGGTAAATGGAAACTTCTTTTACCAAATGCTGGCTGTTGGTAGTTTGTGTAGTACCGCTACTTTCAAAAATTATTTCAGGCTCAAAACTGCCAGTGATTACATCATGAGTTTTAAAAAACTGTACAGGCAAAAAAGGAATTTGAGTGATGGCTTCTACTTTTTCGGGGTTTACTTTAAGCAAATGGCACCATTGCCTATACACTTTATTGTATTGGTATTGGTGCTGGAAGGCTTGCAAACACAGTCCCTCAAACGAACTTTTGGGTTTGAAAATATTGTTAATAAAAGAAGAAATATCCACTGCCTATTTGTTTGTTTTAGTTACATTTGAATTATCAAATAGTAAAGATGAAAGCAAAAATATTAATAGTATTCGCATTAACCGTTTTAATAGCATGTAATAAAGATAAATATTCAACTACCCCACAACTAAGTTTTAAAAAATTTAGTAACAATGTAATACCTGTTGGTGGAGGTTTTGAAGCCACTATACATTTTACAGATAAAGAAGGGGATATTGGTAGCAAGTTTTATGTAAAACGTATTTCAAGAATTTGCCCCACTACGGCTGGTATTAACTTTACAGATAGCAATAAAGCTGTAATCCCAGATTTTAATACCAGCAGAAACTTAGAAGGCGACTTTTTAATTTCATTTTCAAGAATTGTTGGGGGCAATAGTTTTTATTTGGCTAATTGCTCTGGCAAAAACGATACTTCTTTATTTAAAATTTGGGTAAAAGATTTTGCAGGCAACGTAAGCGATACGCTAGTAACTCCTGAGTTTGTTTTACTTAAATAAATTAGCGGCTTGAAAAAACTGCTTTCCATTATTTTTTTTGGAAATTACTTTTATGGCATTTGTGCTGTTGCACTTGCTGTAGAAGCCAGTTTACAACAACTAGCCTCACTTAATTCCTTTTCCTTCTACTTGTTTCTTTTTTCTACTACCATTATTTATTATACCAAAGCATACATTTCTCAAACCACGGCAGATATTGAAAACAAAAGAAGTGTTTGGTATGTTGCCAACAAGCAACAAATGTGGTGGCAGCAAGTTTGTCTTACCGTTATTACAGTAATTACTGGCTGTATTTTACTAAAAGATATTTGGCAAAACATTCCTTCCATCACCTTATATCAGTGGGCATTAATTTTCATTTTCCCATTGGTAGGTGCCTTGTACTATGGTTTTGGTATTTCATTTTTCTCGACATTTAATTTACGCAATACTGGTTGGTTAAAGCCTTTTGTTATTGGTTTTGTATGGGCAGGATTAGTTAATATTTATCCAGTATTATTTACCAAGATAGTGGATGGTATCAACTATCAGTTCACTACCATTAGCATTTTGCTATTCATTAAAAATTTTATGTACATAGCTATGCTGTGCATTATGTTCGATATAAAAGACTACGCCGCCGATCATAACCATCAACTAAAAACATTTGTAGTAAGCATAGGCTTACGCAAAACTATTTTTTATATCCTCATACCATTAAGTTGCATTGGCTTGGGCACTTTTTTAGTGTTTGCATTTACCCATCATTTCCCTGCATTAAGAATTATACTCAACATCATTCCCTTTGTATTGTTAATAACTGTTGCCTACTCAATGT
>JAYVRD010000090.1:0-9108 GCA_043776595.1 Chitinophagaceae bacterium | reverse complement strand
GCTAATGAACTTTCTAAAAACAACCAAGTTCTTTTTATAACGCAAAGCCGTATTGGGCAACCGAGTATGCAGATAAATGAAAATTTTAAAGTGATAGAGTGGCTTAACAAACGCCCTACATCTTTTAAAGATTTGGTGTTCATTTACAAGCTAATGAAAAAAGAAAAACCAGATGTAGCTATTATGCACTTTGGTGGTACCAATAACATGATGATAGCTGCTTGGTTGCTAGGTATAAAAAAACGAATTGGTTGGATGCACACACTTACAGAGCAAACACAATTGGATGTAAAAAGTAAGTGGAAAGCAAAGTGGCATATTTTAAAACGAAGCATTATTTATAAGCTAGCAACAGATGTAATAGTGCTTAACGAATATGGAAGAAAGGATGCAATAGACAACTATCATATTGCAGCTAAAAAGCTCTTTAAAATTTATAATGGAATTGAAGATCCAAAGCGAAGAAATGAAAATGACGGTACACACTTATCTATACGCTACCTTGGCAGGCTAGATGTAAGTAAAGGAGTAGATATATTATTGGAAGCATTTATAAAAATAGCAGAACAACTACCCAATGCTTTGCTAGAACTTGTTGGCAAAGGCGATTTGAAAGAAGCGTTGGAAGACAAAGTAAAAATGTTGGGGTTAGAACAACGTGTTATTTTTCATCCGCCGATAACCGATTATAAAAAGGTGTTTGATTTTATGTGTGGTGCTTATTGTATAGTAGTACCTAGTAGGATGGATAATTTTCCAACAGTAGTGTTGGAGTGTTTGGCAACGGCAACCCCCGTAATAGCAGCTAAAACAGGTGGCATACCAGAAATGATAGATGATGAAGAAAATGGTTTGTTGTTTGAAAGAGAAAGTGTAGCAGATTTAACAGCCAAACTTTTAGCTTTAATGAGCAATGCCAGCAAAAGAAAGAGCATTGCTACAGCAGCAAGAAAAAAATTTGAAGAACAATTTGAGATGGAAAGACATGTGGAGCAAGTAATACAATATTTGAAACAATTATAAATTTTGGTTCTGTGAGCGAACAGCAACTTTTTAAAGTAACCATCGACAACATTACTATAAATGTACCAGCTGGTACCACTATACTAAATGCTGCACGAAAAATTGGAGGCGAAGTAGCTCCACCTGCCATGTGCTATTACAGCAAGCTAGAAGGTAGTGGTGGCAAGTGCCGTACCTGTTTGGTAGAGGTAAGTAAGGGCAGCGAAAAAGACCCACGACCCATGCCTAAATTGGTAGCAAGCTGCCGTACTACTGTAATGGATGGTATGGAAGTAAAAAATATTACTTCGCCCAAGGTGTTAGATGCAAGGGCTGGTGTGGTAGAATTTTTATTAATTAACCACCCACTCGATTGCCCTGTGTGCGATCAGGCTGGCGAATGCCACTTGCAAGATTTAAGCTACGAACATGGTAAAGAAGGCACACGTTACGAATTTCAACGTCGTACTTTTCATAAGGTAGATTTGGGTGATAAAATCCAACTGCATATGACACGTTGCATTATGTGTTTCCGTTGTGTGTTTGTTGCAGACCAATTAACAGAAAAAAGAGAACATGGTATTTTAGATAGAGGCGATCATGCACAAATTGCCACATTTATACAAAAAAATTTGCAGAACGATTTTATAGGAAATGTAATTGACGTTTGCCCAGTTGGTGCATTAACAGATAAAACCTTCCGTTTTAAAAATCGTGTGTGGTTTACCAAACCAGTAGATGCTAATAGAAATTGCGAAAACCCAAAATGCTGCGGCGAAGCCCAATTATGGATGCGAGGCGACGAAGTCTTTAGAGTAACTGCCAGAAAAGATGAATGGGGTGAAGTAAAAGATAGTAGCACAGGAAAGCCAGGCTGGATTTGTAATACCTGCCGTTTTGATAAAAAAGAAGTAAACGATTGGACAATTGAAGGACCAAGCAACATCAATCGACATTCAGTTATTTCGCAAGGACATTATTTAGGTTTGCAAAAACCAACTGAAACTTTGTCTGCTGTTTTAGATGGCAGGCAACCTAAGTTACTTATGGATATTCATAGTGTAAGTGAGGTAAACAAACAAAATATAGAATTGAGTATGTTGGA
The DNA here is from genome assembly GCA_043776595.1 of Chitinophagaceae bacterium. Classification (GTDB taxonomy): domain Bacteria; phylum Bacteroidota; class Bacteroidia; order Chitinophagales; family Chitinophagaceae; genus UBA1930. The sequence goes on along the minus strand of JAYVRD010000090.1, from coordinate 7,001 downwards.
AAGACCAGCACACTCTACAGATTTTAAATAACTAACTGCAAATAAGTAATGACTTTATTATCGCTTCATTTAGATTGGTTTTTACTAATAGAGAAACTTGTACTAATAATGGTAATTATTTTTGCAAGTTTGGGCATAGCCTTATACACCACTTTTGCCGAGCGTAAAGTGGCTGCCATTTTGCAAGATAGACCAGGCCCCAGCCGGGCAGGCCCATTTGGTTTATTGCAACCACTTGCCGATGGCGTAAAAATGTTTACGAAAGAAGATATCATACCCACTGCTGCCAATAAATGGCTGTTTATTTTAGGTCCAGGTTTAGCCATGACAGCTAGTTTAATGACATGTGCAGTAATACCTTGGGGTGGCAAAATTCATTTTACATTGTTTGGTGCCGATCGTTGGGTAAGCCTACAAATAGCCGATGTAAACATAGCAATGCTATACATTTTTGCAGTAGTAAGCATGGGTGTTTATGGTATCATGATTGGCGGTTGGGCAAGCAACAATAAATTCTCCCTCATTGCTTCTTTGCGTGCAGCATCGCAAGCAATAAGTTACGAGTTGGCAATGGGTTTAGCACTTATAGCAGTTGTAATGCTTAGTGGCACATTGTCGTTGGGCGAAATTGTAAAACAACAGCAAACAGGTTGGTGGAATATTGTTTATCAGCCACTTGGCTTTCTTATATTTTTTATTTGTGCGTTAGCCGAGTGTAACAGAACACCATTCGATTTGCCAGAAGCGGAAAACGAATTAAACTTTGGCTACCACCAAGAGTACAGTAGCATGAAATTGGGCTTTTATTTATTTGCCGAGTACATAAATATGATAATGAGTAGTGCAGTAATGGCAAGCATGTATTTTGGCGGTTACGATATACCTTTTGTAAACGATGCAGCCCTTGCTGCTGGTCCATTAGGTAGTTGGGTAGCATTATTTCAAGTGGGTACGCTATTATTAAAAATTGTAGTTTTCATTTTTGTGTTTATGTGGATACGCTGGACGATACCACGTTTTCGCTACGACCAATTAATGAACCTAGGTTGGAAAACAATGATACCTCTAGCACTAATAAACATGCTAGCCACAGGGGCATTCATTTTATGGAGAAGTGGGATGCATTAGTTTTTTAGGTAGCCAGCGGTAGAATAATAATTTAGCTGCGGTTGCAAGTTTATCCTGAGCGTAGCCGAAGGGGACATGTTAGGCTTTTGTAATACTATTTAGCTTAAACCATGGGTATTATGAAAAACATTCATAAAGATGCATTAGTAAAGAAGATTTGGAAATTAATCATTTCAATTTTGTATTATAGTTTTTGGTTTTTTTCCATTGGAAGAGTTTTCTTGCAAATGAGAGATACGGCTCAACAAACGCATGGTAATTGGCAAGATTATTTTGGCTGGAGTTCTTTATTAGTATTTACGTTTTATATTTTAATGTATTTGGTGTACTGGGCAAAGCCAGTTTGGTTTAGAGAAAAGCTCAATAAAGTTCAGAACGTTGAAGTGTGCGACGCAACAGACGCTGAATAAAGTTGTGTAGTTGGCTACAAAAAATATATTTGCAAATAATAAAAAAAAGATAATCCCCCTTTAGGGGATAGGTGCTTATGCAGGCATTAACAACAAGGGCAAAAGCGGTGAACCGCAAACCAATGACTTTTCTAGAAAGGATATACCTATGGAATATCTTTAAAGGAATGGCTATTACGTTTATGCACATGTTTAAAAAGAAACCTACCATTAGGTATCCTGAACAAAAACGTGAGTTTAGTAGGATATTTAGAGGTTTACATGTACTAAATAGAGATGAAGAAGGACGTGAACGATGCACAGCCTGTGGCTTATGTGCTGTAGCCTGCCCAGCAGAAGCCATAACAATGGAAGCTGCCGAAAGACTAGAAGGTGAAGAAAAATTATACCGAGAAGAAAAATATGCAGCCAAGTACGAGATTAACATGCTGCGTTGCATATTTTGTGGCTTGTGCGAAGAGGCTTGCCCTAAAGATGCCATTTACTTAAGTGAAACTTTTACACCATCTAACTTTAATAGACAAAGCTTTATTTATGGTAAAGACAATTTATTAATTCCAAACCCTGTAACCGAACCTGAAGCTTTTGCTAAAGCAAAAGGTGAAGCGATTACAAATTAAAAATTAGTAATTAAAAAATGAGGAGCTACAATTCTTAATTTTTAATTCTTAATTCCTAATTATCAAAATGGATACTGCTCAAATACTTTTCTGGTTTTTATCTGCCTTGGTTATAGGTGCTGCTATAATGGTATTGCTTAGCAAAAATCCTGTGCATAGTGTGCTGTGGCTTATTGTAGTGTTCTTTGGTATAAGTGGACATTACATTTTATTAAATGCACAATTCTTAGCTATAGTAAACTTAATTGTATATGCAGGTGCTATTATGGTATTGTTTCTCTTTGTAATAATGTTAATGAATCTAGACAAAGAAAACGAGCCTCAAAAAAATCATTGGATGAAGATGGCTGGCATTATAGCAGGTGGTTGCTTTTTGCTAAGTATGTGCAATGTTATTTATAACGCCAACCTTGCTAACAGTGTTAATGGAGGCATTGCTGGCAAAACTGCATTGCTAAAAGAAGGAAGCATTGGCTTAATTGGCACATTGGGTAAAGCACTATTTAGCGATTATGTAGTGCCTTTTGAACTGAGTAGTGTGTTATTTTTAAGTGCTATGGTGGGTGCTGTGGTTATTGGAAAGAAGGAATAAATTAATTAGCAAATTAGCCGATGAGCAAATTTGCTAATTGAAAATGTAACGCTGTTGTTTTGGCTTTTAATTCGCAATCAGCATATTATCACATTAACAAATTGGTTTTTAGATGCCTATACAATATTACATTTATTTAGCACTGGCTTTATTTAGCATTGGTGTGATTGGTGTGCTGGTACGTCGCAATGCCATCATTATTTTTATGTGCATAGAAATAATGCTAAACGCAGTAAACCTACTTTTGGTAGCTTTTTCTAAAATGCATAATGGAGCGGTATATGCAGCAGATAAAACATCTACTGCTGGTATAGAAGGACAGATGTTTGTTTTTTTTATAATGGTAGTGGCTGCCGCAGAAGTAAGTGTAGGTTTGGCCATTATAGTAATGATGTACAGAAACATTCATTCGGTTGATATCAACTTTTTAAATAGATTGAAGAATTAAGCCCCTATCCCTTGAAGGGGAAATGGAGAATAAAATAGTATTAACTAACAACTAAATATAAGTCCCTTTAGGGATTTAGGGTTTATGAGCAAATTGGTTTACCTCGTTCCATTATTTCCGTTGATAGGGTTTCTTATCAATGGCTTGGGGCGTAAGTCTTTATCTAAAACGGCGATTTGCATTATTGGTAGTGGTTCAATATTAGCATCGTTTATTGTAAGCCTTGTTTTGTTTGCCCATGTAAAGCAGCATGGTGGCATGGTGGCTACAGCTTTCGATTTTATAAATGTAGAGCAGTTAAAAATTGCTTTCGCTTTTCAGGTAGATGAATTGTCTTCTTTATTTCTACTTATTATTACAGGTATTGGTTTTTTAATTCATGTGTACTCTACTTCGTACATGCACGATGAAGAACCACAACATTTTGGTAGATACTTTGCTTATCTCAACTTGTTTGTGTTTAGCATGTTGCTATTGGTATTGGGTGCCAATTATGTTATTATGTTTATTGGTTGGGAAGGAGTGGGTTTATGCTCTTACCTACTCATTGGCTTTTGGTTTAAAAACAACAATTACAACTATGCTGCTAAAAAAGCATTTGTAATGAACCGCATTGGCGACCTAGGATTCTTACTGGCTGTATTTTGGATTATTGCCAAGTTGGGTACAGTAAGTTATAGCGAAGTATTTGCAAAAGCTGCTACACTTTCTTCTTTTGATGTTACGGCTATTACCCTTTTACTTTTTGTAGGTGCGATGGGTAAGTCTGCACAAATTCCTTTGTACACTTGGTTGCCCGATGCGATGGCTGGTCCTACACCTGTAAGTGCATTAATACATGCAGCCACCATGGTTACTGCTGGTATTTATATGATTGCACGTAGCAATGTATTGTACAGCATGAGTGAAATAACTTCTCATGTTGTTGCCATTGTTGGTTTGGCTACAGCTTTGTTTGCAGCTACCATAGCCATAAAGCAAAACGATATTAAAAAAGTATTGGCTTACTCTACTGTTAGCCAATTAGGTTATATGTTTTTAGGCTTGGGTGTTGGTGCCTATACAGGTTCTGTTTTTCATGTTATGACACATGCTTTCTTCAAAGCATTATTGTTCCTCGCAGCCGGTTCTGTTATTCATGCTATGCACCACGAGCAGGATATTAGAAATATGGGTGGGTTAAAGAAAAAATTGCCCATTACCCACATAACTTTCTTATTGGGTTGTATTGCTATCTCTGGTATTCCTCCTTTTAGTGGTTTCTTTTCTAAAGATGAAATTTTGGCTGCTGCTTATGCTCACAACCCAATTTATTGGGGCTTGGGTGTAGCAGGTGCAGCTATGACAGCTTTTTATATGTTCCGGTTATACGCTACTACTTTCTTAGGCAGTTTTAGAGGTACACCAGACCAAGAGCATCATTTGCATGAGTCGCCAAAAGCCATGACTATTCCTTTAATGATCTTGGCTGGGTTAAGTGTTGTTGGTGGTATGGTTGGTGTGCCAGAAATATTGGGTGGTCATCATGAATTACACCATTTTCTTGCCCCAGTATTAACATCAGAAAAAGCACATCACATAGAGCATAGTACAGAGTATATGTTGATGGGAATTTCTGTTGCTGTAGCAGCATTAGCCATTGTAATAGCTATTGTACGCTATAGCAAAAAACCAGAACTAAACGAAGCTACTGGTGCTGGAAAATTACTTGCCAACAAATGGTATGTAGATGAATTGTATGATACTATTATAGTAAAACCATTAGATGGTATTGCTGCTTTCTTTAAAAATGTAGTTGAAAAAACTGGTATTGATGGTGCAGTTAATGGTGTAGGCAAGTTGGTAAATTATGGTTCACGCCAGCTAAGATTGTTACAAAGTGGTCAAGTAAATGCCTATATCTTGATGATGGTATTGGCTATAGTAGTGATACTTTTAATTTGGTTGCAAGAGTCTTGGATTTATCACTTGTTTAGTACAAAATTTTAAAAGTTTAGTTACACAAATAATATGGTTCCTGTAATACTTTTCATACTGCCCCTTATAGCTGGTTTAGCCTCTTTTTTTATTAAAGAAGATAAACATGCGAAAGCTTGGGCGTTGTTGTCATCGGTGCTTACACTAATTGTTTCGGCAGCAGGCATATTGGTGTACAATAAACCTGCAAACAATACTTTTAATGCAGAATGGCTACCCGATTTAGGTAGTAGTTTTTCATTTGCATTAGATGGAATGGGCAAAATGTTATGCCTATTAACTGCGGTTGCTTTTCCTTTAATTTTTGCAGCTACTTACCGCAATACTTATAAAAATGCCAATGCTTTTTATGGTTTAATGTTGCTTGCCCAAGCTGGTTTAATGGGCGTTTTTGCAGCTACCGATTGCTTGTTGTTTTATTTCTTTTGGGAGTTAGCATTAATACCAGTTTATTTTTTGTGTAGCAAATGGGGTGGTGAAAAAAGAATTGCTGTTACGTTTAAATTTTTCATCTACACGTTTATTGGCTCATTATTAATGTTGATTGGTATTTTGTACTTATGGCTTAAGACACCCGAACATTCTTTTGCGTTAACAGCTTTTTACAAATTGCAACTTACAGGTAGTGAGCAATCAATTTTGTTCTGGTTATTTTTTATAGCTTTTGCTATTAAAATGCCCATCTTCCCTTTTCATACATGGCAGCCAGATGCTTACGAACAATCTCCTACTGCAACCACTATGGTACTAAGTGCAGTAATGGTAAAAATGGGAATTTTTGCAGTGATTCGTTGGTTGATTCCAATTTTCCCGCAAGCATCGGCTAAGTATGGCAACTTCATCATCATACTTTCAGTAATAGGTATGTTGTATGCCTCTTTAATAGCAATTAAGCAAGACGATGTAAAACGATTAATTGCTTACTCATCTATTGCCCATATTGGTTTAATGTGTGCTGCTATTTTCTCCTTTAATAAAACTGGTTTAGATGGTGTTCTGATACAAATGTTCAATCACGGTATTAATGTAATTGGTTTATGGATTGTAGCCGATGCAATTGAACAACAATTAGGTACAAGAAAGTTTAGTGAGCTAGGTGGGCTTGCACAAAAAGCACCAACGCTTGCTATATTGTTGGTGGTTATGGCTTTGGCAAATATTGCCCTACCTCTAACCAATGCTTTTGTAGGTGAATTTTTAATGTTTAACGGATTGTTTCAACACAATGTTTGGATGGCAGGTATAGCAGGCATAAGTATAATTTTGGCTGCAGTTTATACCTTAAACATGGTGCAAAAAATATTTTATGGAAATACAGTAGCTGCCACAGCAAATGCTGTTGAAGTAAGTAGCAATGTAAAACTTACATTAGCTATTCTGGCTATTGTTATTATAGCGTTGGGGGTATATCCTCAACCATTAATAAATTTAACTAAGGACACCATGTCTTTGATGATGAATAAATAAACTTTTCAAACAACACAAGTAAACCTTGTGTTATAAAAATTCCCCTTTAGGGGCTGGGGCTTATGAACGCTATTATATTATCAGCTTTATTGGGTGTTGTAATGATGTTTAGTGGAATTATTGCAAAAAACAAAGCAATAGTAAAACATATTGCTGCCGCTGCCTTATTACTATTGCTTATTGGCAATATTGCAGAAACCTATGGTTGGTTTTCTGTAAAAATTGATACAAAAAATATGCTGTCGTTTACTAAAGCTGGTTTATTTTTTAATAGTATAGCTATTGCCGCCACCTTAATATATGTTCTGCTAAGTGGTAAAGAAATAGAAAGCGTTGGCAATTATGCTGCTGAATATTTT
>JAYVRD010000089.1:0-2365 GCA_043776595.1 Chitinophagaceae bacterium | reverse complement strand
CTAAAGCAAACAGAATATCGGTTTAGAAAAAGAAAAGAAAATAAAAAACATTCCAATTTGTCCCTTATAAATTCTACACTAGAATCTTACACTAAGCAGCAGTTGTTTTCATAAATCACTGTCCTTTTTTTAGCATCTGCAAGTTTGCATTTTTACAGCATGAAACAATCGGGTTATTTAGGTTTACAAACCATTAGTACCAACCTGCCATATAATGGTGGCTTGTGCGAATGGTATTATGCCGATTGGAGTGAAGTTGTTTTTTTTCCTGCTGTAGATCCTTTAACCCAAGAGCTTGCGGCAGAGCCACAACTAGCTGTGGGTAAAACTTGGAAAGGACCAATCAAAGTACCCAACGATCAACTTGGATTTATTGAGCAACAAAAAAATACAGCTGCTGGCATTTATTACGAACAAAGAGTAGATGCATTGCAACCAGGTAATAATAGGGTTAATCATATTACGTTAGAAAATTTACCCTACTATCAATTAGTTGTTGTAGGTAAATTAAGAAGTGGTGGCTGCTGGATTTTGCTGGGCAATAATGAATGTGGCTTGCGTTTTAGCCACAATTTCGATGCTGGAAAAGGCATTAATGTTATTGGCAAAAATGATATGCAATTTGCTATAAAAAGCAACAATAAGGCATTTATACTACCATCATTTAATGGTAGTAATAGCACACCACCACCTGGTGGTGGTGGTAGTGGAGGCTCAGGTGGTAGCGGTGGCTCTACACCTTCAATAAATGAAACAGAGGTTATTAATTATACCACTACCAATGGTTCGCCAATGGTAACTATTAGCTGGACACAACCAAGAAAAGATCGTTTTGGCGTTTTTCCAGAAATACAAGTTTGGAGTACTATTACAGGTGTGCCATTGCTTGATTATGCAAGCATAATTGAATGCGATGCAGCAGCACCTGCAACTACACAATTTATTATTAACCGTACGGGTCCCGATACAGGATTTATCATTTTAAAATAAAGTGTATATGAAAAAATTTGCAGCAATATTTTTTGCAGTTTTGTTTTTTGCCTCTGCAAAAACACAAGTAATAACAGCTATTTATGGCGATACCATTAAAATTTTAAAAAGAGATGGAACGCCAGCAGAATTAATTATAAAAAATGGTACAAAAAATATAACCAATGGGGCATTAATTAATGAAGGCAATGGTGTTACTCGTTTTAAAAAATTAACGTTGCAAGAAATTACTGAAGCTGGATTATCTACAGATCAGCCAGTTTTGTTTGAAGATGGCTATAATATTTTAGATAGTACCGCTCCTAAGTATGCTAGAATAAAAGCTTATGGATTAACAAGTAGTTTAGAACGATTTTATTTTACTGGTACAGGTGGCTCTATTGCTACAAGGCAATATATAAATTCAAGTTACCTACCACTAACAGGTGGTACACTCACAGGCAATTTAAGCGGAACAAATGCTTATTTTTCAGCAGCAACAGAAAGCCAAAACCACACTATAACAGGTAGTGGTGGTAATGGATGGTTTGCTTTACGAAATCAATTAACTAATCCATCTGCACCAAGTGGTACTTATGCAAGGCTTTATAATGGTTTAGATACGCTACCTTATTGGCGTACAAACGGTAGGAATAGGCAGTTAGCTACTACTAATTATGTTGATAGTGTAAAAAATACCCAAACATTACAGGCAGTAACCTCATTAGGAAACAGTACAACCAATGGCATTAGTCTTGGTACATCAACTAGCCCAGGTACTTACCAATTAACTCAATATGTTAGTGGTGCTAGTTTCGCAGGGCTTGAATACATTATAGACAAAACAAATAATAATAGTTATGGCGATTGGTATAGAAGCGTAGATCATAGAATAAATTTTACAGGGGGATATACCACAGGTACATCTTATAATATTGTTAGATATAACAGGAAGACAGGTGCTTATTCATGGCCTATAAATATTTGGCAAGATACACTGACTGGCAAGCAAGGCATTATTTTTAATAAAGATGCCGACACATCAACTATTTTATTAAATTCTACAACTAGAAATGGTCAACAAGGCGTTGTAATAAGTAACAACAATGCTAGTGCTACATCATTATATGTAATTGGTGGTATAACTTTTTTAAATACTTCTCTCTATATTAATAAAAATGCAGTACCAATTACAACAGGCGGTAAATGGGCTTTAAAAATTAATGATTCTAACCAAATAGTGAGGGATAGTACAAGTGGTGGAGGTATTAGCGGTACTGTTAATAATTCAAAATTATTATTTTCAGATAATGGTGTTGTAAAGGATACAAATAACTTATCATATTTTAGAAGCACAGGTAATATAGGCATTAATACATCAACAGACAATGGTTAT
>JAYVRD010000088.1:0-9159 GCA_043776595.1 Chitinophagaceae bacterium | reverse complement strand
ACAAGAAGCCAATTTCTCTTCAAAAGCTATTACAGTTGTAGTAACTGGTGAAGCGTTCAAAGGCATATCTACCAAGGTTGTTACGCCACCAACAATAGCAGCTTTGGTAGCTGTATCAAAACCTTCCCACTCTGTTCGGCCGGGTTCATTTATATGCACATGTGGGTCTATAATGCCAGCCATTAAAATTTTATTCCCAACATCAACAAGGTTTTGAGTTTGCAGCAAGCCATTTTCTATGGCAGTTATTTTTCCTTGGGCAATAAAAACGGTGGCATCAATAATTACATCGTCTACAATTACTTTGTTACTATGTATGGCAAATGGGTTCATCCTAGTAATTCATTTAAAAAGAAAAGGCAACGATAAAAATAAACAACTATTTTTATTGTTAGACTATTTATTAATAATGCTGTTTGTGTTATGCTCAATAAAGTTTCAATTGTTGAAGTGTGCGACGCAACCGAAGCTTAATAGATATACTATAGCTGGTAACCAAAAACTACTTCTTCATGTTTAATTATATTGTTTATGGTTGTTGTGTATTTATGCTGCTAATGCTTACTATTATTAGTTGGCGTTTGGCTTTTTTAGAAAAAGATGCTAAAGAAAAAGAGGATGAACTTTTTATAGAAAAAATTGAACTGAATAAAGGTTTTGTATATGCTGCTATTTTACTAACCATTGCTGCTATTATTGGCTGTGCCTACTTGACTTTGCAGGGCACTGTGTACGAAGGACATTTAACTGAATGGCTAAATATTGGTATTCGTGTAATGCACATCACTTTTGGCATTGCTTGGATTGGGGCTTCGTTTTATTTTGTGTTTTTAGAAAATGCTTTGAACAGAACAAAGGATGTGCGTGAAGAATTGGCTGGTAATCTTTGGGCAGTGCATGGAGGTGGTTTTTATTATTTAGAAAAATATAAAGTAGCCCCTAAGATTATACCTAAAGAGTTGCATTGGTTTAAATATGAGGCTTATTTTACTTGGTTATCGGGCTTTTGTTTATTGTTTGTTGTGTACTATTTTAATGCAAAAGCTACGCTGATAGATACGAATGTTTTACAACTAACAAGCTGGCAGGCTATTGCAATTGGTGTGGGCTCCTTTATAGTTGCTTGGATGATGTACGATTTACTTTGCAAAACACCATTGGTAAAAAATGCCAATTGGTTTGGCGTTATAGGCTTTATTATTTTAATTGGTTTTGCATGGTTTTATGCTCATGTATTTAATAGCAGGGCTGCTTACATACATTTTGGTGCTATGATTGGTAGCATAATGGTGGGCAATGTTTTCTTTGTTATTATTCCATCGCAAAAGGCAATGGTTAAGGCTGCTAAAGAAGGTAAACCATTAAACCCACAGTTGGGAAAAACTGCTTTGCAGCGTTCGCTTCACAACAATTATTTTACGCTGCCCGTTTTGTTTGTTATGGTTAGTAATCACTTTCCTAGCACATTTGGCAACGATCATTCTTGGGCTTTATTAGCAGCTATTTCGTTAGGTGCTGCTGGCATTAAACATTGGTTGAATGTGCGTGAACGTGGGCAATACAATATTTGGGTACTGCCTGTGAGTGTTGTTATTTTATTGGCTGTGGCTTATGTATCGGCACCAGCAAAACCTGGTGAGTGTAAAAAGCAAATAAGTTTTGCAGAAGTAAATACTATTATTAACACACGTTGCGTACAATGCCATAGTAGCAAACCAACAGATGATGTTTATACCACTGCACCAAATGGTGTAATGTACGATGTACCACAAAACATAGTAAACCTAAAAGACAAAATAATGCAGCGTGTAGTGGTTACCAAAACAATGCCTCAAAACAATAAAACAAATATAACACCTGCCGAAAGAGATGTGCTAAGATGCTGGATAGAACAAGGTGCAAGTTTAAAGTAATTTTTTGGTTGCCAGCAGTAGAACAAGAATTGAGCTGCGGTTGCGTCGCACATTTTAAGCGATAGAATAAAATGTAGCATTTATTACCTTATAGTATAGCAGTAATTAATTTGTTTCCTTCAATTGTTTATTTCTATTAAACTCTTTAAAAATTAGCCTCAAATTTTGATCGTAAGTAATGTAGTTGTAAATCCAATTCACAAAAACTTGAATTCTATTTTTTACGCCCACCAGTAGCAGCAAGTGCAAACCCATCCAAATAAGCCATGCCATAAAACCGCCAAAGTGCAATTTGGGTTTTGGCAAATCTACCACCGCTAAATTTCTACCAACAGTAGCCATACTGCCTTTATCATGGTATTCAAATTCTTTTAAAAAATGACTATTGCCATTTAACATCCTTTCAAAATTTTCTGCAAGTGTTTTAGCTTGGTTAATTGCTACGTTGGCAACTTGTGGGTGTGCGTTTGGGTACTTTTGCGTTTCCATGTAAGCCACATCACCCAAAGCATACATATTAAGAAAACCATTTACTTGGTTATATCTATTTACTTTTATTCTATTTCCTCTAGCTATCAAATTCGGATCTATACCAGTAGGAATATTTCCCTTAATACCAGCAGCCCAAATAACAGTTTTTGCAGCTATGGTGCTACCATTTTTTAGCCTTACAGTTTCTCCATCATAGTTTTCTACAATGCTGTTGGTAAGTAATTGTACGCCAAGATGATTAAGATATTCCGCAGATTGACTACTACTTTTATCACTCATTGCCGCTAGGGTTTTTGTACCAGCTTCTAGCAGATAAATTTTCATGGCATTAAAATCTAGTTCTGGATAATCTTTGGGTAACACATATTTTTTCATTTCGGCCAAAGCCCCACTTACTTCTACACCAGTTGGACCGCCACCTACCACCACTACACTTAGCATTTTTTCCAATTCTACCTTATCTGTTACTTGCAAGGCATCTTCAAAATTTTGTAGTAATCTATGCCTTAGCTGCAAAGCTTCTACTGTACTTTTCATAGGAAATGCTGCTTGCTGTAGCTGTACATTTCCAAAAAAATTGGTATCTGCACCAGTTGCTATTACTAAATGGTCGTAATCAAAACTGCCAATATCAGTTTCAATTTTGTTTTCGAGGGTATTAATTTTTTTTATTTCGGCCATCCTTACTCGTACATTCTTACTTTTTTGAAACACCTTACGCAGCGGGAAAGAAATATTACTGGCATCTAATCCAGCTGTTGCCACTTGATAAAACAAAGGTTGAAATTGATGGTAATTGTACTTATCAATTAATATAACATCATACCCTGGTTTGTTATTCAAACTTCGGGCTAGTTTTAAGCCAGCAAATCCAGCACCTGCTATAATTATTTTCATTCATTTTATATTTTACTTTTACAAAACTAACTCTAATTTTCAATATTTATTGAAAATACAGTAATTTATTTTTTGCCGAATATTTCAGTCAATCACAGTTCACAATTACATTGCAGTACAAGAATTATTACATGAAGCATATTTTATTATTTGGTGCAGGAAAATCGGCAACGGTTTTAATAGATTATTTAAAAGATGTAGCTAGCGAACAAGTTTGGAAAATAACCATAGCAGACAATAATTTAGCTTTGGCACAATCTAAAGTTGGTGAACATCCTTTGGCAAAAGCAGTACAAGTAAACATTGAAAATGAACTTGAAAGAAAAGAATTGATACAACAAGCACACCTTGTAATTAGTATGATGCCACCGGCCCTGCATTACTTAATTGCTTTAGACTGTTTAGCATTGAGCAAACATTTACTTACAGCTTCTTATGTAGATGAACAATTAAAAGAACTTAGTAACCAAATAGAAAATAAAGACATCCTTTTTCTTTGTGAAATGGGGCTTGACCCTGGTATAGACCACATGAGTGCTATGCAACTCATTCATAACATAAAAAAAGAGGGTGGAAAAATCACTTCTTTCAAATCGCACTGTGGGGGTTTAATTGCCCCAGAAAGCGATGACAACCCTTGGCATTACAAAATTAGTTGGAACCCCAGAAACATTATTATGGCTGGAAAAAGTGGAGCAATTTTTAAAGAAAATAATCAGATAAAAAATGTGCAATACCAAGACTTATTTAATGCTGGCAACACAGTAAAATTTAATGAAGATGTATTGTATTCTTTTTACGCCAATAGAGATTCATTAAGCTATATCTCTTTATACCAATTAGAAGAGGCTTCCACTTTCATTCGTACCACATTACGCCACCCAGAATTTATGATTGGCTGGAAAAACATTGTTGACTTAAAACTAACAGATGAAGAAAAAGTCTATCAAACTGATGGTATGACGGTAGCTCAATTTTTTGGTGAGCATTTTGAAAAAAATGGTTTTAGCAAATGGCTAAATGAAATGCTGACCAGCCGTTTAGCCCAAGCCAAAGAAATGATGGAAAAACTAATGGCTTTAATGGAGGCTGAAGAAGAGGCTGAGGAAAAAGGAGATGCTATGGAGCCTGAGTTTATGATGGTAAACGAGAAAGGAGAATTGAATAATGTAAACGTAGAAGATATAAAAGACCAAGCTGCAATAACCGTAGCTGCTAAAATGCATGAAGCAAACCTAAGCATGAATCAATTGTTTTTCTTAGGCATGGATGATACAGATACCGTTATAAACAAAGGCTTATGTAGTGCTGCCGATGTATTGCAATTTTTGGCAGAAAATAAACTAGCCCTACAACCTACCGATAAAGACATGATTGTAATGCTACATGAAATTGAATTTGAAAAAGTAAATGGCAACAAACAAACCATCAAAAGTTCGTTGGTAGTAAAAGGAGAAAACAGCCTACATACTGCTATGGCAAAAACGGTAGGCTTACCTTTGGGCATAGCAGCCAAACTTATTTTAGAAGAAAAAATAACTACTAGGGGTCTTCATATACCCACCATACCCTCTATATATGAAGCTGTTTTAAAAGAACTAAAGCTACATGGGATTTTTTTTACCGAAACGATTGCAGAATAATAGCAAACAAGAATAAAATATAAATGCCCCACAATAAGTGAGGCATTTATGTACAGTTAGTTTTGGTTACGCTATTTTATCTTACCATTTATCAACTTCTTCTTTCGAAAGATTATCTGCTATCACAACTTCTTCCTCAGCTGCCACAGCAGGTGCTGCTACAACTTCAGTTAATGGTGCAGTAACTTCTTCAGTAGATTCTGATAATACTTCGGCAGCAATTGGTTGTTCGCCACCTTCAGCATCGTTATATTCATGGTTAAATGCGTCAAAGTCAAAATCAGGCATCAAATCAGTTTTCACAAAATCAATGGTTTCGCCCAAAGCCTTAATAAATTTATTGAAATCTTCTTTATACAAAAAGATTTTATGCCTATCGTATCCGTTGTCATCAAAACGTTTTCTGCTTTCGGTAATGGTTACATAGTAATCGCTACCACGAGTTTCTCTTACATCAAAAAAGTAAGTTCTTCTTTTTCCAGCTCTAATACGTTTGCTATAAACGCTCTCCTTTTTCTCGTTGTTTTCGTAAGCCACTGTATAGTTAATTTTCGGTTTGTTAAATTTTTAGGTGTAGCAAATATAGGGATGTTATCTAATTAGCAAAATTTTGAAATAGATTGTTGTAAAAGGTTTTTTACTAGTCAGTATTAGATGCTTTAAACATCGATTATTGTAATTTTAGAATTTAAGCTTTAATGTTACAAATATTCAATTTTTATATTGTTTAATAGAAGTGTATAGCTAAACATGTGCGACGCAACCGCAGTTAAATAATACTACCAAAGCTGGTTACATAAAATTCTTCTCACTATTATTCTCGGTTAATTGTAGTCTGTATAATTCGGCGTAATAGCCATTCAATTGCATCAGTTGTTGGTGTGTGCCATCTTCACTAATCTTTCCATTTTCTAGCACCACAATTTTGTCAAATTTAAAAGAAGAAAAAATACGATGGGTAATGATGATGGCTGTTTTATTTTGCAAAAAAGAAGTGAGGTTATTTACAATTTCACTCTCGGTTTTGGCATCTACAGCACTTAGGCAATCATCAAATACAACCAACTCAGGGTTTTTAATTAAGCCACGGGCTATAGATATACGCTGCTTTTGTCCACCACTAAGGGTTACCCCTCTTTCACCAATCATGGTTTCGTATTGATGGTCAAAGCCCAAAATTTCATTGTGTACACTAGCAAATATTGCGGCTTGCTGTATGGTTTCGAAGCTAGGTTTTTCTTTTAAGCCAAAACTAATATTGTTGGCTACGCTATCGCTAAACAAAAACACATCTTGCGGCACGTAAGTAATTTGTTCTCGTAATTGTTGTAGGTTATAATGGCTTACCTGGCAATCACCCACTAAAATTTTTCCTTTCGTGGGTTCGTAAAACCTAAGCAGCAGTTGTGCAATAGTGCTTTTACCACTGCCTGTTTTACCAAGTAGAAGCACTTTCTCCCCTTCTTTAATGTTTAGTTTAAAATCTTTTAAAGCAGTAATGCCTGTATGTGGGTAAGTGAATGTGACATTGTCGAACACCACATTACCTTTTATTTTTTCATAGGAAGCAGTACCTGTATTTTGAATAGTAGGCTCAGTTAATAAAAACTCATTCAATCTTTTTTGAGAAGCTGCAGCACGTTGTATCATGCTTGCTGTCCAGCCAATGGCACTTACAGGAAAAGTGAGCATGTTGATGTAAATAACAAACTCAGTTATGGTACCAGCTGTTACATTATAAATGGGCTGCAAACCTGCTTTGATGGCTTGTTGATCTTGTAAATAATACCAACCTCCAATAGCTATGGTAAACAAGGTACTTAACCCAATAAGCAAAGCCATCGAAGGAAAATAAACGGCTTCTACCTTTGCCAAACCCACAGCATTGTTTCTATATGCTTCACTATTTTTAGTAAAGAAACCCAGCATGGCTTTTTCTTGTACAAAAGATTTTATAACCCTAATACCACTGTACGATTCTTGTGCAGTAGTGGTAAGATCAGATAATAAACTTTGCACTTTTTCACTTTTTTTATTGATGATGGTATTAACGTAGTAAATAGTAATAGCCAATATGGGCAATGGCAATAGCACATAAATAGTAAGCCGCCAATTCTCCCTTATCATAAAAAACAAACTAAAGCCAATGGTGGCAGCTAAGTTTATTAAATACATTACGGCTGGTCCTGTATACATTCTTACCCTACTCACATCTTCCGAAATTCGATTCATTAAATCTCCTGTATTGTGGGTTTTGTAAAAGTTAGTATCTAGCTGTTGGTAGTGTTTAAATACTTCATTTTTTTGGTCAAACTCTATATGCCTACTCATTACAATAATGGTTTGCCGCATTAAAAACATAAAAAAACCACCTAGCAATGCTAGTACCAATAAACTTACCCCACAGAGTATAATAGTATTGCCAATAGTAAGACTTGCAGTATTCATTGCACCAATAAACTTCTTTACTAAAACATCGTATTGCTTTTGTGTATGGGTGGGTGTTTCTATGCCGTTAATAGTATTGATGGCTTTGGTAACCTTATCGATTACAAATCCCGAAACTTGCGGACTTAAAATTCTAAAATAGTTAGAGAGAATAATAAACAGCATACCAAGCAAAAAACGCTTACGGTATTTCCAAAAATATTTATTGAGGGTGGCTAGTTGCTTCATTTGAGGGTGTAAATAAAAAGAAAAAATCTTCCTACTAGGGAAGATTTTTTTAGATGGCGGAGAGTTAGGGATTCGAACCCCAGGACCTGTTACAGTCAACAGTTTTCAAGACTGCCGCAATCGACCGCTCTGCCAACTCTCCAGTTGCAAAATAATAGTGTAGAAGTTTATCAGCCAAATAAAAAAACATACCCTATTTCTTTGAGTAAAATTTTACAAGGTATTGTAGCTTTTTTTACCCAACATTTTTTAGCTGTCCTTATAATGCAAGTATTAACCAACTTGGTATAAATATTGGCATTTGCATAAAAAAGAAAAATATGAAATCTATACAATCAATCTCAATTATTTTTTTAGCAATGCTATTTAATAGCTGTAGTGTAGTTGGAGGAATTTTTAAAGCTGGGATGTGGTGGGGAATTTTTTTAGTAGTGGGCTTTATAGCTTTGGTCATATATTTAATAAGTCGTGGTGGTGGTTCTAAAAAATAAAAGAAGCCTGAATTTTATGTTCAGGCTTCTTTGTTTTAAATAAATCGCTTTGCAATTATGGCATTATAATCATAGAGGCAGGTGCTTCAATTTCTACCAATTCTAAGTCAAAGGTTAAATCTTTGCCAGCCAATGGGTGATTGGCATCCAGCATAACAACATCTTCTTTTACCTCTACTATTACTACAGGAAACTGTTGTCCTTGCTCGTTATTCATGGTTAATTGCATGCCTACTTCAGGCACCATATCAGCAGGAAAACGTTCTTTGGGAAACTCCATAATATACTCTTCTTGCACCGGACCATACGCTTCTAAAAAAGGAATGTTCACCGTTTTCTTTTCGCCCACACTCATACCAGTAACGCCTGCATCAAAGCCAGCTATTACCATACCGCTACCTACTTCAAAAGCCAATGGCTCACGTTGTAACGATGAATCGAAAATACTACCATCTTCCAATGTACCATGATAATGAATTTTTACTTTATCACCTGCTTTTACTTGTTGCATTGTATTTGTTTTTGTTTGTTATTGTTATTTATTAAGTCGGCTTTGTGGTACTATTTAGCTTCGGTTGCGTCGCACATGTTTAGCTAAGTAGTTCTATTAGGCAATTTAATATTTAACCAGTTGGCGGGGTTAAATGATTTTATCCCGTTAGGGATTTAAATATCGGTAGCATTAGTTATGAATTTTATATCGCATGCCGTAGGTATGCAATTATTTCGTGCCATTATTTCGTACCTATGGTACGTAGGCTCTTTTTTACGCTAATTTCTACCAATATTTAGCCTCACTGAGGCTATAAACTAACCCTGCCAACTGGCAATTTTTTTATTTGATTTTATCCTGTCAAATTAAACTTGTCTAAGGCGGTGAACGAATCAATCGGTTTCTACAAACTCAATCAGGCAACGTTAAACTTTAAACGTTACAATATTAAGCAATGTTCAAATTGTTGAAATGTGCGACGCAACCGCTGCCCAATATTTATTCTACGGCTGGTTACCAAAAGAAAAAAATGAGCCTACGAAATGGCAACCATC
>JAYVRD010000087.1:0-9161 GCA_043776595.1 Chitinophagaceae bacterium | reverse complement strand
TTAGTGTTAATCCATCTTTTAAATTAATTAAAACCCTGCCACTATCTATACTGCCAGCCCAAGCTTTGCCAGTTTCTAAAATGTAGGCAAAGGCATTTCCTTTTTCTATAGAATATCCTTGCCTAAGTTTAGCAGCACTGTTATCAGTAATGAAATAAACAGTTAGTTTGGTAATGCTACCAGCTTTAAAAGTTGTTTCCCAATAGTACCAATCGCTGTTTCTAAAACTAGTGCCTTCAAATTCTTTTCTACTGCCAGTGCTTCTATTATTAGAGTCTAATGTGGTTTGGTAGCCTACTTCGCTATCATTAATTAATACTTTAAGATTATACAATTGCTCAAAAATTATATTTTTTACCACTGCCTGTGGGTACTGCCCATTTACAGGGTAGCCTGTAGTCATGGTAATATCTTTATTGGTAGTATTTAGCATCCAATACTCTCCTTTTACTACTGCATAACCTTTGTATAGGTTTATGAGTACCAACTCTTTTTGCATTTTAATTTTGCCGAAGTAAATACTGTCTGCTTTAAACAATGGGTAAAACTGGCTACCATTACCAGTACTCCATAAGCCTGGCATGGCAGCATTACCAAAAGATTGAAGTGTAATAAAAGTGATGGCTATAAAAAGAAGTATCTTCTTCATAAAATTATTTGTGTGAAGATAGAAACCCTGTAAGAATTATTTATACCCTGCAAAAGGTATTTATCGTAAGAACGTTTCTCGTTTCTGGTTACTCGTTTGGGCATTTCTCGTTTTCCAAGTTTAAAGAACTTCCCTCGTCATACATAGCTTTAGCGAAGGAGGATTGCCCACCATAGCTTTTTAAAAGGAAATTTATTTAGCCAGCGATAGAACATAAATTTAGCTTCGGTTGCGTCGCACATTTTAAGCTATGAATTTCTATGTAGCTTTTATCGAAGCGTAGAAAAACCATACAATCGAGTCGCAGACTCGTAAGAACATAAAAACTCCGAAGTCTGGAGACTTCGGAGAGCAAAAAGATGTAGCAATACCAATGTTGTAGGCAGCCTTAATAGTCTTTGTCAAAATATTGACCATAATTAGGTCTCCTGAAATTTTGTTCACCGCTTAGGTTATAAAGGTGGAACAAAATTTTTGAAAGATAATAGCCATATTTATCTTTTTCATTTATTGGCACATATTCATACCAAAATGTTATTTGTCCGTCGCTTTCTTTTTTTATACATTTTTCAAACAAGGCTTTTTTGTTTACTACAATTAATGATGGCAGTAATGATTTGTCTGAAACCTCTTGTGCATGTTTATTTATGTCAGCTAACCATGGCTCTTTGATATTTCCCTTGAAGCCAAAAATGCAAGAAAATGGAACAGTATTTTTCCAAACATTATCTGTATCAGTTTTGAATTTATCACCATAAAACGTCTCCATGTGAAAGTAGTAATGGTGTTTTGGTATTTTAGACAATTCAATCATACACTTTTTTAATTTTGGAAGTGTCAAATTAGATGTAATGCTGAACACACCTATAACTGTTTCAATTGGATAAATACCTTTGTCACCAAAAATTTTTAGGGCATTTTTATTAGTTAGGACAATGTCCAACTGTGGCGAACGATTGCCTTTAGTATTTACGATATTGCCACCTCTAAATATTTTGTAATGGTCGTCTAAACAATTTGTCAAAAACTCCTTGATGAATATTTCACATAATTCTCCAATGTCTGCAGAGTTAATTCCATCTCGTAAAGAAGATTGATACTTTATATCTAAAGCCTCTGCTGTCCCATTTAAAAGGTTGTTGAAAAACATTTTTGTGCTTCTTTATCTTTAATACTTTGGGTGCGTCAAATCATTTTATATAGCATAATGAATACCAAATTAGAGGCAATGCCAACCATGATAATATGTTGAGCAGAACATCAATAGTTTTTTTCGGCATATTGGTAGAGTTAATTTTCTCTCCAGTTTTCATTTCAAACAACAGGTCAGGTAATCTTGTAAACATTAAAAGCATTCCTGCTGTCATGATTCCAATATTCCAATAATGATAAAGTGCATAGAAATATGCAACACTTGCTATTGAGTGTAAGATTGTCATAATGATGCTACCACTGGAAGATATATCTTCTATTGGTGCTAAATTTCCGTCACTATCTTTTTTAAAAGTAGTTTGAAGACCTCTTACAACGATTCCTAAAAGATTGGTTCCTATAAACATTAAAATGAAATAGCCAGCTATTGATTTTAGTATGCAAAGAAAAGTGTCCATAGTTGTGTAATTTGTCCCGCTTTTAATTGAACGAGGTGTCTGTTAAAGGTTGCCACCAACATTTTTATTAACGCAATTTACACTCAAAAACGCAATCTCCAAACCTCCTTTCTCTACGCTTCGATAAAAGCCAAATAGTAATCCCCAAAGCTTAAAATGTGCGACGCAACCGAACGCTAAATGCTTATTCTATCGCTGGCTAAAAAAATTCTTTCACCAAAGTTACTTGGGCAATCCTCCTTCGCTAAAGCTACAGAGGACGAGGAAAAACTACCCTTCGGTTATTTGCTTTGCAAAACCTGCCATATCTAGCCCATCATAGTTACCACTGCTCATGAATACCAAATTGCTATTGTTATAATCTTGCTGCAGCAGCCATTGCCATAATTCTTCTTTATCATTCATTACCAATAAACCTTGCTTGGCAAAACCAGCTATTACTTTTTCTTTTGGCAAGTAGGGCATACGTTTTAGCTCCAAAGCATGTTTGGCATAAAACACTACTGCTGTATCGGTTTTATCCATTGTACCGTTGTATTCTGTCATAAAGTTTTCGTTTAGGCTGCTAAATGTGTGTAGTTCTAAAACACCAATTAATTTTCTGTTGGGGTATTGCTGCTTAACTGCTTCTATGGTAGCTTTTACTTTGCTAGGTGCATGGGCAAAATCTCTGTACACGTTTGTAGAGGCATTACTTTCCATTAGCTCTAGGCGTTTGGCAGCACCTGTAAAATTGGCTATGGCTTTTATAAACTCATCAGCAGTTACACCTACCTCTTTAGCAGCATAAAAAGCGGCTGTGAGATTTAGTAAATTATGGTTACCAAATACTTTTAATTCTCCAGTTACATTTTCTAAGGTTACAGTTGTTTTACCATTTATAATGGTATGTTGTGGTATAGTATAAGGTTGGTAGCGAATATCTTCCCTACTATTTTCTTCAACCAAAGTTTTTAAAGTAGCATCAGTTTCGTTATAGATGAGGGTGCCGCCCTTTTCTATTTTATTGATGAAAATGATAAACTGCTCTAGATAAAAAGGGAAGGTGGGGAATACATTAATATGATCCCAAGCAATACCTGTGAGTATAGCTATATGTGGAAATAGGAAATGAAACTTAGGTCGTTTCTCAATAGCACTGGCTGGATATTCATCTGCTTCGCATACAATTAATGGAGCATTGGTGATGTTTACACTTTGAGCAAACCCATCTAATTTGGCTCCTACCAAGTAATCAAAATCTTTACCTAAAGCTTTCAGTACATGCATTAACATACTGGTTGTAGTAGTTTTGCCATGGCTACCACCAACAGCTATTCTAGTTTTATTAATACTTTCTTGGTAAATATATTCGGGGAAGGAATAAATTTTTAAGCCTAATTCTTTAGCCTTAGCAATTTCTGAATTATCAGCTTTGGCATGCATTCCTAATATAACTGCATCTAAATGGGAAGTAATCATTTCTGGTTGCCAACCTATTTTATTAGGCAATAAGCCATACTGCTGAAGGTTACTTTTGGCTGGTTCAAAAATTTCGTCATCACTTCCCGTAATTTCATAACCCTTTAAATGCAAAGCAATTGCTAATTGATGCATCACACTACCGCCAATAGAAATAAAGTGTACTCTCATCCGTTTCAATTTAGGAAAATGTTAATCCTCTATGGGAATTTTGAAAAATTTAGCAATGTTAGGCAACTTTTCTGCCTTGCGGCATATCTTTACTCTCGATTGCTATTATAACCGAACATTTTTAACCATTTATTACTCTTGTTATGAAGAAAACTATTGTTGCTGTTTTATTAATGGCGTTCATCACAGCTTTTGCAACTTCTTGTGCTACACAAAATCGTATGGGCTGCCCTACAACAGACAAACGTTATTTCTACAAATAATTTTTTGTAGATTTTTGTTTCCGCAATCCGTTAGCCAACTGAATAGTGGTATGCTTACTTTTGCCTTATGAATAAGGCAATCAATTGGCAATCCTTAGTATCCGAGGTACAACTTGAACAACTGTTATTAACCTCCAAAAACAAGTTTCAATTAATATTTAAACACAGTACTCGTTGTAGTATTAGTGCTGTAACTTTAAACAGATTAGAAAGAAATATGCCTAACGGCGAAATCGATTTCTGGTTCTTAGATTTAATACAATATCGTTCACTATCTAATACTATTGCCGATTCGTTTAAAGTTTATCACGAATCGCCACAGGTACTTCTAATAAAAAATGGAATATGTGTTTATGATGAAAGCCATGGTGCCATTTCATCTGATGAAATAACTGAACAATTACAAGTAGCTTAATCCGTACTACTATATCAAGCATCTCTGACAAGGAGATGCTTTTTGTATTTAATCTAAATAATTTTTTATGACAATAACCATATTTGGTGCTACTGGCATGGTAGGTAAATATTTAGTAGCACAAGCTTTAGCTAAGGATTATAATGTAAAAGCATTTGGCAGAAATGTAGAAAACCTAATAGACGAGGATTTACGAAATGATCAACTGCAAGCCATAAAAGGTTATTTGTTTGATGAGGACGAAGTATATAAGGCTGTAAAAGGAAGCGACATTGTGATTTCTGTTTTAGGTGGTGGCTTTGATGGTACTGATAAAACCAGAACATTAGGTATTAAAAATATTATAGCTCAAATGAAAAAAGCTGGGGTAACACGTATTTTGGCTTTGGGTGGCTTGGGTGTTTTAAATGCAGACGATGAAACTTATATTCTAGATACGCCAGATTATCCTGAAGAATACAAAGCTGAGGGCAGAGAGCATTTACAAGCTTATTTATACCTAAAAGAAAGTGGATTGAATTTTACGTTTGTTTGTCCGCCCAATATTTTAAACACCGATACAACTGGCAATTACACTACTAGTAAAGACATTGCCCCAGAACCAAATAACTGGGAAATTGCAGCAGGAGATATCGCCGAATTTATGCTAAGTAACTTAACGAGTGCAGAATTCATAGGGCATCGTGTTGGAATAAGCAGGTTATAAAAAGTAAAAAAATTGGCTGGCTTAGAACACGACAGCGTAAAATATTGATGCATGCACTTTGCTTAATAGTTATTCTATTGCTAAACATGTGCGACGCAACCGCAGCCAAATAGTTATATAAAAGCTGGTTAAATAATAAACACAATTTTGAGAAGTACAATAAATTCTGTTTGCTTAAATGGGGTACCAAATATTTGAATTAGCATGCATTATAATTTCTTCTTCAGCAACCAATCTGTTTGGTGATCATTACCCAAAATAAAAACTTCATCACCAAATTTTTCAAACCCATAGGTATGGTAAAAGTTGATGGCTTTTGGATTATGCTCCCAACAACTTAGCCAAATAAATTCTTTGTTTCTTTCTTTTGCTACCGCCAGGCAATGATTCATCAATAGCTTACCAACGCCCTTATCTATAAATACATCTAATACATAAATACGTGCTAACAACAAAGTATTTTGGCTCATCAATTCTTCCTGCTCCACTCCTTCTCTTATATTGGCATAGCCACAAACTTGCTCATCTTTATACGCCAAGAAAAAAGTGTTTTTTCCGTTTTCAAACTCTTCTAGCGTTCCCTCTAAAGAAAAGTTGGTAGCCAAAAACAACTCCATATCTGCTGGATCGGTCTGCTTAATAAAAGCCTCATAAAAAGTTTGCTTACTTAAGTCAGAAATTAGTTGAGCATCGGATATTGTAGCAACCCTTAACTGAAATTCCATATTATTTAAAATTAAAAAAAGTGGCTCTCAATAAGAAAGCCACCCAAAGTATTAAACTAGTTTAAGCCTCTAGTTATTAATTAACATTCTCAATAACCATAGCACTAGCACCACCACCACCATTACATATACCAGCAGCACCTATTTTGCCATTGTTTTGTTTGAGTACATTTATAAGCGTTACTATAATTCTAGCACCACTACAACCTAAAGGATGCCCCAAAGCAACTGCACCACCATGCACATTTACTTGTTTGGGATATAGTTTCATTTTCTCACTGTTTACAATACCTACTAGACTAAAAGCCTCATTCAATTCAAAAAAGTCTACCTCATCCATTGTTAGTCCAGCTTTGGCTACAGCTTTAGGCACAGCCAAACTTGGTGTAGTAGTAAACCATTCAGGGGCTTGTTCAGCATCGGCATAGCTGCGAATAATGGCTAAAGGTTTTATACCCAATTCGTCTGCTTTTTCTTTGCTCATTAGCACCAATGCTGCAGCACCATCGTTCATGGTACTAGCGTTAGCAGCAGTTACAGTTCCATCTTTGCTGAAGGCTGGTTTTAGTTCGGGTATTTTATCAAACTTTACATTAAAAGGTTCTTCGTCTTTATCTATTATTACAGTTCCTTTTTTTCCAGCAATTTCAACAGGTACTATTTCAGCAGCAAATTTTCCATCTGCCCAGGCTGCTTGACTACGTTTGTAGCTTTCGATGGCAAAAGCATCTTGCTCTTCACGACTTACATCACAAGCTTTGGCAGTAGCATCAGCAAAGTTGCCCATAGCTCCATTAAAATACACATCGGTAAGACCATCTTTAGCCAATCCATCTACCATATTTACATTACCATATTTATTACCCCAACGCATATTAGGGCTATAAAAAGGTACATTGCTCATACTCTCCATACCACCAGCAACTATTATATCAGCATCGCCTAGTAAAATACTTTGTGCAGCTTGTGCTATGGCTTTCATGCCACTAGCACAAACTTTATTTATAGTTGTAGCAATTACATTATCGGGCAGTCCAGCAAATTTGGCAGCTTGGCGTGCAGGTGCCTGCCCAAGGTTGGCTTGTATTACACAGCCCATCAATACTTCTTGTATTTGATTGGGTTGCAAACCAGCTTTTTCAACAGCAGCTTTTATAGCAGTTGCACCCAACTGTGTAGCACTTACATCTTTAAGCACTCCACCAAAACTACCCATTGGTGTACGCACTGCACTAACAATATAAACGATTTTTTTACTCATAATTTTTGTATTGAAGAGGCAAAGATAATAGTTGCATGCTAACGATTGTTAGGGTAATATTTTGGTTATTGTAAGGTTATAAAATGCATGAAGAATTATTAGTTTTAAAATGGATGCCTTGCATATTACTACATAATAAATGCTAAAT
This sequence comes from Chitinophagaceae bacterium, assembly GCA_043776595.1. Lineage (GTDB taxonomy): Bacteria > Bacteroidota > Bacteroidia > Chitinophagales > Chitinophagaceae > UBA1930. The sequence goes on along the minus strand of JAYVRD010000087.1, from coordinate 1,752 downwards.
AGTAATACACAGTTAAACATGTGCGACGCCACCGCAGCTTAATTGAAATACTACTGCTGGTTAACAAAAACCTTGTACCCTATCTTTACTCAACAAATATTTACGATGAAAAAGTTTATTGTATGGGTAGGGCTTAGTTTTTTGTACCTAACAGTAGCAGCCCAGTTAAACAATACCAACACATCTATACACTTGGGTAACACTATCATACAAACTTATAGCGTTAGTAGTATGCCTCAGAAAAAAGGTATTTACTTTTTTAACCCACACTCCGATGAAAATACAGCTTATAAAGTAGCCACAAAATATATTGAAGATAATGGTGGCAATTTTTTAAGCCTAGCTCACGAAGCCGATACAAGAAATATAACTTTTTTATTAGGTGACAAAAAATTCGTCTTCGACCCTAATAGAATGTTTTCAACAGTGGGTAGAAAAGCTACTTTAAAAGCACAATCGCCTAAAACATCTTTACAAAACAAAACCCTTATTGCACAAGCAGAAATAGAAGTAGCCAAACTAGCTACTAAAGTGTTGGAAGAAATGCCAAAGCCTAAACTAATCATTGCAGTACACAACAATAGCAATAAAGGTACATTAAGTATAAACAGCTATCGCAAAGGCAAGCCAGAAGCTAAGAATGCAGCCAAAGTAAACATCAATATGCAAATGGATGCAGACGATTTTGTGTTTACCACCGAAGAAAATGTATTTAACTTTTTACAAAAAAAACAAGTAAATGTTGTGCTGCAAAGCAACACTTGTATTGAAGATGGTTCGCTATCTGTGTACTGTGGTAAAAACAAAATACCTTACATAAACATAGAGGTAGAAGTAGGGCATGATAAAGAGCAGCTAAGAATTATAAAAATGCTGGAACCAATTATGAGCAAATACGAAAAGCAGTAACTCATTTCAGTTACAACAATTCGTTTGCTTACTATTTATGGGTAATAAAAAACTACAAACCTCATAAGCCGGATTCTGTTTCTAAACTATCATTTATCTACTCCCTTCATTACTGAAAAGGATGTTGCTGCCTACCCTGGCTCATCTAACGAGTAGTTATCAAGCAAGCCTATACGTGGCATTACAGCACCCAAGGTTTACCCATGTAATACATTACTGCAAAACATCGTGAGCTCTTACCTCACGTTTTCAACCTTACCCTAAGGCGGTAATTTTCTGTGGCACTTTCTCTTACTTTTAAAAAAAGTAGCTGGCTATTAACCAGTAGGTTACTCTATGCTGTCCGGACTTTCCTCTTCCATTTTCATGTAAGCGATAGCTCGGGTTTGTAGTAACTGCAAATGTAGAAGTATATTTTTGGTAACCAGCTTTTGTAGTATTATTTAGCTTCGGTTGCGTCGCACATTTAAAACGATTGAATACGCATGGGGCTTTTATAGAAGCGTAGGTTTGGATATGAAATTGTAAAATTGTAAATTGTAATGCCGAAACTTAAAAGCAGTTGCGGATATTTTTTTAAATACTTGAAAACAAGGCACTTAAAAAAATATACGAAAGTTTGAAAAGGCTGAAACTTTAGTATATTTTTGAGTTGCCTGCAAGTGTAAAACAGAACCCACATTATGAAAGAACCATTTATAGAAAAAGAAAGTCACAAACACAAACTTGCGAAAGAACTTCTTGCAAGTTGGTTTAATAAACAAGACAAAACACAAGACTTTTGCCAAGTTGCACAATTTAATTGGCGTAGCAATTACGGAGTTTATACAGAATTAAAATTCT
>JAYVRD010000086.1:0-2377 GCA_043776595.1 Chitinophagaceae bacterium | reverse complement strand
TGGTAGTGCCAATGGTGTTTGTATAACAGCCAATAAACACCAAGGCATACGTGCAGGTTTAAGTTGGGAGAATGATGTGGCGAAACTCATTCGTATGCACAACAACGCCAATATTATTTGCATACCTTCAAGGTTTGTAGCACTTGCCTTAGCCAAAGAAATGATTGAGAACTTCATCAACACACCCTTTGAAGGGGGTAGGCATACAACAAGGGTAAACAAAATAGCTTGTATGTGATGGATGGTCAATGCTGTACAGCATCGTTTAATATCTTCGACCATCATCTCCAAAAAAACTAAACCATCCATATGAGAAAACTGTTTGTAATATTTACTGCAGCATTTTGTACAGCAGCTATTGCCCAAAAAAATGCAGCCAAGTTTGCCAAAACCATTACGCAAGAAGATTTGCGTAAGCAACTAACCATCATTGCTAGTGCCGAAATGGAGGGCAGAGAAACAGCTACTGAAGGTCAGCGTAAAGCTGCAGCATACATTGAAAGTGAGTTTAAACGTATGGGTTTAAAACCAGGTAATGGCAACAGTTATCAGCAGCAATATCCAGTATATCAAGATACAATTACAGCTGCTGCTTTAAAGATTTACAATTACAACTTCGATTTTGATAAGCAATTCTCCATCTCATTAAACAACACGGTAAATGGCAGTTGGAACTTGAATGAAGTAGTATTTGCTGCTTTCGGAATTTCCGATTCTACCAGAAACGATTATAAAGATGTGGATGTAAAAGATAAATGGGTAATGGTAGTTGATGGCACACCTGCCGATATTGATAAAACTGAAATGGGAAATATGTTTGGTGGTGGTTTTAGAATGGGTGCTGGCTCGCTAAATACAAAAATACAGTTGGCAAAAGCCAAAGGAGCAAAAGGGTTGCTGCTTGTTTCAAAAAGTTTTATCAACGATAAAAGAAACCCAACCAACACAAAAGGTAGTATGTATTTAAACAAACCAAAAGCTACCGATGCTATACCTGCTATAAATATTTCTTACCAAGCTGCGGCTTCTATCCTTACAAAATCAATTATCTCTTTTGGAGATTTAAAAAATATAAAACCAGATTTGTATAAAACGCAAATGGTCATTACCACCAATAAGCAAACCAATAACCTACAAAGTAGCAATGTAATGGGCTTGCTAGAAGGTACTGATAAAAAAGATGAGTATGTTGTATTAACTGGTCATTACGATCACTTAGGCAAACGTGATAGCATTATTTATTATGGTGCAGATGATGATGGCAGTGGTACTGTAAGTGTAATGGAAATGGCAGAAGCATTTGCTACTGCTGCAAAAAAAGGACAAGGCCCACGCCGTAGTATTTTATTTATGACAGTAAGTGGAGAAGAAAAAGGTTTGTGGGGTAGCGAATACTACACTAATAATCCTGTGTATCCTTTAGACAAAACTTCAGTTAATTTAAATACAGATATGGTTGGGCGTAGAGACCCTGCTTACAAAGGTGATAGCACCAACTATGTATATATAATTGGCGAAGATAAATTGAGCAGCGATTTAATGCCCATAACCGATGCTGTAAATACTACTGCAAAAATGGAGTTGGACAGAAGATACAATGACTTAAAAGACCCCAACCGTTTTTACTACAGAAGCGACCATTACAACTTTGCTAAAAACGGTGTGCCTATTATTTTTTATTTTGATGGTGTACACAAAGACTATCATCGCCCAACCGATACAGTTGACAAAATAAACTTTGACCTTATGGAAAAGCGTGTACGATTAATTTTTAACACTGCTTGGATAATGGCTAATAGAAATGAAATGCTAAAACGAGATATTAAGTTAGTAACGTCAACAAGAGGTTAGTAGATATTGGAGTTGAGTAGTGAGCTAAGTTGAACTATGTAGCCAGCTTTTGTAGTGCTATTAAACTGCGGTTGCGTCGCACATGTTAAACTGTAGAATATAAATTTAGCTTTGCTTGTAAAGTGTAAAGCCTTTAGTATAAAAGCATATTTTATTGACGAGTAGCTGAAATTGTTTCAACTGCTCGGCAATTTTTTATAACTCCTTTTCAGCTATCAATTTTTTATCTTTTTCATCAGCATCCATCAGCACATAAATTTTTACAGCATTTATTTGTACCTCGTCCATAGCATCTACAAAATTTTGGTAGCTGCTTTTAGCTGTAGGTTTTATTAGCAAAACCAAACTAGTGTCTGTACCAAATCTTTCTCTCATTATTTTTTTCTTTTGCTGTATAATGCTACGCAAACCCATTGGCGAAAAATTAGTTATACTAAAATGCTTTAATAATTCCGAATTTAAAATTCAACGTTGTCATTAGTCTTCCTTTTTGAGTATTAAAGTTTTTAAAGAAGTTGTATATGGT
>JAYVRD010000085.1:0-2389 GCA_043776595.1 Chitinophagaceae bacterium | reverse complement strand
TTAGGGCTTATAATGCTACTATACAAATCGGGTATATTCAAATGGCTTTTTGCTTTACTACGCCCAGTTGGGCAAATGGCATTTACCAATTACCTGATGCAGTCTTTGCTAGTAGGATTATATTTTTATGGTGTTGGCTTTGGCATGTTTGGTAAACTACAAATTTATCAGCTTTACTATGTAGTAGCAGCCACTTGGACACTTCAAATTATCTGGAGTCATATTTGGCTACGCTTCTTTCGTTTTGGACCATTAGAGTGGTGCTGGCGTAGTTTAACTTACTGGAAACCGCAACCTTTTATAAGAAAAGATTAATAGTAAAATACCAACAAACCATTAAACAATGAAAACAATAAAACAATTATTCTCTACTTCATTAACCTTCTTATTTATTTTAACTTTATTAGTTGGCTGCACAGGAAAAACTGAAGAAGCAAAAAGTAAAGAAAACAGTAAGCCAGAATATTTTCTACTTCGCCCAAAGGTTGAAAAAGAGTATGGATATTCTCATGCAGTAAAAATTGGTAACGACCTTAAAATATCTGGTGCTGTAAGTATGGATAGTGCTGGCAATTTAGTAGCTCCCAGCAATATAGAACAACAAATGAAAAACTGCTATAGCGATTTGGAGAAAATTTTAAAACACTACGGCTATACATTTGATGATGTGGTTGCCGAAAATATTTATACCACCAACATGGCAGATTTTATAAAAGTGGCTGCTTACCGCAATACTTTATACAAAAACCAATTTCCTACTGGTACTTGGCTTGAAGTTAAAGGTTTGGCTTTGCAGGGACAATTAATTGAAATAGACATGGAAGCACATAAGGATAAGTAATATATTTTGTAAAAAACTTTTGGCATCAAAGCCTCTCACCATTATTTTTGCACCCCATCGGTAAACAATGGAAACAGGATTGGTCTATGGTGTAATGGTAGCACAACAGTTTTTGGTTCTGTTTGTTAAGGTTCGAGTCCTTATAGACCAACCCACGAAACCCTGCAATTTGCAGGGTTTCTTTATTTTTATTTAAGTGGCTACTAGTCAACTTTCCCCCACCTTTGCTTAAACATATAACTTTCCATCAATGAAAAAAATCTACTCATTGGTTGTGGTATTATTTTGTCTAATGCAAAATGCCAGCAGCCAAACCCCCATTACGCTGTCCTCTCAAAGCAACTTTACATACACCGAAACGTTTACAGACATTGCCAACTGGACGTTTAGCACCACACCAACAAATGGCACATTTACAGCAGGTATAGGTTCTGCCGCTTGGAAGGGAAACGATATAGGTGGAACAGCCACCATACCAGATGCCACAAGAATAACTACAGGAACAACTTTTTTTCAAACCCCACCAAGTGGCAGTGGAGGCTATAGTGGTGGTGTGTATAAAGGTACCAATAATTTAGTGCTTCTTTCTACTGGTACTACAGATAATACCACATCTACCACAATGGATTTTTACTTAAATTTTGCTGGCGTAAATGCTGGCACATTAAGTTTCGATTGGGCAGCACTTAATAATTCTACGGGCAATCGTAACGGTTCTTTAAAAATATACGCTTCTAACGATGGTGTTTCCTTTACCGAAATAACTGCTGCTGCCGTTAATAACTTTACCAATAATAGCCCAACAACAGTAGCAGGTAGTATTAACAATGTATCCTTGCCCACTTCATTCAATAATTCTGGTACAGCACGTTTGCGTTTTTATTACCACAATGGCACAGGTGGCACTTCTGGTAGCCGCCCAAGAATAAGTATAGACAATGTAAAAGTTACTGCAGTTTCTACTGCACTTTGTAGCACACCTACTACACAGCCTACAGCTTTTGCAACAGGTACAATTTTATACAATTCCATACAGTTTTCATTTACACATGCTAGTCCACAACCCAATAATTATTTGGTGGTTATTAGCAACAATAGTTCACTAAGCTCTGGACCAGTGAATGGCGTAAATTACAACGTAGGCGATAATTTGGGCGATGGAAACATAATTGCTATTACCAATAATAACTCTATTACAACTACTGGTCTTACGGCATCTACAACCTATCATTTCTTTATTTTTTCTATGAATAACTCCTGCACAGGAGGCCCATTATACCTAACCACTAATCCTTTGCACAGCTTTGCTACTACTTTGGCTGGTGCATTACCATGTGCAGCACCTAGTACACAACCTACAGTTTTAAGTTTTGCCAATGTTACTACAAGTAGCATTACTGGCAACTTTACTGCTGCCGCAAATACTGATGAATATTTAATTGTGAGAACTACAACCCCTAGTTTTACTGGCACTATAAACAATGGCACATTGTATAGTGGGGGTAACGTGTTGGGTAATGGAAGTGTAGTTACCCGTACAGCAGGCAC
>JAYVRD010000084.1:0-9346 GCA_043776595.1 Chitinophagaceae bacterium | reverse complement strand
GCTGGGCATTTATTAACTATGGTAAAACGTGCTAGTGTGAATTATACAGAAGGTTATAGAAGCAGAATACCAGGTTATATGGATAGCACCAAAGCATTAGGTCAAAATTTTAGAAGTATGCAACCCGGCTTGGCTTATATTTTTGGTAAGCAGCCCGATACTGGTTGGTTAAACATGAAGGCTAGAGAAGGTGTAATAACCAAAGACACCAACTTTAATATTATGTTCCGTCAAAGCTTTACACAAAAACTAAGTATCACGGCACAACTAGAGCCCATTAAAGAGTTTACCATCGATTTAAACCTAGATAAAAGCTACAATAAAGACTACACAGAATTGTTTAAAGATTCTACAGGCAAAGGGAACTTTAAACATTACAGCCCATTAGCCAACGGTGGTTTCAATGTTTCGTTTATTGCTTTCAATACTTTGTTTCAAAAAACAAAACCAAATGAAGTAAGCGAAACATTTAAAACTTTTCAAAATAATAGATTAACAGTAGCAAGGCGTTTAGCAACTGCCAATCCATATTATGCAGGTGGTATCAATAACGATGGCTTCCCAACAGGTTATGGAAGAAACTCGCAAGATGTTTTAATACCTGCTTTCTTAGCAGCGTACACTGGTAAAGATGCAGCAGGTGTTACTTTAATCAAGCAAAGTAATCCTAACATTAAAACCAATCCTTTTAGCGGTATAAAACCAATGCCCAATTGGCGTATGACTTATACTGGCTTAACAAAAATTCCATCGCTTGCAAAAAAGTTTAGCACTATTAGTATCTCTCATGCCTATACAGGTAGTTTAAGTATGAATAGTTTTACAAGTGCCTTAAATTATAACGACCCCTTGGGTTTAAGTGCCCCAAGTTTTATAGATGCAACCAGTGGCAACTATGTGCCCTATTTCTTGCTACCCAATCTTACTATACAAGAAGCATTTAGCCCATTAATTGGTATAGATATAACTACTACCAACCAAATGAATTTAAAGTTTGAGTACAAAAAAAGCAGGCAATTAAGTTTAAGTTTAATAGACTATCAGCTAAGTGAGCAAAACAGTACAGAATTTGTAATTGGTGGAGCATGGCGTAAACGTGGTGTTAAGTTTCCTTTTAAAATACCTTTTACCAAAGGCAAAAAGTTAGAAAACGATTTAAACATACGATTAGATCTTGCTATGAGAGACGATGTACAAAGCAACAGCAGATTAGACCAAGCCAATGCTTATAGTACAGGAGGACAAAAAGTAATAACTATACAACCATCTATAGATTATGTATTAAACAATCGAGTAAACCTAAAACTCTTCTTCGATCAACGCAGGGTAACGCCATACATTTCTACATCGGCACCTACTGTAAATACAAGAGCTGGTTTGCAAATAAGAATTTCATTAGCACAGTAGTTTGAATTGATTGTACAAAATAAAAAAGACGTTGTAATTGTTACAACGTCTTTTTTATTTTTTTTGAAGCAAGCTTTTGTAGTGCTATTAAGCAGCGGTTGCGTCGCACATTTTAAGCTATGAATATCTATTGGGCTTTTATTGAAGCGAATAGTAAATACATGGATATGCAAGTGAGTGTTGCTTTATAAAACCTCTCTTCCTAAAAGCATTTTAAAATATTCAACTTTAGTTTTAGGAATTATACTAAGTAACATTACCCACTCAACTGCTATTATATATTTTGTTTGTTGAAAGCATAAGTTTATAAGCAACGCTACGTTACTATCGTGTATCTGTCTTATATCCTAAAATCCAATTTCCATGAGAAAACTAATGTTTTACTCCGCTATTGTATACTGTCTTATTGCAGCCACAGCTTGCCATAAATCTGCGATTGTATTAGTCGATTATACAGGAATGTATGAAGGAAAAACTTCTCAAGGCGAGTTGATGACTGTTACAGTAAAGTTACTTGACGATGATTTTTATGTAACTGAATTTACCACCACACTCAACTTTTTAAAGTTAGATGGCAGCATCATACAAATGCCAATAACCCAATCAGATCCTGCAGGTATTATGCCGTTGAATGACAATCAATTTCAGCTTGATGTGGATTATAACGATCCCACTAGTGGCTATGTAAATGGGACAATTAATGAAACTTCAAAAAAAGTAATGGGTAATATTTATTTGCACAAAAGTGCTAGCATAATGGGTGAAGAGGTATATGTAAATACAGATTTTATTTTAAGTAAAAAGTAAAATTTTAATAAAGGGAATCAAAACTACCAGCCACCGCTGGCACCACCACCACCACTATCACCACCACCAAAACCTCCAAAGCCGCCGCCAGAGCCTCCACCACCCCAATCACTTCCACCACTGCTTCTACCAGTTCCACTAAGTAAGGTAGACCACAACAATCCTTCAGCTATACCACCAAAGCCACGCCTACTCATCATTCCTCCACCTCCTCCTCTACCACTATTGCCTACTATCATTAGCACTACAAATAGTATAATAATAAAACCTAAAATACTACCACCACTACCACCACTGCTTTTGTTTCGTTTTACTTTGTATTCTCCTACAGCGGCTTTGCTTAAATCATCTACTGCTTTATTAATGCCACCATAAAAATTATTTGCCCTAAAAGCTGGTTTTAAATCATTCTCAATAATGTCTTTAGATAACACATCTGTTATCGCACCTTCTAAACCATAGCCTACTTCTATACGTATTTTTTTATCGGCTACAGCTATTAAAACCAATACGCCATTTCTGGTTTTTTTATTGCCAATACCCCAATCTTCAAACGTTGTTTCAGCTACATTTTCTAGTATTTCCCCATTTAAAGAGTTTACAGTAAGTATTACAATTTGGTTGCTAGTACTATCGTCTAAGGCTACTAATTTTCTTTCTAATTGCTCTGCATCGTAGCTGTTTAATACGCCAGCATTATCTACCACCAACCTTGGTGGGTTGGGTTTAGAAATGCTCTTTTGTGCAAACAAGTTTACACAAAGTAGTAAGAGAAATATGGAGAGGATTTTTTTCATTAAGTAATAAAGCCTGTTTTTAATAATGATAGCCACTTAGTAATGTAACCCAAAGCCGCCATGAAAAACTACATTTGAATGGAGCGTCGCCTCTACAGATGCCATGAAATGCTTTTGCTGGTTAAACAAAAAATACAACACTAGTTCCTACTTACCAAACACAATATCGTCTGGCAGTTCATTTTTATCTGTATCGTTATTAAACGGAAAATGATGGGTTAGTGCTTGCCCAATTTGTGTAACCACTTGTGCAATACCAACTGCATAATTTTCTTTATTAAAATGTTGCAGCATTTCGGCTATTGATTTGTTCCAAAACTCGTTGCCAACTTTTTGGTGGATGCCTGTATCTCCAAACACAGCAAGCTGTTTATCTTTTAATGCCACATACACTAATACAGCATTTCTGTCATCTGTTTTGTACATTTTTAGTGTGCCAAAAATCTCAGTAGCCCTGTCTAAAGCATTCACAAAACTGCATTTGCTTTCCACAAAAACCCTCACCTCGCCACTTGTCATGCGTTCTGCACTTTTAATGGCGGAGATGATGGTTTGCTTTTCTTCGTTTGTGAAGAAATCAACAGATTTTTTGCTAAGGAATCCAAACATGTAAGTTGAAATTACTTGATGTTGAATTGAATGTCGGGAGCTTTTTCGCTGCCTTTATCTGCCTCGTAAAATTTCTTGGCTTTGAAACTAAAAATACCCGCAAATATGTTGTTAGGAAACTTTCTAACTTTTAAGTTATAGCCTTCTACAGATTTGTTATAATCTTGACGAGCTATATTAATTCTGTTTTCTGTTCCTTCAATTTGTGCTTGAAAATCTTGGAAAGATTTGGTTGTTTTTAAATCTGGGTATGCTTCTGCAACCGCCATTAATCGTCCAAAACTGCTTTGCAATTGGCCTTGTGCAGCTTGGTATTTAGCCAAAGTTTCAGGATCATTAATATCTACTTTTATTTGAGTGGCAGCAGCACGGGCAGCTATTACTTCTTTTAAAGTACTTTTTTCAAAGTTGGCAGATGCTTCGATGGTTTTGATAACACTACTATACAAATCGGTACGGCGTTGGTAGTTGGTTTCTACATTACTCCATACTTTTTGTACATCTACATCGGCACTTACTAAGCCATTGTAGCTATTGCAGCCACAACCACCTAAGAATAATATGAGTACGCCAAAAATGATAAGACCTAAATTTTTTGTTTTCATCTCTTTAAATTTTTTGTAAGATAATTATTTGTAGCAATTGTGCAAGCAATATTACAAAGGTAATGCCTATTGTTTTTGGCTGACGAGTTGGCGGTAAAGAAAAAAAAGCCGTTGAAGTGGGGTTCAACGACTTTTTAGATTTAAAATAAATTTGGTAAGGATGCATTTACCTAGTCTTGCTTCTGCGATTCCTTATTTTCTTTCATTGTACTTTTTATGGCAACTAGTTTATTTTGAATAATAAACTTTTGGGGTTCACTTCTACCATCATCATTTCCTTCAGTGGTAAATAATGCTCCTTGTGCATCTGTTGTTCTCAGAGTCCAAATAAATGGATGTGCCACACTATCGTTGAAAGGTAATTGTGGTCGCCAGATGTATTGTGTTTGACCTTTTATGGTGGTGTTTAATAATGGTTGATTGCTACGCAATGCTTGCAAGGGCGTTTGGTGAGACAATATTTCAAAAACTTGAATTGTGTAGTTGGGTACATCTTGTTGTACACCACGGAAGGCATTCGTCCAGCGGAAAGTAATAGCTGTTTGTGCAACAATAGCGTTTAAAATTTGGTCTGGGGCTGGGGCAATGAGTATGGGCAACTGCACAGCAGTTACAGTAAAGTTTCGGCATTGTTGTGCTGTTATGGCTATGGGTGCATCGGCAGAATCTAAACGAACACATAACTGATAAGTACCCATGGGAAGCTTACCTGTTTGCTGGAGTTTGCTGTTATAGCTGCCAGTAAACTGCATGGCTTCTAATGGCAAAACATCGGCAGCACTTAAAACTGTATTACCTGGACTTACAGTAATAATTCTTGTTCGCAATGCATCAGTTACGGCTATACTTGTACCATCAATTGTTTTTATTTCGCTTCTAATTCTGCATCGTTTAGTTTGCTGCACAGGTCCCATATTAGAAATAACTAAGGTAGCTGTACCTGCTTTAGAAGACCATTCACTTAACCTTGCAGGGGGATTTGCATTCAAAACAAAATTAATGCTGATTTGTGCCTTAACTGATAGCTGCATGGCAGCAATAAAAAAAAGAAGAAGACTATATTTTTTCATAACAAATTATTAGTGGTTATTTAAACTTGAATTGCAAACCGGTACGAAGCGTTGATTCTAAATAATTAGCTCCTATTAATGTTGAAAGACCTAATTCGTCTCCGTATTTAAAATAGTTGGTACTCATATAAGTCGTCCAAGATAGTTTTTTGTTCAGCTTCCAATCTGTGTTTAAACTGGCTATCCAGTTATTATTAGAGGAGAAACTGTTGAGTTTGCCATTGGTATATTGTATTTGCCCACGTAATTGTAATTTCTTTTTTAAAGCTGGCAGCCCCAAACCAGAACTTATAGTAAGTAAGCTATTTTTAAAACCAGTCATTTGGTTATCAAAATATAGTACACTAAAATCTGGTGTAATATTTTTATTGAAGTAAACAGGAATATAAGTGAGCAATACGGTGTGCGTATTATTATCGGTTACAGTAAAAGGAAATACTAGTAAATTTTCTTTGTACTTGCTATAGCTGTAGTTAAGGCTAAGTAAATGCGTCATCGTAGTTGTAGACCAACTATAAGTAGGATTAATACTTAAATCATTACTTACATTTTTTACCCCAAAAATACTAGTGCTGCTACCTGCTTGAAAGCCAAAGTTGTTATAGTTTATGTTTAGGTTAAACTTATCACTAAACTGTGTAAACCAATTGACGTTGGCAATTAACTGATCGCTAGCGATTGTTGTGCTACTCATGTTATTTTTTCTGCCACCAATACTTGCAGTTACATTTATTTTATTTTTCCATGCATTAAAACGTGTGTTCAAGGTATAGTCTAAATGATCTGGCTGTAAAAAAGGATAACCTGTTGTTTTAAAACCTGCACCAATGTATTTTACACTTGCACCAATATCGTAGTTTGTACTTTTCTTACCAACGCTACCTTCTGCAGCAAAATCCCTAGTGGTAGATGTTCTTGCATCTATAAAAGGTTTAAAAGAAATGGTGGTTGTACTAAGGGGTGTAGTAACATCGGCAGTGTAGTAACCTTGTGCAAATTCCGATTTAAAGTACCAACCTTTTTTAAAATACTTATCCAATAAAAAACTAAACACAAAACTTTCTTGTGGTAAGTTAGTAGGCGGTGGTACGGTAACAGAGTTTACTTTATCTACACCTTTAGCCAACGTAAAAGCTGCTTTATATTTTCCTTCTTTTTCCTTACCAATTTGAAACATCCAATGGTTTCTTTTGTAAGCACCAATAATGCCTGGGGGCGATGGACCTGCAACGTAATCAACACCTTGTTGAGATGTACCAGTAAAAAATTTAATCATAAAATCTTTGGGGTGTAAATCGAAACCTGCACCAAATATGCCAATATCGCCAGTGCTTAAATCACTGTATTTTAAGTACTGAGTACCCAATTGTAACTCTGCCCATTTATACTTAGGGTTGAGTCCAAAATTATTCATTGGGTTGGTAAGCCATTGCCCAATAGTTTGATGTGGCCCACCACTTACAAAGCCACTATATGGCCCAGCAAAGTTGGTAGGTATAGCAGCAAAATTAAAATTGAAGGGCAGGGTGAAATTTTTACCCCACTTCATTACTGGTTGAAAATTGAAACGTAATTGATTCCATGGGCGGCGTGGTGTATAAATACCACTACCACTAGGGTTTACATGTAGCCCATAACCTTCGTAAGTAAAACCCATAGTGCCAGAAATGGAAAAGGGATTTTGCTTTTTTGTGGTGTCGGGTTGAGCAAAATTTTCGGTAGCAAAAAATAATACTAGGAGTGTAATAAAAATTGTTTTCACAGTTTTTGTTTTAAAAATTTGAAATTACTTTTTTTGATAATTGATAGTTACCAAAAAGGTCGCATAACTTTTTTATGTCGTTTATATTGGTAAAATTATTGTTGCTCACTACTGCAATAATTACATTTTCCTTTATCAATCTTATTAAAAGGCTTCTACTTCCTGCCCACCATCCTGTGTGATAAATGACTTCTTTACCATCAGTCGTTACAATTTTTTTCCAACCCAAACCATAATTACTTACATAGGGAATAGAAGGGCTTGCAGGTGCATATGCTAAGTCTAAAGTAGCTTTCTTAAACAGTTTACCACTTTTAAGGGCCTTATCCCATTTTCTTAAATCTTGTACTGTGCTGTACACATTTTTATCGCCATAAATAAGGTCAAGGTATCTCAAGCCATAAGTCTTTCCATTTTTATAATAAGATTTTGTTGCAGTAGCAAAATTTTGTAACCCCAACACATAAGTATCATTCATTTGCAATGGTTTAAAAAACATCAACGATAAATAATCCTTATACGATAGCCCACTAACTTTTTCAATGATAAGTGATAGCATGGCAAAGTTGGTGTTGGAATAGTTAAATACTTTGCCAGGTGTATTAATAAGTACTTTAGATTTATGATTCACTATAAACTGAAGTAAATCTTTGTTGGTTACATTTACTGTTTTATCCCAATCCGATTCATCCATAAACTTTAAGTAATCTTCTAAGCCACTTGTATGGCTCAAGAGCATCTTTATGGTTACTTCTTGAGTCGGAAATTCGGGCAAATATTTGAATACTGGTTCATCTATGTTCAACTTACCATCTTCCATTAATTTTAAAACAGCCATGGCTGTAAATGTTTTGGTAATAGAAGCTAAATCAAAAGCAGTGTGGCTTGTAACTTTATCTTTAAAGCTTACATATTTTTCGTAAAGCACAGTGTCATTTTTTGCAACCAATATTTCTCCATTAAAATCTGGCGGAAGAATTGAATTAATTACAGAATCTATAGGAGGTTTTGAGCCACCACCATCGCCACCACCATCAGTTACAATAACGGTTGTACAATCTGCACATGTACCATCTGTTACGTAAGTTCTAAAAGTGCAAATACATTTTTGAGTGCCGCAATTTGCAGTAAGTGAAATAGAATACATACCAGCTGTAGGGAAAACTATTGTTTCGTTTAACGAAGCAGAAACGTGTGTGTAAATAATTTGATTTAATTGATTGTAAACTGCAATCTCATTTTTTACCGATGCACATTTACCTTGGCAATGATATAAACCAGATAAAGTGTAGGGAATATTAGCTACAACGTCGGTTAACACACTATTACATAAAATTTGATTATGTGGTTTTGCAATACCTACTTTTTTAGGTACAAGATAAAGACTTGTCCAACTGTTATCAAACCCACATTTACAATCATCCTTAGCTGTATTTACGCATACTCTTGTATCACAAGTTTTACATTGTTCATCTATCAATGTTATGTGTAAACAAAATTTACTTACTACAAGTATGCATTTATTATTAGTTGTTTTTGGTAACGAAAGTTGTAGAGGAATGGTGTATGTACCCGGTTGTAGTAGTGTACCATTTTTCCATACTAACTCATCCGAACATTTATTTACCACTGCATTTTGTAATGTTGTAACAGCCGTGCTACTATCAGGTAGTAATGTACCTAACGATTGATTGGCACTAGCAGCAAACAAACATCCTCTTTCTATCATTTGCACTTTACAATTATTGCAAGTGGTGTCTTTCCAGTAATATTTTAAATCTGCTAAACTTATTCGTACTTCTTTTACTGGTTTTAAAATAGTTATTGTAATTGTATTATTGCTTATTTGATAAGCATTTCCACTTGTTGGGTTTGAAGCAGTTTCTAACGAAGCCGATTGAAACAATCCTGTACAATTATCGCAAGGTGGCAGTAGTGTGCAATCTTTAATATATAAATCAAACATACCAGTAGTATCGGCACAACCACCTGCAAAAGAAACTGTAGCATATAAATGATGAATACCAGGTTGTAAATTTGCCAAAGGCAAAACAATACCACTACCCACATTTGCTATTGCTGTTCCATCATTATCAAACCAAGTAACGGTATAAGCACTTGTAGCCGGTTGTGGTAATGGAAAACGTAAAGTATCTGTCCAACAAAGTGTATCACAACCAACAGGAAAAAGACTAACATCTGGACGTTTTTTGATTGTACCAGCCATTGCAGTAGCTATACAGCCAGAAGGATTTTGGACGGTTACTTGATATACACCCGGATTGCCAG
>JAYVRD010000083.1:0-9376 GCA_043776595.1 Chitinophagaceae bacterium | reverse complement strand
GTAGGTAAAAAATTATTTACAAAAGGCTTACCAGCAGATAATGGACCACCTGTTTTGCCAGTGGCTAACTGATAAGGTCTAACATTAGGAACCCCTGTATAAAAAATAGGTAATAAATCTACAGCTCTTGGGCTAGCACTGTCTGGCAAAAGAATAGTACCATACAACGCATCATCCAAAGCAGTACCTGCTACTGCTGCAGTTCCTTTTAAAGGCCAAAGACCTTTTTTTCCATTTCTAAAATCATAAGCACCTAAGGATCTTTGTTGAATGCGTATTGCATTTAAAGAAGGAACGGCACCACCAAACTGTGAATCATCCATATACAAAGCCAACTCTGGATTTTTGAAGAAGGGAATAAATTGACCTTCACCTGAACCATTTGCTTTTACACTATTCCATTTGTCTTTTTGACCAATTGGAATCACTGCTTCATTAGTTAAAGGCATTCCTAAACGAGATACCTGAACCCAGTTTCCTGAATAACCAGCTGTACCTGCTGCACTAATCGTTTTAATTTGTTGGCGGCTAGCACTTGCCCAAACACCAATTACAAAATCAGCATCTAAAATACTAGTAGCTTGGGTAGTATTTTTACCATCTTTTTGCAACATGCTTATAGGCACTTTTATAGCAATGCTGTGTACATTAAACCTTGCTAATCCATCTTTTGTTGGATTAGTACTATTGCCTTCTGGTCTAAAATTGCCAACATCAAAGGCACCTGCAAGATCCACAAAAAAAGGATCGTCGGCTGGGCCTGCAAAAACTTGCTCTCCTGTGGTGGCAGTACCAATAGCATTCGTCATTAAGGTGTTATAATTGGCATTTAAACCAACCGTTGCATTATCAATAGATCGTGGACCGATATTATTTGGAGGCACAACTCCATTGCTTACAATAGTAACAAAACTGACACCTCCATTGGTACTTTTTTCAAGTGTATAAGTTGTTTTTAGGTTCTGCTTGCCCAACCTTACGTTGAAAAAAGTAGTTGTGTCCTGATTTACTTGCGTAAATGTGAATCGATACGTGATGTCATCTAATGTTGTAGTTGTTTTATTTTTTATGTGTATTTCATACCTCACATTGGGACTGAAATTGTAGTAGTTAGGACCACCCTCTGGTAACTGAAAGGGAATAAAATTGGCGATGAGCGTAACTTTTGATGTGTCGTCGGGACTTCTAAAAGCATAAACATCTGTATTGTCTGCCAAAGGATCATTGGCAATCAATGGTGCTTCTCTGTGTGAAGATGCATTTGCAAAGGTGCAAATGACTAGCATTAACGGTAGTACCATGCAATGTTTCCATTGAAAAAAGTGGAATTTTCTTTTCATAATTAATTAGTTAAGTGATTAAAAAATGTATCAAGGGAGATGGGCGTGAAAATATTTTTTGTAAATACGAAGAGTTTAAAAAAAAAGATTGTTATTCTTTTTTTTATATTCACAACTACAATGTCTTTTTGGAATTTTTAAAAAAAGAGTGAAAATAGTGTTGGAAGTAATTATTTATTAATGCGTTCCATTTTATGTTTGTTTCTGGTTATACATAAATTTTTCATTTTTCCTTAGATCTCTTCCAAAAGAACTTCTTCACAATTTTACTTGAAGGTTTATTAAGATTGAACAACTAAAATCTCAGCAACAGGATTTATTGTCAAAAACTTCTTTTCCCTTTAAAGTCAAACTCACCGCTTTTTGCTTCAAACATATTTGGAAACCCATTTTGGCTTATTTCTGGGTTTATCATAAATGCCCCATCTATCGTTTAGCTAAGGGGGCAATAACATGACTTTAGTTTTCAATCTCAAGTTTTATTGTATCGATATAAGAAATGCCGCTGTATTAGAACAAACTCATTGTATGGATATAGATAGATTAAAGGCATGAGTAAAATCTGTTATTGATTTTGTAAGTTGTACTATAAAAGCATAACCCAAAACGATTTGAAAAGTTTAAAATATTTTCAAATTGTTTTGAATTAGGTAACTTTTTAAGATTTTTTGTGTAACACATCAAAAAAGCAATAGCGTCAATTTCTCTTATTTAGCTTGTTTCCTTTTAATATTTGAAGGGTTGAAAATGAGCAGTGAAAAATAAAAATATAAGAAGGGGAATTTTATTGAACCAGCTTCGGAATATGAATTAAGCTGCAGTTGCGTCGCACATTTTTAGCTGTATAGTGCTATCTAGTTTATAAACTATGGTATAAATGTTTGTGAAGACACAAACATAGCTAGCCAAAAAATTTCATAGCATAATGGTATTGAAATGTTGAAGCCTAAATGGAATGGTTGGGTGTTTGATTCTGGACTATCGACAAAGGTCTATCGTCTGTGCACTTGCCTCATAGATATTCATTGCTAAACATGTGCGACGCAACCGAAGCCAAATAGCACTACCCAAGTATGCAAACAAAAAATACCACTAATTGGGTATTGTGTCAATTAATTTTTGCCTGCATATTGCATTTGTAAACATTGGTATAACAACCAGTTTACTTTTCAATGGGGGTGAAGCCTGCAATGATATCATTGCAGGCTTCCGTTTTTTTATGCAATTAACGTCTACTTGGCATCCTTTTGCGGTAAACAGTTTATTTTTCCTTTTTTAAAACTTACTTCATGGCTATCTCAAAATTTATTGTTGTTTTATTATTATTTATTTCGGCAGCAGCAACTGCACAAACCAACGATACTACTTTTAAAAAAGAGTGGATAGACATTGACACCCTTATTGTCAAAAGCAACTTGCCCAAAACAGCTTTGCAAAAAGTAAATGCCCTGTACAAAAAAGCTACTGCTCAAAACTTAGAAGTGCAAGTAATTAAATGTCTTATTTATCGCATGAGCATAGAAGATAGAGTGTTTGACAATAAGCCTAACAACGCCATCAACCTTTTGCAAAAAGAAATAAGCCAAACCACTATCCCTGCTGCTACAAGTATTTTGTACTGCTTGCTGGCAAATAGATACCAACAATACTACAATAACAACCGCTGGAAGTTTTACAACCGTAGCAAAACCATCAACTTTAAAAAAGAAGATATTGAAACATGGAATGCGGAGGATTTTGGTAGTGCCATTAGCCAAAATTATTTACTAAGCTTGAAAAATGCGAAGGCTTTGCAGCAAATAAAATTAGCTGCCTATGATGCTATTATACTAAAGGGCAATGCTAGATATCTTCGTCCTACGTTGTACGATGTGCTTGTACATGAAGCATTGGATTATTTTAAATCGGGCGACTATTACTTAACTAAACCTGCTTATGCTTTTGAGTTAATAAATATCAATGCAATTAAACCTCAAAAAATATTTTTAAATACGCCTTTCGAATCAAAAGACACTTCTTCTCATTTGTTGCAAACGCTAAACTTATTTAAACAGCTTCTTCAGTTTCATATAAACGATGATGACAAGAACGCTTTGCTTGATGTGGATTTGGAAAGAATACAATGGGTGCATGAAAATTTAATACACGACGAAAAAGAGGCACAATTTTGTACAACACTACAAGGCATTGCTAAGTACAAAGCAAGTAGGGCATCGCAAGCAAATTATTTATTAGCAGAAATTGAAAGAAATAAAGCCAATACCTATCAACCTTTTGGTGATACTACACAACGCTATGCTAATATAGAAGCATTACAAATTATTAATGATGCTTTAATACGTTTTAAAGATGCAAGCGAAGGCACTGCTAACCTTCAAAATTTGCATAGCCAAATAATACAGCCAACACTATCAACAGAAACGGAGAAAGTAAACCTACCCAACCAACCATTTAGAATGTTGGTGAAATACAAAAGTGTAAACACCGTTTTTGTACGTGTTATTAAAATAGATGCAGCTACAAAAAAAAATATTGGCAGGTGGGAAAAAAAATATTGGCAACAACTAGCTAAGCTACCAATATATAAAAGTTTTGAGCAAGTATTGCCAGCCACCAATGATTACCAAAACCATAGTGTAGAAATAAAAATTGATGCTTTGCCTGTGGGCGAATACAAAATACTATGTAGTAGCAGCAATGCTTTTATTGATAGTATTGACAAGATGACGGTGCAAGATGTTTACATCTCTAATATTAGCTACATAAAAAACGGTAACGATTATTTTGTACTGAACAGAGAGACAGGTGAACCTTTACAAAAAGTAAAAGTTACCATTACACATGATAAATGGAATAGCAAGATACAAAAAAGCGAAACGCTTACTACTGCTAATTTGGTAAGTGATAAAAATGGACATTTTATTTTTAGTCCAGAGGATAATTATGGCAATTATCATTTAGCCTTTATTAGTAACAAGGATAAATTAGACCTTGACAACAATGAGTATATATACAGAAGTTATAGCAATAATAATAGTGATGATGATGAAGATGTAGAACCTACCAATGCTAAGGATATTGCAGATTACGAAAAAGATAAAGCCAGCATTTTCTTTTTTACTGATAGAAGTATATACCGTCTTGGACAAACCGTTTACTTTAAAGGTATTGCCATAACCAAAGATTATACAACTAAGCAAAATAAAATACTAGCTAATAAAGACTCTGTATTGGTGTATTTACAAGATGCCAATAGAAAGCAAATAGATTCGCTTTATTTTAAAACAAATAGCTATGGTTCTTTTTCTGGCACATTTAAAATTCCCCAAAATGTGCTAACAGGTAGCTTTACAATTGAAGCAGATGAATTTAAACAAAGCAATGTTTCGTTTAAAGTAGAAGAATACAAACGCCCCAAGTTTTATGTTGAGTTTGAAAAAGCAAAAGGTGCTTACCGCATCAACGATTCTGTAACCATAACTGGCACAGCCAAAGCCTATGCTGGCAATGCTGTTGATGGTGCTAAAGTAAAATTTAATGTAAAACGTAATGCAAGATTTATATACGATTGGTATTGGCGTGGCAGTAGCAAACCAAAAGTTGGCAGCCAACAAATAAGCAATGGAGAAATTACTACTGATGCTGAGGGCAAATTCAAAATAACTTTTAAAGCTTTGGCAGATGAAAGTGTAAACAAAAACATAGACCCACTTTTTGACTTTAGTATTAGTGCCGATGTAACAGATGTAAATGGAGAAACCCGCAGCAGTAGCACACAGGTAACGGTGGGTTATAAAAGTTTAGTGCTTAACGTAAGCGTACCCAAATTAGCCATTGCCGATAGTGTAAAAAGCTTTTACATTACAACCAAAAATTTGAGTGATGAAAAAGAACCAGCTTTTGTAACCGTTAAAATTTTTGCAGTAGAAACGCCCAACCGTTTAATACGCAAAAGCCTTTGGCAGCCTGCCGATCAGTTTGTAATGAACAAGCAACAATACATTGCCAATTTTCCCCACGACGATTATAATGATGAGCTAAACGAAACCAATTGGCAAGTAAAGCAATTAATTACCGAAGGAAAAATAAATACTGATGTTGCTACCAACTACCAACTTACCAACATCAAATTCCTGCCAGGTTATTACAAAATAGAAGCCACTACAAAAGACAAAGATGGCAACGAAGTAAAAGACATACAATACATGCAGTTGTTTAGCAACAATGCTTCGCCTTACCCTCAATACAATTTTAATTATACCATAAACGATTATGCTGAACCTGGCAGCACCGCTAGTTTTTTAACAGGTAGTATGGCCGATAAAATATTTGTTATTCAAAAAGTACAGTCGGCTTTGGCTCCCTCACCTTTGGAGAGGGCGGGGGGTGAGGTAAATAAAAAAGTTTGGGGTGAGTTTTTAATAAATAATAAAGGCTTACATACCATTACCTACACAAGCACAGAGGCAGATCGTGGTAATATAGCCATCAACCAAGCTTATGTAATACACAATCGTGCATACACCAACCATTTTGAAATTACTGTGCCATATACCAACAAAAACTTACAAGTAAGCTACACCAGTTTTAGAAATAAAACTGAACCCGGCAACAAAGAAACTTGGACAGTGAAAATAAATGGTAACAAAGGCGAACAAGTAGCAGCTGAACTATTAACCAGTATGTACGATGCTAGCTTAGACCAATTTAAGGCACATAATTGGAGCGTGCCCAATATTTGGCAAAACAGGAATTTTGAAAACGGATTTAGTGTAGGAAATGGATTTAATAGTGAAAGTTCTTACGACAACAATAATTATAAAGTAGAAAAAAACATAGAAACTAGGTATGATGAACTGGTGAAAAATTATTGGCCAATTCAATGGTTTCAAAATAATACTTGGGCTCGAAATGCTACGAACGGCGGTTCAGTTATTAAACAAGAAGACTATTATAAAACCCTCACCTCCAAAATGGATTTTGCTGGTGAAACTATGTTAGCTGGGAAATCAGCGGGTATAAATATTTCTTCAAAAAGCAATGGTGTATTTGCCGATACTCGTGTTACACTTAGAGGAGTAAGAAGTGTTACTGGTAATGAACAGCCCTTACTTATTGTTGATGGTGTAGAATTGGTCTTGGCTAAATTAAATGAATTCAATCCCAATGATATTAGCTCAACTGATGTTTTAAAATCTGCAGAAGCAACAGCCATCTATGGTGCAAAAGGAGCTAATGGCGTTATAATCATTACCACAAAATCTGGTGCAAAAAAGAAGCAAGAACAGCCCATTCAACCACGTAAAAATTTCAACGAAACAGCTTTCTTTTTTCCAAATCTTTATGCCGATACTGCTGGTAATTATACCTTTAGTTTCACCATACCCGAAGCACTCACCCAATGGAAATGGCTAAGCTTTGCACATACTAAAAATCTAGCTTTTGGTAACAATAGTACCATCATAACAACCCAAAAAACGCTCATGGTGCAGCCCAATACACCAAGGTTTTTGAGAGAAGGCGATAACTTAGAATTGGCTACCAAAATTGTAAACCTAAGCGATAAAGAACTTACTGGGCAAGCCACATTAGAATTGATAGATGCCACTACTGGTACAAGTGTAGATGGCTGGTTTAATAATAGCATGTCTGTACAATTTTTTACAGCAGCAGCAGGACAAAGCACTGTGGTTAAGTTTCCTATGGTAGTGCCATTTAGCTTTAACAAACCACTTACTTGGAGGATAATTGCAAAAGCTGGTGCGTATGGTGATGGAGAAGAAAATACTTTACCCGTACTTACTAATAGAATGTTGGTTACCGAAACTTTGCCTTTGTATTTGAAACCAAACGAAACTTCAAAATCATTCACGTTTGACAAACTCATAAATAATAAAAGTGAATCATTAACCAATGAAAGTTTAACAGTAGAATATACTGCCAACCCAATATGGAATGTAATACAATCGCTGCCCTATTTAATGGAGTACCCATACGAATGTGCAGAGCAAACTTTTAATCGTTTTTATGCTAATGCTTTGGCTGCAAGTATTGTAAGCAAATATCCAAACATAAAAGCGGTGTTTGAAGTTTGGAAAAACGATACAACTACTTTCAAATCTAACCTTCAAAAAAACGAAGAGCTAAAACAAATTTTACTACAAGAAACCCCTTGGGTTTTAAATGCAGAAAGCGAAACCCAGCAACAAAAAAACATTGCCTTATTATTTGATGTTGTAAAAATGAGTAACGCCAAAGATGCTACTATAGAAAAATTACAACAACTACAAATGGAAAGTGGAGGCTTTGCATGGTTTAAAGGAGGTAGAGAAGATAGATACATTACCAACTACATTCTAACTGGGTTGGGTAAGCTACAAAAAAATCAAGCTATAGAACAAAACGAAAAATTAAAAATGATTACTGCCAAGGCTTTAAAATATGTAGATGAAAAAATAAAAGATGACTACAATTGGCTACTAAAAAACAAATCTGATTTAAGTAAGCAACAAATTTCATCTACACAAATTCAATACTTGTACATGAAGAGTTTTTTTGCACCTGATGCAAAAAAAGGCGAAGCCTACTTATACTATTACAACCAAGCTAAACAGTTTTGGAACAAGCAAAATAGCTATAACACCGCCATGATTGGTTTGGTATTATACCGCAATAACGAAAGAAGATTTGTAAACGTGAACATCATTCCATCTGTAACAGAAAATGCAATGGAAGACACTACAAAAGGCATTCTTTACTGGAAAGAAAGAAGCACTTGCTTTTGGTATGCTAGCCCAATTGAACATCAAAGTATGATGATAGAATTTATGAACGAAGTACTACAAAAAGATGGGTTTGTAGGTTTGCAGCAACAAGTAGATGCTGCCAAAACATGGCTCATACTAAACAAGCAAACTAACAATTGGAAAACAACAGTAGCCACAGCCGAAGCTTGTAACGTTTTGCTTAATACTGGCACCAATTGGCTGAACAACAACCAACAAGTACAAATAAAATTAGGCAATCAAACCAGCAACACTCAACAAACTGGTTATATTAAACAAAGAATTGCTGGCAATAAAGTACAACCTAATATGGGTAACATCACAGTAACTATCAACCAATCACCAACCACCAACCACCAACCAAATTATGGCTCTATTTATTGGCAATATTTTGAAGACCTCGATAAAATAACAGCAGCAACATCGCCTTTATCACTAACAAAAAAATTGTTTATAGAAAAAAATACAGCCGCAGGAAAAGTATTACAACCCATCAACGAAAACGATGAACTTAAAGTGGGCGATAAAGTAGTAGTGCGTATAGAACTACGTAGCGATAGAGAGATGGAATACTTACACCTAAAAGACATGAGAGCCAGTGGTAGCGAGCCTGTAAATGTACTCAGTGGCTACAAATGGCAAGATGGTTTAGGCTACTACGAAGCTACTAAAGATGCAAGCACTAATTTTTTTATAGACCGTATTCAAAAAGGCACACACGTGTTTGAATACCCCATTTTCATTACCCACACAGGTACATTTAGTGTAGGTATTGCCACCATACAATGTATGTATGCACCAGAATTTACCAGCCATAGCGAAGGCATAAAGATTAGGGTAACATCATCACAAGTTCAATAAATAATTAGGTTGTAAAGTCATACTCAAAAAATTAATTTTGCTGCATGTCTGTTGATTATATAATTATTGGTCAAGGTATCTCTGGTACTTTTTTATCTTACTACTTACAACAAGCAGGTAAAAGTTTTATAGTGTACGATGTACCTAAACAAAATACTGCAAGTAAAGTAGCCAGCGGTATTATTAATCCTGTTACTGGGCGAAGAATTGTAAGAACTTGGATGATTGAAACTATAATGCCTTTTGCTATAGACGCTTACCAACAATTAGAAAATGAGCTAAGCACAAGCTTGGTAAAGCAATGCAATATTTTAGATTTTCATCCTACGCCACAAATGCAATTGGCTTTTGATGAACGCTTACCTCAAGAAACAGACTACCTAAAAAAAG
>JAYVRD010000082.1:0-9417 GCA_043776595.1 Chitinophagaceae bacterium | reverse complement strand
AAAATAATATAAAACTGGGAGTTTTATAGTGCCTGTTCTTGAAAAGAATACAATGAATTATTGGGTTGTATACTTTTTGAGGGGAGACTATTTAGGCTTGCATTTGGAAATACAGCAGAAAAAATAAATTTTGAACAATAGGCTGCAACTTTTATATACCATTAACCGACTATAATAGTGTAGGTTTTTAAGGTTAATGGCTTTGAAAACGTCCTGATACTTTTTGAAGAGGGTATCAGGACTTTTCTTTTTTAGCAAGTATCAAAGCAGAGAAGATAAACTTATAGATTATCTAAAATAAATTTTGTGATTTTGCTGCTTTTGTGAAATTCTGAATTATCGCCTTGAAAGCTATGTGCCTTATTTGGATAGTAAGTACTTTCAAAATCAATGTTGTTTTTAATTAACTCATTTACCATCATTACACTATTTTGAAAATGTACATTGTCATCGGCAGTGCCATGTACTATTAAAAATTTTCCTTTGATATTTTTTACAAAGTTCATCGGTGCATTATCATCGTAACCTTGCTTGTTTTCTTGTGGTGTACGCATATAACGTTCTGTGTAAATATTGTCGTAATAACGCCAACTTGTAACAGGTGCACCCGCTACAGCCATGCTAAAAGTGCCAGCACCTTTGGTGATAGCCAAGCTACTCATAAAGCCTCCAAAACTCCAACCATAATGACCTATACGTTTTGCATCTATATAAGGTAATGTGGCTAAATGTTTGGCAGCATCTATTTGGTCTTCAATTTCTAGCCTGCCTAGTTGCAAATACGTTTTCTTTTTAAATTCTTCGCCCCTAAAGCCTGTACCAGTATTATCTACACAAACTACAATTATACCATGCTGTACAAAATATTGGTGCCATGCACTTACAGCACCCCAACGATTAGCTACTTGTTGGCTACCTGGCCCTCCATAGTTGCAAAATAGTACTGGGTATTTTTTAGTTTCATCAAAGTCTTTAGGCTTTAACATCCAACCATTTAAAATATCCCCTTTGCTGGTGGGTACTTTTATAAAAGCTGGTGTGGCAAAACCATAGTCTTTCATTAATGCAATTAGTTTGGCATTATCTTTTAATAAACGAATTTGTTGTACTGTTTTAGTTTCGTAAATACTTATTTGTGGTGGAAAATCTGCACCTGAATATGTATCCATAAAGTAGGTAAAATTTTTATTGAAACGAATAGCATGAGTGCCTGCATCGTTTAAAATTGGAGTCATGTTTTTCCCCTGCATATCAACACTAAGTAGGCTACGTGTTTTTGGCGAATTATAGGCGGCAGTAAAATAAATGATATTATTTTTCTCGTCGATTTCCATTAAGTCTGCTACATCAAAATTACCCTTAGTTATTTGTATTTCTTTACTTCCATCAATGGTTTTTAAGTAAATGTGGGTATATCCATCTTTGTTTGAAGTGTAGGCAAAATGTTTTCCATCTTCCAAAAAAGTAACATTACCATTTTCCATTTCTACATAGTACTTATTTTTTTCTTGGTGATACATTTTTGTTTTACCAGTAGCTGCATCTGCCATTAATAATTGCATATCATTTTGCAATCGGTTAAGGCAAGTGATAGAAAGTCGGGTATCGTCTTGTGTAAATTTTATTCGTGGAATATAGATGTCTGTTTCTTTACCAATATCTGCCTTTACATCTTTTTTAGTAGCCAAGTTATATATATGAATCTCAATAATCGAATTGGCTTCACCTGCTTTAGGATATTTGTAAGCGTATTGGCGTGGGTACAAACTATCGTAGTAAGCCATGGTATATTCCTTCACTTTACTTTCATCAAATTTATAGTAAGCCAAGTAGCTACCTTTTTTACTCCATTGAAAAGCACGGCTTAGGCTAAACTCTTCTTCATACACCCAATCTGCATTACCATTAATGATAAAATTCCATTTGCCATCTTTGGTTATTTGAGTGGTTTTGTTGGTGGCTATATCTTTAATAAATAAGTTATTGTCTTTTACAAAAGCTACCTTATTTCCATCTGGGCTGTAAGTGGCATGCATAATTTTTGCATCATCAATCTTTACAATTTTTTTTGTTGCTATATCGTAGCTATACGTAATAGCTTTGCTACTACGGCGATAAATATTTTCTCTTTCTTTATACACTAGCAGTTTAGTTTCATCATCACTCCACGTAAAATCTTTCAAGCCCAGCACAATACCTTTATCATCTTTTACATCACTACTATTTATAAGGGTAGAAATTGTTTCACCTGTAACAAAACTCTTTTGCAAAATATTGCCTTCTTTATCACTTTCTGTGTAGTACCTACCATCCTTCATGCTGCTAAAACCAGCTACCGTTTCAGGACGAAACGTGCCTTTTTTATAAACGTCTTCTAAAGTAATAAGCTTAGTTTGTGCCCATGTAGTAAAAGGCAGCAGCAACAACAAAACAAACTTCTTCATGTAATAAAATTTTAGAACGTAAATGTAGGCGTTTGCAGTAATTGTAAAATACCGTTTATGGAGTATTGAACTTTTGTAGTGCTATTGGGCAATGCTTTCGTTCAAATTTTTTATCATAGCATTATTTATAAAATACCATTAATTGGGTATCTACATTTACGCTTTCACTTACTACATTGCAAATTAAATTGAAACCATGAACAACTACCGTTTATTATATGCAGAGCAATGGAAACAAGTGTTGGTATTAATATTAGTACCTTTTATTTTTATTATACCAACGCTGCCCTTTATAGTTAGCAGCGGTTTATCAGATACTTGGGTAGTAAGCCTGATACTCCTTTTTATTTTTGCTGGAATTGCATTTTGTATATACTTAATCTTTTATCAAGTAAATACCATCGTACACGTTACGCTAAAACCTGATAGTATTTTTATAACACAAGAAAAGAAAACTTGGTTCAACCGTTTTGATGCCATAGAAATACTACTTGATAACTTTAAAAAAATAACCGATGATACCGATGTGCAAAATGGTAACCGTCAATTTTTTAGGCTACAACTAAAGCATCCTTCTAAAACTATTGTATTAACGGCATTAAGAAAACAACCTGAAACTGAGGTTCAAAATTTTGCCACTGCCTTACATGCCAATATTAGCATTTACAATCAAAGTAGTAATAAGATGAACGCAAACAAAATACAAGAAGGCAGCTTTTATACCTCCACTTTTGCAAAAATATTTACATGGTTTTGTTATGCAGGTATAGCAGGTGTTACGATAGCGTTACTTTGTGGTAGCAAAGACTTGCCATGGTGGCGAGCAATATGTTTTTATAGTGTTGCTGTCAGTTGGATTATAAACTATAAAGCCGCAAAAAAAAGACAACTACAAAAAGATAATAAATCGATGTAAGTATATGATAGTAAACGCTTTTCTATCTTTCGATTCCACTTTAAAATAAAAATTCTTGACTATTAAATTAAGACTAGATAAAAGCCTCTTTAACTTCCTCACCAATTATTCACAAACTATTTCAGCCATTTCTATTAACTATTAAAATAGTCTATGTTCGCACGTACTAAAATGGGCTAGTAGTATGAGATTAAAATCATTAGAAATCAAAGGGTTCAAAAGTTTTGCTGATAAAACTATTGTAAGTTTTGACGAAGGCATTACTGGCATTATTGGACCAAACGGCTGCGGTAAAAGTAATATTATCGACAGTATACGTTGGGTTATTGGCGAGCAAAAAATTAGTGCTTTGCGTAGTGAAAATTTGGAAGCATTGGTTTTTAATGGATCTAAAACTCGAAGTGCCAGCGGGTTAGCAGAAGTTAGTTTAACTTTTGAAAACACTAAAAACTTATTGCCAACAGAGTTTAGCACAGTAACGGTAACCCGTAAGTTTTACAAAAACGGAGAAAGTGAATACCGCTTAAACGATGTGCAATGCAGGCTAAAAGACATACATAATTTATTTTTAGATACTGGTGTAAGTAACGATAGTTATGCAATTATAGAATTAGGAATGGTAGATGATATTATTAAAGACAAAGAGAACAGCCGCCGTAGAATGTTGGAACAAGCTGCTGGCATTACCATTTACAAAACTCGTAAAAAAGAAGCCAAGAATAAGTTAGATGCTACAGAGCAAGATTTGGCTAGAATAGAAGACTTATTGTTTGAGATAAACAACCAGCTTAAATCTCTTGAAAACCAAGCCAAAAAAGCAGAGAAATACTTTGAAATAAAAAAGGAGTATAAAGAAATTGCTGTTGAGCTTGCCAAAGCATCTTTAGAAGGTTTCAACATTACTTACAAATCTTTACATGAGCAGCAAGAAACCGAGACCAATAAAAAAGTACAATTAGAAGCCGAAATAGCTACCGAAGAAGCCGCCATTGAGCATGAGAAAGTTGGCTTTATAGAAAAAGAACGTGCCTTACAAAGTATGCAGCATGAGTTTAATAATTTGGTACAAAATCTACGAACAAAAGAGAACGATAAAAACTTAGCTACACAGAAACTTCAATATTTAAAAGAAAAGGAAAATAATCTTAAAGATTTTTTACAAAGGGCTGAGGGGCAGCTAAAAAACTTAAATGACTCAATAGCTTTTAGCAGCTTACAAATTGGTGAGGAAGAGAGTATAATGCTGCAAATGCAAATCGCTTTAGATACCACCAAAATGGAGGTAGAAAGCAAACGTCAAGTATTCGATGATAAACGTGGGACAGTAGATAACTTGCGTGGCAAATACCAGCAAACACAGCGTAGCCAGTTTGATGCAGAAAAGAAAGTAGCTGTAGCCGATACATCTATACAAAACTTACAAAGAGCATCTGCACAGCTTACAGAAGAACAACAAAATCGTTTGTTTCAAATTCAGCAGTTAGAAACAGAGTTGAAAGAAAAAGAAGAGCTGCTGGAAACAAATCGTATTGACCTACAACAACTGCAAGACCATCACGAACGTACCAAAGAGCAAATTTTTGAAACTCAAGCTGTATTAGAAGGTTTGCGTAATAACCTAAACGAAGAGAATAGAAAATTAGATAGCAAACGAAACGAATACGATTTGCTAAAGAGTTTAATAGACTCGATGGAAGGCTACCCAGAAAGTGTTAAATTTTTACACAAAAACGAGAATTGGAATCATACTGCACCTTTATTATCAGACATTATTTATGTAAAAGAAGAATACCGTGCAGCAGTAGAAAATGTGTTGGAACCATACCTAAACTACTATGTAGTTAATAATTTAAAAGAAGGCTTACAAGCTGTTCATTTATTAGATGAACACAAAAAAGGCAAAGCCAACTTTTTTATGCTAGATAAGTTTGCTGATATTACTGTAGAAACCCATCAGCCAGCTAGCACCATTAAAGCATTAGATGTTATAGAAGTTGATGCCCGTTATCGCAAACTAGCTGAATACCTTTTGGGTAATGTTTACATAGCCGAAAACGATGGAGCCATCGAAAATTCAAACGGTGCCATTGTTTTAGAAAAAACGGGTAAGTACGTTAAAGGCAAATACACACTTACTGGCGGTAGCGTTGGTTTATTTGAAGGTAAAAAAATTGGGCGTGCAAAAAATTTAGAAAAATTACACGAAGAAATTGCTGCACAAGAAAAAGTGGTAAATATTTTAAAAGCAGATATCCAGCTAAGGCACAACGAAGTAATTGGCTTTAGTGAGCAATTAAAAGAAAATGCCATCAAGCAAACAGAACAAGATATTAACCAATTGGTGAATCAAGTATTTGCTGCTAAAAATAAAATTGAAAACTTACAAGCCACACAGCAACATGCCGAGCAACGATTAGCAGATTTAGAAACTCGCCTTCAAGACGAGCATGACGCCATAGCCACTACTAGAGAAGACTTTATAACACTCAATGCAAGTTTGCAACAAACCACCGATGAGTTGAAATTGGTTGAACAAGACTATCAACTAGCCGAGCAAGATTATAACGCTGCTACTTACCAATACAACGAAAGCAACTTACAAATTACCAAACAGCAAAGTAAAATTGCTACTGTTGCACAAGAGCTGGCGTTTAAAGAAAACCAGTTGAATGATTTGCACAGTCAAATTCAGCAAAACGCTACACAGCTTGCTGATGCATCTTCAGCTATTACAGAAAGTGAAATATTATTAGTAAGCAGTGAAGAAGGTTTGTTGGAGATGCTGCATAAAAAAGAAGAAGAAGAAAAGAAACTAAACGAAGCCGACCAAGCATATTACAACCTTCGCAATACCTTGCAAGAAAAAGAAAGTGAGCTACGCCTAAAAACCAAGAGCCGTGAAATGGTGGAGCATTTATTGAGCGAAATAAAAGACAAACTCAACGAGCTGAAGTTGAATTTGGCTGGCATGAAAGAACGCCTGCATGTAGAATTTAAAATAGAGCTAGACGAAATTTTAAACCAAGCACGTACTACCGAAACTACTTTAGAAGAACTGCAAGCCACTAGCGATAGAATGCGTAAACGCCTAGAAAATATGGGCGAAGTAAACC
Organism: Chitinophagaceae bacterium; assembly: GCA_043776595.1. Taxonomy (GTDB): domain Bacteria; phylum Bacteroidota; class Bacteroidia; order Chitinophagales; family Chitinophagaceae; genus UBA1930. Next base: position 2,944 of record JAYVRD010000082.1, on the reverse strand, counting down.
CAACTGCCATAGAAGCATATACCGAAATGAAAAAACGTTATGAGTTTATCTTAGAACAAAAGAACGATTTGGTAGATGCAAAAGAAAGTTTACTACAAACCATTCAAGAGGTAGAAGCTACAGCCAACCAACAGTTTTTAGAAACATTTAATAAAGTAAGAGAAAATTTCCAAAAAGTATTCAAAGCTTTGTTTACCGAAGAAGATACAGCCGATTTAATAATGGAAAACCCAGACAACCTGGCCGAAACTGGCATAGACATTATAGCCAAACCAAAAGGCAAACGCCCATCATCCATCACCCAATTAAGTGGAGGAGAAAAAACACTAACCGCCACAGCATTATTGTTTGCCATATACTTAATTAAACCAGCACCATTCTGTATTTTAGATGAAGTTGATGCACCGCTAGATGATGCTAACGTTGGTAAATTTACCAACATGATCAAACAATTTAGCGACAACTCACAGTTTATCATAGTAACGCACAACAAGCAAACCATGAGTGCCGTAGATGTAATTTATGGCGTAACCATGCAAGAGCCAGGCGTAAGCAAATTAGTACCAGTAGATTTTAGAAGTTTGGTAAATTAAATACACTTTCAACTAACTAAAAAGGCTTGAGCATTGTTCAAGCTTTTTTTATTTTTTAGCCAGCAATTGTATTTCAATTGGGCAGCGGTTGCGTCGCACATGTTTGGCTTTTGAATATCTATTTAGCTTGGCTAAGGTAGACTGTGTATCGTTCACCAACTTTACACACTTAACTTGGTGATTAACGTTCCAAATGTTGCAGTGTGCGACGCAACTGAAGTTTAATAGCATTTCAAAAGCTTGTTCACAAAAAATACTACCTAAACTGTATTGCTTTTACTGGCTTAATATTCCTAACTAAAAAAGTAGGCAATAGCAACGCAATAAAACATACTACTAATGTGCCGCTACATACCAAACCTATTTGCCACCAAACAATTTTTACTTCGGCAGTGGCTATACTGTACACTGTTTCATCTAAAGTAATGAGGTTAAATTTTTGTTGTAGCAAACAAACACCTACACCTACAATAAAACCCAACCCAATACCCACCAAAGCAATAGCAGTAGCATGGTATAAAAATATTTTTTGCACTAACCAGTTGTTTGCACCAGTAGCTTTAAGCACACCTGCCATACGTGTACGCTCCAACACTAAAATAATAAGGCAGGTTATTAGGTTTATAATAGCCACAATAGCCATAATAATAATAATTACATTTCTATTGGTGTCTTGCACACCCAACCAATCAAAAATATTGGGGTAAATGCTTTTAATGGTTTTGCTTGCCCATACATCGGGCAGGTAACCATCTAAAATTTGTTGGTTAATAGTATCCATGTTTTTATAGTGGTCTATAAAAATTTCATAGCCACCCACTTCGTTGCTTTGCCAGTTGTTTAAGCGTTGTATAAGCCGTATATCACCAATGGCAAAAAGCTTGTCATACTCTTCTATACCAGTTTTAAAAATACCGCTAATGCGTAGCTTGCGTTGGTTACTTTTATTATCAGTTGCCGATATAAAGAAGATGTTGATAGTATCATTCACCTTAGCTTCTAATTGATTGGCTATGGCAGCAGATAACATAATTTCTTTGCTGTACAAGCTATCATTAAACTTAGGAAAACTACCAGCCACCAAAAACGTTTTCAAGTTGTTAAAAGCATAATTGGGTTCTACACCTTTAAACAAAATACCTTCAATGTTTTTATTATGCTCTACCACTGCACTCTTAGTGCCATAAGCTTGCACTTGCTGTATGCCTTTTATTGTTTTAATGATGTTGATGGCAGAATCGTTTTTTGTTAGTGGGCTTTCCTCGGCCACCAAAGATTTGCCAGACATAAAACGCTGCACATGAATATGCCCCCAAAAGCTAAATACTTTTTTACTTACTCCATCTTGAAAGCCATTGATAAAAGAAAGGGTAATAATCATAGCAGCCACACTTACAGCAGTGGCAGTAGTAGCCAAACGAATAATAAATCTAGAAAAAGATTTTTGTCTGCTAAACGCAATTCTGCCTGCTATGAAATATGCTAAATTGATGGGCTATTATTTATGTTGCTGCCAAAGCTATACGCATACGATGTAGTTGCAAAATTTGAATAAGAGAAGTTTTTTGTTGACCAGCTTTCTAGTGCTATTGTGCAGCGGTGGGGTCGCACATTTAAGACAAAAAATATGCATAGGACTTTTATTATGCAATAGAATAAGGCTGGTGAAAAGGCAATAGATTGGAGATGATTTTAGTGCAGACTAAAATATTGAAATCTCCGAGGTTAAATACTCGATAATGCACTGTTGTTTGATGTCCACTTTTGGTTTTAGTCAACCTATTTCAGGACGAGATAGTTGTGCGTTCATGTTATTACACTGTTGTCCAATCTTCTAATTTAATTCCGCTGATACGCTTGAAATGATTTGTGTTGTTGGTAACCATTGTCAATTTATGGGTTACAGAAGTTACTCCAATCAAAAGGTCAAAATCATCAACTGACGTCCCTGCTTTTTGTAGTCTTGCCTTTTCTTTTGCATACAAATCCAACGAATGAAAAATTGGAAGTATTTGTACGCCTGTCAAAAAGTTGTCCAACGCCTTTTTATTCTTTTCGGGTTTCTCACTTTTCTCAACACCAAATTTCAGTTCAGCCAAAGTCATCTCAGAAATAAAGCAATTGTCCGCAGTTGCATTGTCAAATTTTGCTTCGAGGTCAAACTTGCCTTTCATGTAAAAGATGGCAATATTGGTGTCGATAAGATATTTTTTCAAAACGATTCAATTTGTCTGGTAGAAACTCTGCTGTTACGGATTTCTTCAATAATTTCTTCGGCTGATTTTTTTGAGTCAAATGCACCAAAAGCTTTTTTGAATGAAGATTTTTTGTCGGTCAAGTCTGACTTTACC
>JAYVRD010000081.1:0-9483 GCA_043776595.1 Chitinophagaceae bacterium | reverse complement strand
GCAACCGAAGCTAAATAGCAATAATATAACTGGTTACATAAAATCGAAAATTTATACTTTTAAATTCCAAATTACCAATTCCTTATTCTACCCAATCTGCTATAAACACATTGGTATCTCTAGTGCCACCATTGTTTCTATTACTGCAAAAAATAATTTTCTTTCCGTTGGGGCTAAACATAGGAAAGGCATCAAAGCCCTTGTCTCTACTAATTTTTGTTAGGTTGGTACCATCTTCATTTATGGTGTATAAGTTAAACGGAAAACCTCTTTTATATTCATGATTACTAGCAAAAATAATTCGTTTGCTATCTGGCATAAAAGCAGGTGCCCAGTTGGCTTGCCCATAGCTGGTTATTTGTTGTGCATTGCTACCATCGGCATTGGCAGTGTACACTTCCATATTAGTGGGCGCTACTAGGTTTTGTGCCAAAAAATCTTTGTACTCTTTTATTTCTGCATCTGTTTTTGGTCGGCTAGCACGCCAAATAATTTTCTTACCATCTGGGCTAAACCATGCACCACCATCGTAACCCAATGTGTTGGTAATGCGTTTTACTTTTTCAGTTTTTAAATCCATCATATACAAGTCCAAATCACCATCTCGGGTACTTGTAAATAGCATGGTTTTACCATCGGGAGAAATGGTAGCTTCTGCATCATACCCTTTGGTATTGGTAAGTTTTTTTACAATTTTACCATTTAAGTCGGCTTTAAAAATGTCGAAGGTTTCGTAAATGGGCCAAATATATTTATTGCCATATTTTTTTCTATCTGGTACAGGTGGGCAAGTATCGGCACCTAAATGTGTGCTGGCATACACAATGTGTTTTCCATCTTTTAAAAATGCACCACAGGTAGTACGCCCTTTGCCAGTACTTACCATTTTGTATGTAAACTTTTCGCCTAGTTTAGGTAGTTTACCAATAAACATTTGGTCGCATTGCAAGCCCTCGGCAGGGTTGGTACGCTGAAAAATAATATACTTACTATCAAAACTAAAATACGCTTCTGCATTATCGCCACCCACAGTTAGTTGTTGTACATTTTTAAAATGTTTTTCGGCTGCATAATGAGTGGAATCTTCTATTACAGGTTTTTGTGCAGTAACATAAAGCATTGTAAAAACAAAGGCAGTGAAGACAAGTAATTTTTTCATGTAAAATTTTTCAAGTGCTAAATAAACGCCAAAAGTAGTGTTGTAGTTTGTAGTAAATGTCAGAAAAAAGTCAGTAAGCGGTTATCAACTTTTATTTTTGCAACATGAAGAGATTATTTTTTTCAATTACGCTAGTCATAATTGTTTTATTTTTTGCTTGCAAAGATGAAAAGATTAGAAATGATGAAGCCAATAATAAGGTAACAGCTACCCATCTTAACCAATTAATACAAGCCGTAAAAGCCAATCGAGATAGTGTGAATATGAGATTACAGCTAGTAGATGCATTAGATAGTGCAGCCCAATATAAAGATGCAGTAGCACAAATGGATAGCCTAATACTTAAAGATAGCCTGAATAATGGTTTGTGGCAGCGTATGGGCTTACTGCTTGAACATGCAAAAGACACTACTTTAGCCATAAGGGCTTATACACGTTCGGTAAATATTTACCCAGCTACAGATGCACAATTGTATTTAGCCAATTTGCTGGCAGAACGAAAAGATCCTTTGTGCCTTAAAATAGTAAATGGCCTTAGCAAACAAACAGCAGAAAGATCAGTAAACGCCAGCTGCGATTTTATCGCAGGTGTATACAATGCACGTATAAACCAATCCCAGCAAGCTATTATGTTATTTGATAGATGCATACAGCAAAACATTAAGTACACAGAAGCCTACATAGAAAAAGGACAAATCCTACTAGCCCAAAAGAAAATTACCGAAGCTTTGAAAGTTTTTGAAACTTGCAGTGCAGCCAACCAAACCTATGCCGATGGTTATTATTACCAAGCAGAATGCTATGAATTACTCAATAAAAAAGAAGAAGCAATTGCCAACTACCAAAAAAGCCTAACCTTTGATGCCAATTTGCAAGAAGCAAAAGATGCTTTGAAGCGGTTGAAGTAAATCTTCAGTGGCTTCTTTTTTATTAGCCAATTCATAATATACATCATTTATAAAATTGAAAGAATGCCCATTGTTGCTCCCTCGTTACTCAGTGCCAATTTTGCCAATTTGCAAGCCGATTGCGAAATGCTAAACCAAAGCGAAGCCGATTGGTATCACCTAGATGTTATGGATGGACGATTTGTACCCAATATCAGTTTTGGCCCTATGATTATAGAGTTGATTCGCAGGCAAACAACAAAGCTTTGTGATGTGCATTTAATGATTGTAGAACCAGAAAAATATACCGAGCAATTTAAAAACGCAGGAGCAGATATACTAACCGTTCATTTAGAAACTTGCACACACTTACACCGTAACCTACAACAAATAAAAAGTTTGGGTATGAAAGCAGGTGTAGCCCTAAACCCACACACACCAGTAAGCTTATTGCAAGATGTACTTCAAGATATAGACATGGTATGCCTAATGAGTGTAAACCCTGGCTTTGGGGGACAAAAATTTATACCACAAACCCTAGAAAAAATTAAGCAACTACGTAGTATGGCAAACGATAAAAATAAGAACCTATACATAGAAATTGATGGTGGTGTAACCCTTGAAAATGCCCCAAGCATTTTAGCTGCAGGTGCCAATGTATTGGTGGCTGGCAACACCGTTTTTAAAAGCACCAACCCTACAGAAACCATAGCAATTTTGAAAAGTATGTAGTTGTTTTTGCAAACCCAATAGGCATATATATTTGAACTTAGCATTTTTGAAAATGATATACGCATCAGCATTTAAAAACTGCTGCTGCCTACCAAAAATGCAAACCTTACCTTAGCAGCGTTTATGAAAGCAAGAACATTAAAGCAAGATAAAGTAAATATTATAACGCTGGGTTGTAGTAAAAACTTAGTGGATAGTGAAGTATTGAGTGGTCAATTATTGGCAAACGATGTTAGTGTGGTACATGAAAACAAAAAGTTTGATCATAACATCGTAGTGATAAATACATGTGGTTTTATTGATAAGGCAAAAGAAGAAAGCATTAATACCATATTAGATCAAGTAGAACTAAAACGACGTGGCAAGCTAGACAAAGTATATGTAACTGGCTGCCTTAGTGAACGCTACAGAGGCGACCTTGAAAGTGAAATGCCTGAAGTAGATGCTTGGTTTGGTACGCTAGAATTGCCTTTAATTTTAAAGCAGTTTAACGCCGATTATAAAAGTGAGTTGTTGGGTGAGCGTTTACTAAGTACACCTAAGCATTACGCTTATATGAAAATAAGTGAAGGCTGCAATAGAACTTGTGCCTTTTGTGCCATACCATTAATGCGTGGTAAACATATTAGTCGCCCAATAGATGATTTGGTAAAAGAAGCTGAACATTTAGTAAGCATTGGCGTAAAAGAAATCATGCTAATAGCTCAAGAGCTTACCTATTATGGACTTGATATTTACAAAAAGAGAATGTTGGGAGATTTGATGAACCGCCTAGCAGATGTAAAGGGTTTGGAGTGGATACGATTGCATTATGCCTACCCTTCAAAATTTCCATTGGAAGTGTTGGATGTAATGAGAGACAGACCCAATATTTGCAACTACTTAGATATGCCACTTCAACATGCAAGCGATAAAATGCTATTGGCTATGAAACGCCAAATAACCCAAGCAGAAATGAGAGAATTATTGGCTGCAGTAAGAGAAAAAGTGCCAGGTATATGTTTGCGAACCACATTGATTGCTGGCTTTCCAGGAGAAACCGAAGATGATGTGGAAGAAATAAAGAACTTTTTACAAGAGCAGCGTTTTGATAGAGTGGGTATTTTTCAATACAGCCATGAAGAAAATACGGGTGCTTACGATTTGGTAGATGATGTAAGTGCCGAGGATAAGCAATTGAGAAGCCAAGACATCATGGAAGTGCAGCAAGAAATTAGTTACGAAAAAAATCAAGAGAAAATTGGTAAAACATTTAAAGTGCTAATTGATAAAAAAGAAGCTGGCAGGTATTTAGGGCGTACAGAATTTGATAGTGTAGAAGTAGATAATGAAGTAGTAATACACAGCAAAACAAAATTGCCTATTGGAGATTTTATAAACGTAAAAATTACCAAAGCTTACGATTATGATTTAGAAGGAGATGTGGTGTAGCTGCTTGTGAATTTGGTAAAACTTGCTAAGTGGTGTTTGCCAAGTAAAGATTGTATCTAAATTACCAGCTAATATATTTTCATGGAAAGTAGTTGTACATATTTAACCTACCAAGACACAGGATATTTTTCTAAGATTGTAACAGATTACTTAAATGGTACTGCGGAGTTACAGCCTTTTTACAAGCACCCTACTACTATTGATGGTATTACAGCAGCCATAAAAGAAAGACAAAAATTTACCACCAACAGAACCGTTTTGGTAAATGAATTAAAAGCCCAATATGCTACCATAGCTGCTAGTTCACAACTTTCTGACAATTTAGATTTACTGTTGAGTGAAAATACATTCACTATTACTACGGCACACCAGCCCAATATTTTTACTGGACCTTTGTACTTTGTTTATAAAATTTTGCACACCATTAAATTAGCTACTACGCTAAAGCAGCAACTACCACAGTACAACTTTGTACCTGTGTATTACATGGGTAGCGAGGATGCCGATTTAGATGAACTTGGCTACATTAATATTAATGGCACTAAGCATGAATGGCAAACCAAACAAACTGGTGCTGTAGGCAGAATGAAAGTAGATAAGGCATTGCTACAATTGATAGATGCCATACAAGGGCAAATTGGTGTGCTAGAAAATGGAGACGAAATTTCGAACCTTTTTAGGCAATGCTACACCATTGGTAAAAGTATACAGCAAGCCACCTTAGAACTGGTTAATGCATTATTTGGAAGCTATGGTTTGGTAATAATAATACCAGATAATGCCAACTTAAAAAGGTTGTTTAACAATGTGTTGAAAAAAGAATTGCTCCATCAGTTTTCCAATAAAGTAGTGACAGAATCAATTATTGAATTAAGTAAACAATATAAAGTACAAGCTGGTGGCAGAGCATTGAATTTGTTTTACTTGATAGATGATAAACGTGAAAGATTAGGGGTAGAGAATGGACATTGGAAAGTAGCAACCTTGAACCTGAGTTGGAATGAAACTGGAATTATAAATGAATTAAATAATTATCCTGAAAGGTTTAGTGCCAATGTTATTTTGCGTGGTGTTTTTCAAGAAACAATATTGCCCAACATTGCCTTTATTGGTGGTGGTGGAGAGTTAGCTTACTGGTTAGAACTGAAAAAATTATTTGAAGCTGTACAGGTGCCTTACCCAGTTTTGGTGCTACGAAATTCTTTTTTATTGGTGGAAGCGAAAGATGCTAACTTAATAAACAAACTGCAACTTAATTATACTTCTATTTTTAAAAGTGAAGATGAGCTGCTGAATGATATAACCAAACGGCAGGCAACCAACCAACTTAATTTAAGTGGTGAGTTAGATACAACTAAAGCCTTCTATCAAACTATTAAGAAAGTAGCTGGTGCTATTGATAGTACGCTTGCTCAACATGCAGAAGCTTTGCAAACAAAAGCAATCTACAGATTGCAGGAGTTAGAAAAGAAAATGCTACGTGCCGAAAAAAGAAAACTAAAAGATGAAGCTGCACAACTACATAAACTAAAAAGTAGTTTGTTCCCAAACAACAGCTTGCAAGAAAGAACAGAAAACCTGAGTAGTTTTTATGGTAAGTACGGTAAGGCTTTATTAGATGAATTGCTTAAACAAAGTTTAGCATTAGAACAGGAATTTGTAGTAATGGAGTTGAGATAAGTTAATTTACGCTTTGGTAAAAGCCTAATAGATATTCTGTTGCCTAACATGTGCGACGCAACCGAAGCTTAATAGCAATTCTAGTGCTGGCTACATAAAATATTCCACCAAAAAAATTGGCTCATTCTAAATGAATGAGCCAATTTTTCATCTACTACATTACACTATTTCTTTCTTTCTATTTCTCTGTTCATTTCTTCAATGTCTACAGGGCGTTCTGTTGTATCGCCCATTAGCCAACGGCTAAAATAATCTGCTGTACGCCAAAACCAAGTTTCGGTCATATCGCCAAAACCATGGCGTTGAGTTGGTAAAATCAACATATCGAAACGTTTGTTGGCTTTTATTAAAGCATTTACTACTCTAATAGTATTTGCAGGGTGAACGTTGTTGTCAATCTCACCATGTATTAGCATCAATCTTCCTTTTAGGTTTTTGGCAATGTCTGGGTTTTTATCAATGGCATAAGCAAAAGTAGTATCGCCTTTTTCGCTAATGTTTTCTTTTACACCATGGTGTTTTTCGCTCCACCAACGATTATAAATACTGTTATCGTGGTTGCCAGCATTGCTTACCGCTACTTTAAAAAAATCAGGATACACCAACATAGCTGCTGTACTCATAAAGCCACCACCACTGTGCCCATGAATGCCAACTTTGCTAATATCAATAAAAGAATAGCGGTCGGCTAATTGTTCTACCGCTGCTTTTTTATCAGCTAAACCGTAGTCTCTTAAATTGCCATAACCATAGTTGTGGTACCATTTGCTACGGCTTGGATGACCACCACGATTGCTCAATGTAACCACTACAAAACCAAGCTGTGCTAACCTATCTACTCTATCCATACCACGACTAAATGCTTTGTTTACAGCTTCTGTTTGTGGACCAGGATATACATACTCAATGATGGGGTATTTTTTGGCTGGGTCAAAATCGAAGGGCTTGTAGATAACACCATGTAAATCTGTAATGCCGTCATCAGCTTTTACTTTAAATGTTTCAGGGAATTTATAACCTGCGGCAAAGAGAGAACTTAAATCGGCAGTTTCTAAATCCATTATTTTTCTACCATCGCCACTGTACAAAATAGATTGTGGTGTAGTGTTGATACGAGAAGAATTGTTTACAAAATAAGTATTGGCATCGTTTATAGCAACTGCATGGTCGTAATTGCCAGCATTTAGCAATTGCAAACCACTGCCATCAAAATTTACCTTATATAAATGTAAATAATAAGGGTCTTCTTTTTGATTGGTTGCTTTTTCTATTTCAGTGGCTTTACCTTTAACCATTTCAGTTATATTTTCTCTGCCGTTGGCAGTAAAATATAGCACTCGCTTCTTTTCGTCTATACCTACAATGTCTTCACAATGCCATCCACCATTTGTTATTTGGTTTTTTAATTTACCGTTTTCGTCGTATAAATAAAAATGTGCCCAACCATCTCTTTCACTCCATTCTATTATTTCTTTACCCCCATTAACTAAGCCTGGCTTTCTTATTTCTACATACGTATTTAGGCGTTCTTCTATTAGTGGAGTTAGTTTTCCTGTAACAATGTCTACTGTACATTGGTCTATGCGTTTTAAATCTCTACTAGTACGACTTAGGTAAAACTTATCGTTTGTACCCAACCAAAGACTTGGTCTCCAATCATCATCTCTAGTATTAACTGCATTGGTTTTGTTGTATATGCTTATGTCTTGGTCTTTAAATAAATCAGCATTAATTTCTTTGCTGGTTTTGTTGGTCATGTCAAACAAAAGCAAATGGTCTGTTGAGCTTTCCTTTTCACCTGGCATCCAGTATTTATAAGTTTCTAAAGTAGGTCGAGGATCGGCAATGCTGTTTATTACCCAAAGATCTTTTACCCTTCTTACATCGCTTTTTGTCATAGCAAAATGCTTACTGTCTTCGCTCCATAAAATACCAACAGGTTTGCGTTTATTTTTATTTTTTTCTTTGTCCACATTGGTTTCTCCACCACCACCAAAAGCACCATCGCCGTGGTAAGCATAGTTTTCTATACCATCCGTTGTTAGTTGTGTTTGAAATATGGTACTATCATCTTCGTTTTTTAAAGCCTTCTCATAATTGGCTTTATCCATGTACCATAAGTTATAATTTTTGCCAAACAAAATGGTGTTGCCATCGGGAGAAATATTAGCCCAACTTAGTTTGCGTTTTGGCTTTTTAAATTCACCAAGGTCAGTTAGTTCGCCAGTGATTATATTATATTCAAAGTAGAAAGTCTTTTTTTCCTTTAGAGTCTTTGCATCTTTATCTTTTTTGGCAGTAGTATCTTTTTTTTCAATTTCTTGTGTGCTTTTTACTTCAAACTGCAAATAATTTTCGTCTTTTATAAATCGCATACTATCTAAGCCTAAATGCTGAGCATCAAAAGGGTCTTTTACAATAGCTGTTATTTTCATTGCCAGCTTTTCATTATCAAAAAGTAGCTTCTTTTCACCTTTTGCAGGGTCTACTATATACCATTTCTTCCCTTCACTGGTTTCGTAAGTGTACCAAAATCGATCGCTTTTCTTTAGCCAGTGTGGGTCTACAGCCAAAGAGAAAATCATTTTATCTAACTTTTTAGGAGAGAAACGTGCAGCCAATTGATAATTGGCTTTTTGTTGTGCAAAACTTGTACAGGTAATAAGCAACGCAAAAACGAAAAGAAGTTTACGCATATAGGTTTGGTTTGAGCGGGGAAAGTAGGCAGCAAAAATTTAATGTTCAAACCTTTCATAAAAAAGATTGGACAAATTATCTTACTAGCTGTCAATAAGACTTATAAAAAATAATATTTCTTTTGGCATGATGCTTGACAATATCTCGAAAATTTATTATTATGAAAGGAATTTTATTAGCAGGATTAATGATGGCTGGATTAGCTGTTACAGCAAACGCACAAAATGGAAGTGTATTAGTTTATGGCAATTTAAGTGTAAACACTAACAAATCTGCAACCGATGTAAAGCAGACAAGTTTTCAGTTTATGCCAGGTATTGGTTATCAGTTTAATGATAATTGGACTGCAGGTGCAAACATTGGAATTGGTAGTTACAAATACACGCCAGTTACAGGTGCATCTACTACAACTAACACATTTGCAGCTGGTCCGTTTTTGCGTTACACACAACCATTAAGTAACATTTTTTCTGTTTTTGGACAGTTAGATGCAACTTTTGGAAACAGCAAAACCAATAATGGTGGTACCGAATCAAATAGCTTTAATTTAGGCATTACTCCCTATGCAGCTATTAATTTAAAAAACAATTTTGCACTTAACTTTTCTTTCGGTGGCTTAAGCTACGAAACTAATAAAGTAAAAGGTGCTAGCAAATCAAGCAACAGCTTTGGACTAACTTTTGGTCAGGGTGCAAGCTTTGGTATTTCTAAAAATTTTGGTGGTAAAAAGAAATAATTTCTACTCTTATTACACAAGTTTAAATGGGGTTGCTATTATAGCAGCCCCTTATTTTTTTATGTACTTTGCAAGCATAAATATTTGTCATGAGCCATCATATTCATAGTTATTTAGCCTTAGGCGATTCTTATACCATTGGAGAGGGTGTAGCTTTACAC
>JAYVRD010000080.1:0-9500 GCA_043776595.1 Chitinophagaceae bacterium | reverse complement strand
CCCTTTCACGGAGGAATCACGGGTTCGATTCCCGTACGCTCTACTAAAAGCATTTTAAAAGATGTCAAAAGCCTGTAAATAGTAGTATTTACAGGCTTTTTTTGTTTTCCCACCTTTCCATTTTATTCATAAAAAAGCATCTCGTAGGGGATAAATTCGGTTACCCAGCCAATTCGAAAATCTGGGTAACCGAATTGCTCTGAAACACTTGTACAGCAAGCAGTTCAGCATTTGAACATCTTGTTTCAAGTGGGGTTCAAATCTACTTTTACAAACTTCCTAAAGTCACCACAGATGCAAACAAAAATTTCAATTCTTTTCTATGCTAAAAAAGCAAAGGCAACAACCGAGGGTTTAGTACCAATTTATCAAAGAGTAACTGTTGATGGGCAGCGTATAGAACTAAGCACAAAGCGTTATGTAGATGTTACAAAATGGAGTTCTGAAGCTGGAAAACTAAAAGGCAATTCAGAGGAAGCAAGAAGCCTGAATGCTTATTTGGATATTTTAAAAGCAAAGGTTTATGACTACCAAAAAGAATTAATACACGAAACAGGTTCTGTAACCTTTGATTCGATGAAAAACAAAATATTAGGTGTTCAAGAAAGACCATTAACGCTAATACCAATATTCCAGGACCACAATAAAAAAATGAAAGCATTATTAGGTAATGAATTTTCACCAAATACCCTAAAGAGATATGTTACGACACTAAAACATTGCATCAATTTTTTAAAGTGGAAGTATAACAAAACAGACATTGAAATAAAAGGAATTGATAACGCCTTTGTGAATGAGTTTGAATTTTATTTAAGAAGCATTTGCAACATTCAAAATAATTCAGCAGTAAAATATGTACGAAATAGTTTTGGCAAAATCATTCGTGAGTGCATTGCTAACAACTGGATAGATAAAGATCCTTTTAAAAATTATGTTTCAAAAGTTAGAGAAGTAAACAGGATATTTTTAACAGAAGAAGAGTTACAAACCCTGGCAACAAAAGACCTAAGAAATGAAAGATTAAATCAAGTTAGAGACATTTTTGTTTTTAGTTGCTACACTGGTTTAGCTTATGTTGATGTGCAGCAATTAACACCAAACAATATTGCTATTGGTATTGATGGCGAAAAATGGATTTATACCTTTCGCCAAAAAACAGATACAAGAACACATATTCCTTTACTGCCAATTGCTTTAGCAATTATAGAAAAATATAAACAGCATACGAATTGCGTTAATAAAAACTGCTTGTTACCAATTTTGAGTAACCAAAAAATGAACGCCTATCTTAAAGAAATTACTGCAATTTGTGGTATCAATAAAGAACTTACATACCACATAGCACGGCACACTTTTGCCACAACAGTAACTTTAAGTAATGGTGTGCCAATTGAAACAGTTAGTAAAATGCTTGGTCACAGCAACCTTAAACAAACCCAGCATTATGCAAAAATTTTAGATAGAAAAGTATGTGATGATATGAAAACGTTAAAAGAAAAGTTTAAAGAAAAGATAGTATTGTCATTGGTGGCGGAAAAATAAATTAATCAAAATATACCATTCGGTATTATTTTGTATTATATTTGCTACTTCTATGAGCGGAAGTATATCAAAAGCAGATAAAACAAGACAATATATAATTGAGAAAACAGCGTCTGTCTTCAATGCAAAAGGCTATTCTGGTACATCCTTATCTGACCTTACTACAGCAACAGGTTTAACTAAAGGAAGTATTTATGGCAATTTTGAAAACAAAGATGAGGTGGCTCTAGCTGCATTTGATTATAATTTCGCTGAGATAACGAAATATATGAAAGAGCGGATTCTTGCTACTGAAAATTCGATTGACAGATTACTTGCTTATCCGAAGGTATATCGCAATTTTCTAACAATTGCTTTTTTGCAAACAGGTTGTCCAATATTAAATACTTCCACTGAGGCAGATGATACACATCCGATTTTAAGAGCTAGAGCTGCAGATGCAGTTCTTTTTTGGAAAAGTTCGCTGATTAAACAAGTGAAGCGTGGGGTAGAGCGTAAAGAGATAAAGCTAGAAGTGAATGCAGATGAAGTAGCGGTGGTTATCATATCGCTAATTGAAGGTGCAATTATGCAAGCTAAAGTAGTAGGGCGTTCTACAGAACTAAAAATTGCTATGGAATTTTTAGAGAGGTACATAAACGGTTTGAAGCAATAGTTTTTTTATTTAAAAATATACCAATTGGTATATTAATTATCGCTAAATAAATATCCCAAAATGAATTATGTTTTGATAATACATGAAGTAGCAGATTATAATGTTTGGAAAAAAATATTTCACGAGGCTGCAGGCATAAGAAAAGCTGCAGGTGAAATTAATTACCAAATTCTTAAGGATAGTCATAAGCCTAATATGATTATTCATTTTTCGGAATGGTCATCTTTAGAAAAAGCTAAAGATTTTTTTGAATCGAAGGAGCTGATTGAAATACGTAATAAAGCTGGTGTTCAATCGCCAGAATTTATGTATTTAGAGTTAATAGAACAAAATGTATTATAGTGTCGATGAGGGAAAATACCTTTTTTTATTTTAAAATATACCAATCGGTATATTTTAACAATTTATAATTATTAAAAATTAAATACTATGCTTTATTTAAAAAAAATGATGCTGCAAAGCCTTCTTTTAGTGGGTATTGTTTTTTCAACAAAATCCATAAGTCAATCATTAGCGATTAATAATGATGGCTCAACAGCCGATGTAAGTGCAATACTTGACATTAAGAGTACGTCGAAAGGGTTACTAGTGCCTAGAGTTAGCTCTACAGCTTCTATTACATCTCCTGCTACAGGTTTACTAGTTTATGTTACTACTGGCACGATAGGATTTTATTATAATACAGGCACCGCAGCGGTTCCTGCATGGAAACAACTACTACCCGCAGATGGCAATGCTTCATCATTAACTAATATTCCTGCAGCAAATATTACGGGTACTTTACCAGCAATTAGTGGTGTTAATCTTACTAATCTAAATGCATCCAATATTGCCAGTGGTACAATTGCAGCAACCCGTATGCCGGCTTTAACTGGAGATATTACAACTAGTGCTGGTACGGTTTCTACTACTCTTTCAAACAATTCAGTAACTACCAACAAAATTGCAGATGGTAATGTTACAGTTGCTAAAATAAGTGCAACGGGAACACCTTCTGCTTCCACTTTTCTCAGAGGCGATGGAACTTGGGGTGCTGCAAGCGGCGGCAGTAGTATTTCGAATTTTGCAGTTACAAGTGCATCTACGTATACACTTACTTCATCTAATCAAGTTATAGTTACTAATAATACAAGTTTAACCATGTTCACTTTGCCAACTGCTGCCACAGCTGGTGTGGGTAAAATATATTACATCGTTGGTTCAAATAATACCGCAAATGGAACTGCTAAAGTTCAAATAGCTTCTGGTAGTGGTGATTTAATTTATCAAGGATACCAATCCCCGTCTACAACAGCACCAGTTGGTTTTCAAGCAGGTGGGATTATTATAATTAGTGATGGGATAAGTAAATGGTATTTGGTTAGTGCAACCTAATTAATTTTCGAATACTAAAATTATCAATATATAAATTATGAAAAAGCAAATGGCTCTTGCAGTTACATTTTGGATATGTTTAGTTGCAGCTGCACAAAATACATATACAGTTAGTTCAGGCACTAACATAGTTACATTAGGTGGTATTAATTTGGTTTTTGGTGATGGTATTCTTGCAAATCAAGGTACTTTGATTGACAATAACGGTACAATTATATTTACTGGAGCAGTTAATTTTTCAGGTACAGGTATAACCTCTTTAAATAATCTGGTTATCAATCACAGTGCAGCAACATCAGTACTAAATAGTCCAATAGATGTAACAGGCTTGTTATCTCCAATTTCAGGAACTTTGAATGCTAATGGATACCTTACGCTTAAAAGTACTTCAATAAATAAAACTGCTTTAGTAGACATTGCCACAGGTGCTATTACAGGTAATGTTACTATAGAACGTTTTATACCGGCAGGCGGAAAAAGAGCATTTAGGTTTTTATCACCAGCTGTTAATACATCTACTACAATAAAAGACAATTGGCAAGAAGGAATAAATAATACCTCAGCATTATACTCACAAAATCAAGACCTTTCACCTGGTTATGGTACACATATTACAGGAAGCACAATAGGCTTGAATGGTTTCGATGCAACGCTTACTGGTAATCCATCTTTATACACATATAATGGTACATCATGGTTATCTATTGCAAATACAAATGCAACTAACCTTTTTGCAGGTGTTGGCTATAGATTACTGGTTAGGGGTAATAGGGCTTATGATATGTCTCAAACTGTTCCACTTATGGCAAACACTGCTACAACCCTTAGAACCAAAGGCACTTTGCTTACAGGTACTATTAATATGTCATCATCAAATGGCAGTTCACCCGTACAATTGTCACAAAACAATGGAGCGTTTAGTTTTATAGGTAATCCCTATGCAGCACCAATAGATTGGCATGCTGTTCGTTCAAATAGTGGCACTGCTAATATTGGTGCAACTTACTATAGTTGGGATCCAACAATTGCTGGTTCTAATCAACGTGGTAAATATGTGGCGTACAATCAAATTACAGGTATGAACGATGATGGCACTTCTGCTATTGGTCGTTATATCCAACCTGGACAAGCCTTTTTTGTTCAAAATACAGGAGCTAATCCATCATTACAAATACTTGAAACAAACAAGGCTGTTGTACAGCCATTAACAAGTGTTTTTCGTACTTCACACAATATACAAGGTCGTCTTTGGGTAAGGTTGTATTTGAAGAGTGAGTTTGCAAATAAAGGAATGCATGCAGATGGGGTTGGTATTGCATTTAGCAACGACTTTTCAAAAAAATTAGGTGATGATGATTCAGAAAAATTGCTTAACCCTGATGAGTCTATTAGCATTATCTCGAATAATAAAAATCTAGCTATAACAGGTTTGCCTATTCCTTCTATAGCAGATACTGTTCAGCTAAATATAAATAATATTCTAGCAAAAGATTATGTACTACAAGTTGAAGCAAAGGATTTTAATTTTAATACAAATGCTTACTTAGAAGACTTATATACAGGCGATAAAACAAAAATTGACGTTGCCAGAAGTGTAACGATGCCTTATTCAATAACCGCTGATTCTGCTAGTTTCTATCCAAAAAGATTCAGGCTTGTATTTGATAATGATGCAGTAAATAATCTTGTTAATTCATTAGACATGTCAGTTTTCCCTAATCCTGCAAAAAGCTTTGTATTAGTAAAATGGCTTCCAATTAATGGAAGTGCGGTTACTGTAAAAGTGTATAACAATAGTGGTCAAATATTCTATGTTAAACAAATAGAAAATGTTACACAATCAAGTTTAAAAATCGATATCTCAAAATGGTCTTCTGGTTTATACTATATCAACTACGAGTGTAAAGATGTAATTAAAACTCGCAAGTTCATTAAAGAATAATTGTTAAAATAATAAAATTAAATAGCGTGCATCTAATTCAAAAATACATTCATACAATACTTCTGATTTTATGTGTATTAATTCCCTCATTAATATTTGCCCAACCTGTTTTCGATGATAGCGTTTCTGATGTACCTGTCGATGGTGGACTATCACTCTTAATAGCTGGAGGTATTGGATATGCAGCCAATGAATTTAAAAAAATAAAGTCTAAAAAATAGATTTTAAATTAATTAGTACCTTTTATTTTATGAAAAAAGCTGTAATTGTTGCGTTTGATAAATTTACCGATATTGATCTTTTTTTTACTTGGGATTTATTGAATAGGGTAAAATTTCGAGATAAAGAATTTCAGGTAAAAATTGTTGGTACTAAAAGTGTACATGTTTCAGTTTGTGGCATTCAAATAGAAACTAGTGGCTTAATTGAGGAATGTAATGATGCAGATTTAGTCTTTTTTACAAGTGGTTCTGGTACAAGAAATGCTATTAATGATTCCGAATATTTAAAACGATTTAAACTTAATCCAAAAAAACAAATTATTTGTTCAATGTGCTCAGGTGCATTAATAATTGCAGCATTAGGTCATTTAAACGGTCTTTCAGCAACCACTTACCCTTCTGCTTACGAAGATTTGCAAAAATATCCTTTAGAAGTTATTAAAGATGCTCATTTAGTCACACATGGTAATATAGGAACAGCTGCTGGGTGTCTAGCTGCAATTGATTTAATGGCTTGGGCAATAACAAAATTGTATAATGAAACGATTAGTGAGGATGTAATTGCTTCTGTATTACCTGTTGGGAAGGGTCAAGTTTGTATTTATTGATGAGCTTCTAAAATTGCTATAATAATTTTATAAAATATTTTACTCTTCTTAATTGAAGCAAGTATTATGAAGGCAAAAGTGATCAAAAATTCTAAAGATTTGAAAATAGCAATGGACTATTTAGAAAATCTAATATTGATTTTAAAGGCTTAAAAAAATTTAAACTAAAATATACCGATTGGTATTTTATAAAATATGGAATTTTCAAGTATTCAAACATTTGTAGAGAATTACAAAAAAACAAGGCTTATTACGAATAAGGTATTAGCGGTAATCCCAGTAGACAATTTGGATTGGACCTATAAAGATGGAAAGTTTACAATTGCCGATATCATAAGACATTTAGCTGCAATTGAAAGATTTGTTTTTGCAGAATTAGTAAATGGAAATAAACCAAAATACAAGGGTTGCAAAAGTGAAATAACAGTAGGTTATAAGACTGTTTTTAATTTCTTAGATGCTATGCATTTACAATCACTAAAAATTTTCAAGAATATAAAAGATATTAATTTATCAGATAAAATTTCATTAATAGAAGGCAGTAAAATTGAGATAAGAAAACTGTTGCGTAACTTAATTATTCACGAAGTACACCATAGAGGTGCTTTGTGTATCTACCTCAATTTATTAGGCATATCTACTCCACCTGTTTTGGGTTTAATGGAAGAACAACTAATTCAATTGAGTTTGTAGCTAATAAAATATGAAATAAATTATGAAATATTCAATCTCCATTATTGGTCTTGGCGGCGTTGGCGGATATTTTGGTTTTAAGTTGGCTCATTTATATAGCCATTCAGAAAACGTTGAGATAAATTTTATTGTAAGAAATGAAACCTATAAAATAATAAAGGAAAATGGGTTACAAATTATATCCCCAGAATTTAGGAGCAAAACAGTTTTTCCAACTAATTTGTATGATAATCTCAAGGATTTGCCAAAATCAAATTTGATCATAATCTGTGTAAAAGATTATGATTTGGTAAATGTATGTACTCAAATAAATGACTGTATTGATGACAGTACAATTATTCTTCCATTAATGAATGGCGTTGATATTTATGATCGAATTCGTAAAATTATTCCCAAAGGAATAATAATCCCAGCTTGTGTTTATGTAGCCTCACATGTAGTACAAAAAGGCGTGATTATGCATAAGGGTAAGCCAGGCAAAATAATATTAGGGAAAGATGTTTTACATATTGATTTTTCCGTTGATTTTGTTATTGAGATATTCAAAAAAGCAGAAATCGATGTACACTTTAGTGAAAATCCATTTGTTGAAATTTGGACTAAATTCTTATTTATTGCCAGTTTTGGTTTAATAACTGCAAGATATAACATATCAATTGGAGAGGTAAACAGTGTAAATATTTATAAAAATGAAGCCAAAGAAATAATGGCAGAGATAATTAAAGTAGCAGAATGTAAAGGCATACTTTTTTCAGAATTACACATTGAGGAAACATTTCAAACTGCATCAACTTTTCCATACAATACCCCAACTTCATTACAATTAGATGTCCAATCAAGAAAAAATAAAACTGAATTGGAATTATTTGCTGGAACAATCATTCATTATGCCAAGTCATTTAATATCAAAGTACCAATGACTACTAAAATTTATATTGAAATCAAACAATCTTTAAACTAATCAGAAAAGCAATAATGAAACCAGCATATATCATATCATCGAAAAGAACACCTGTTGGTGGCTTTTTGGGCAATTTAAGAGACTTCTCAGCCCCACAACTCGGGGCGTTTGCTATAAAGGCAATACTTGAACAAACTAAACTTAACCCTTGCCTCATCAACGAAGTTTATTTTGGTAATGTTTTATCTGCCAATTTAGGACAATCGCCAGCAAGGCAAACTTCATTATTAGCAGGCTTAGATATAAGCATTGATTGCACAACAATCAATAAAGTTTGTTCATCTGGTTTAAAAGCTACAATCATTGCAGCACAACAAATACAACTTGGGCTTACAAACCTTGTAATAGCAGGTGGTACAGAAAGTATGAGCAATACGCCATATTATCTTCCAATTAGAAAGCAAATGAAGTTGGGAGATGAAAAATTAATTGATGGTATTTTAAAAGATGGCTTAGTTGATGCCTACAGTAACCAGCATATGGGTAACGCAGCAGAACTTTGTTCTGCTGAATTTAATATCTCACGAAAAGCACAGGATGAATATGCAATACAATCTTATCAAAAAGCAAATGAAGCAACTCAGAAAGGAAAATTTAAAAACGAAATTATTCCAGTACTCATAGAAAGTAAAGGTGAAAATGATATAATTACCCAAGATGAAGATATTTCAAAAATTATCCTTAATAAAGTATCAAAACTAAAACCTGTTTTCAAAGAAAGTGGAACCATAACTGCTGCCAATGCAAGTAATTTAAACGATGGTGCAGCAGCAGTTTTATTAGCTTCTGAAACTGCTTTGCAACATTACTCCTTAAAGCCTGTAGCAAAAATTATAGCTTATGCCGATGCTGCTCAAGAACCCTCAAAATTTACAACTGCACCCACTTTAGCTATAAATAAAGCTTTATCACTTGCTAATCTCACTATTAACGATATTGATTTTTTTGAAATAAACGAGGCTTATGCTGTAGTTGCTTTGGCAAATCAAAAATTGCTAAAAATTGCAACTGAAAAATTAAATGTTTATGGCGGTGCAGTGGCAATTGGTCATCCACTCGGTGCATCTGGTGCAAGAATTCTATGCACGTTATTATCGGTATTGCAGCAAGAAAATGGCAGGTATGGCATAGCTGCAATTTGTAATGGTGGTGGTGGAGCAACTGCTATTGTAATAGAAAATTTATCAAACTAATTTATATGCAAGAATTTAAAAAAATATTAGAAAGTAAAATGAAAATTAGGTTTCACGATTGTGATCCTTTCAATCATTTAAATAATTCAAGATACATCGATTATATCGTAACTGCAAGAGGTGACCAACTCATTGAGAATTACAACTTAGATATTTATCAGTTGACGAAAGAGCAAGGTATAGGTTGGGTTTCAGCACAAACACAAATCTCCTATATATCACCAGCATTATTGATGGAGGAAGTTGTGATTCAGACAAATCTAATTGGCTTTACTGAAAAGAGTTTGCTGTTAGAAGGCTTAATGTGGAGC
>JAYVRD010000079.1:0-9500 GCA_043776595.1 Chitinophagaceae bacterium | reverse complement strand
TTGAAAATTGCGTACCGTAAAATTATCAATTCTAACTGGGTTAGTGATATTATTACCACAAATAACACCAGCCCCACTTTTGATTTGGATAACTAATCCTGGATTATAATTTGGTGTTTGAGGCAATGTTTGAGCAACTAGAGATATTGCCCCTGGTATATTTACCCAATCACTTGTATTAGCAGGTAATTGATTTTTTACTGTAAATGCAGAAATGCTAATTTGGTTGAGTTGCCCTATTGCAGAGACATGCATAGAAATAATCAACAAACATATAAGGTACCATTTTTTCATGTATCATATCTTTTAAAAAACACAAGCCACAACAAAATACTCTTAAAATTAAGTTTTTATACTTTTTATTTTATCGACTCATTTTTACCTATACTAAATTCGACAATTTCACTTTTTCCTTCATTTTTTCCTACAGGTTTTTCATTTGAATCAAAAGTCTGAATAAACCATGTATATTGATTTCCTTTTTTAAATGGAGGAGCCTGAGCAGGATAAATAAAATAGTTCTCTACTATAAAATCTTTTTCGAAAAAAGGTTTATTGCCTTTGAAATATTTTAATGAGCCTTTCTCAAAAAATGGTTTGTTGCCCCCTCTATAAGCAGCTAATGAATCCTTCTCGAAGATTGGTTTATTTCCTTTGAAATATTTTAATGAGTCTTTCTCAAAAAATGGCTTGTTCCCTCCTCTATAAGCTGCCAACGAATCCTTCTCGAAGTGAGGTTTATTTCCTTTGAAATATTTTGATGAGTCTTTCTCAAAAAATGGTTTGTTGGTTCTAAATGCTGCTTCTGGTGATTGATCACCTTTTATCTCAACAATCTTAATTTTATAATGAATATTTTCCTGTTTAGGATTAGGTGCCAACCAGGTGAACTTAATTTGTGACGCTGCTTCAACTAAAAATCCGTTTGCAGGTGCGACCAGTATTGGTGCTGTGATTGATTTATTTTCAACGGAGTTTCCGTTAGGAAAGACAGTGAATGTAAAAACTTCACTGGTGCCGTTATTACTACCTATTGGTTTACCCTCTCTGTTCAATGCTTGTACATTCCAAACAAAATTGCACAAATATGGAGGCTCGCATAGACCACTAATTAAATTGGTAAGAGTAGTTTGTGTTAGCTGTCCAACGTCGTTGCCAAGAATTGGTGGTTGTATGATTGCTTGTGCCGTACTCTGTCCTTCCATTAATTGCCATACTCTTAATTTATAGATAAACGTTTCTCTTGGTTTTGGAATTACAGGTGTCCACCTGAAAATGATTGGTTTCTTTATATCAGCTTCACTAAATGAATTTCCATTCACTGGCGACATAGGCTGTGGTGGCTGATAGTTTTGCGATTCATTTCCTTTTATTGTAAACGGTTTGTATTTTTCTTCGCTTATGGGTTCAAGACCTCTGGGACCATTTCCAAAAAACTGTACACACAATTCATATTCACCTTGTTGTAATGTACAATCCTGACCTAACAAGGAAACGGCGTTGCTGCCATTCCACACTTTAGTTACAGTAGTAAAATTTGTTGCTGGGGCTGTGTTGTTTGCATATGCACCACAAATTTTGCTGCCCCCTTTTTTAATTGTTACCAATATTTTACTTTCTTCCACTCTGCCCTCTACTTTTCCATTTACTAATCTTGTGGTTGCACTAATAGTAAGCATAGTCGCTCCTGAACCCCAATTAGCCATACTTACATTTGGATTGATTGGCAACGAAATATTAATATGATCAATAGGATAAGACTGAGCAAATGCTTGTAGAGTAATAGCCAATAATAAGAGTGTAATTATTTTTTTCATATATATCCCCTTTTAAATAATAATAACATAACTAAATATACTTAAATTACAACTATGTACAAGACTGCCTGTGTAAGGCTTACTTTACCATTGTGTGTAAGATGCTAATGAATGAGTGAATGGTTGGGCTAATTTGCCTTATTGAGCGTTTTTCATATTTTGTACCCTTAGCCAAGCATTGTACAATGTTGCAGGAATGAATAAAGAAATTGTATTACCTGGATTTTTTTCATTGTTAAATGCAGGAGCCATAGTTAAAGTAATTGGCTGTATTACAAAGTGAGTAAGTGCATCAATTCGTTTCTTAATTAAACCCATACCATGGCTTTTATGATGCGTATTTTGTTTTAATAATTGGCTTTGCTGTATACCAATACCATTATCTGTAATACTAATAAGCAAGCCATTATTTTGTTCTTTTAAAATAATACTAAGCTCTCCCTTAATTGCAGATGGCATAATGCCATGTAATAACGCATTTTCCAATAGCGGTTGTATCATCATGGTTGGAATCATCCATTGTTCTATTTCTATTACATCATTTATATCTATTGTATAAATAAACTTATTGGCAAATCGCATCTGCTCCAAACGCAAGTAAATTTTTATATTTTCAAGCTCTTGTTCTAATGGAATAAAAGATAACTGTGCTGCTTCAAAGTTTTTACGAATGAGGGAAGCAAAATCGCTAAGATAGCGGTTGGCATTTTGCCTATCTTGTAAATTAATATAGTGTTGTATGCTGTTAAGAGCATTGAACATAAAATGAGGGTTCATTAAAGAAGTAAATGCTTGTTGCTCTAATGATGCTGTTTGTACAATAGCTAATTCTTTAGCAAGTTTTGCTTCTTTCTTCTTCTTTATCTCATTAGTAATAATATAAAATACAATCACTTGAAATACGATTGCTATTAATATCCAAAACCATAACGCTTGCCAAAAGGGGATTGCTATATTAAATTGAAGTGTAAGTATTTTATTACTGATATTGCCATTTACATCTACACACCTTATTTGTAAAGTGTGTTTGCCGCTATTTAATTCTAAAGCTAACGTATTTTCATAAAGGTTAATCCAATTGGTATTATTATCTATGGTGTATTGAAAATGATTAAAGTGTCCATTTAGTTCTACCCCAGCAAAATTGATGACTATGTTTTGTTGATGATAAGCCAAGTTATAATTCGAAGCAATGATAGTATCTCGCTGATTAATACTGATGCCAGTAACATAAACAGGAATATTAAATAGTGGCACAGAAATATTGGTTGGTATTAAGGAAATACCATCTGCGGTAGCGGCAAAAATGGTATCGTTGTAATAAATCATTTCATTTACTTCATTGCTACACAAACCATCATTTACAGTTAGATTTTGTACGGTGAATTTTAGAGCACTATCTTTAATTGTATACCTAATATTGCTTATTCCGTTTCCAGAAGCCATCCAAACTTGTCCCAGTTTACCAGCAATTAATACCCTTCCTGCATTGCTAATAATCCCTTCGGATGTAGTAATATTATTCAACATTTTATTGTCTTTTACAACAATAATTCCATTTGATGGTGTAGCTACCCATAACAACCCATCTGATGTGCTGCATATAGATGTTATTCGTTGATTAAATAAGGGATGATTTGGTTGTAACCCTTTAATTGAATTATTTATAAAATCAAATTGATACAAGCCATCTGTTGAACCAAAATAAATCATTCCCTTATCGTCTTTAGCCATGGCTGTAATTCTCTTTTTTGTTACATTGATATTACTCATTGCCAAGTTTTGATAATTGAGTTTACGAAAGCCAAGAGAAGTACCACAAATAATTAAACTATCGTTATATACTAGAGCCGATTTGGCATTAAAAGGCCTTCTATTTTCTGGATTAATAAGAATATTTTTAAAATCTATAGTAATGTGCTCATCAGAAAAAGCAAATATGTGCTGAGGTGTTATAATAATTTTTCGTTGCCTGTCCGATATTTTTGTTGAAACCATTTTTGCCTTAAATTTTTGTCCATCAATTGCAACTATTTGTCCATAATAATTGCCTGCAAAAAGTTTGCCTTTTTTACCACGTGCAAGACTAATGAAATTGGTACCGTGAAAGCTATTGGGTATATGTGCTTTTGTTAGGTATTTTTTATTAAACGCTAATAACCCTTTATCACGTGTAGATATCCATTCGTTTCCAAACTTATCGTTATAATAAGAGTTAGGTAAGTAATTACCAGAAATAATTTTAACTAACTCCCCAGTATATTTATTGTAAATCATAAGCTTGCCATTATTACCAATAAGGTAAAATCTATTGGCAGTAAATGAAAAGTTTTCAAAAGAAAATGGGGTGATAACTGAATCTACTCTAAATGAAATAGGACTCGTTTTTAAATTCGAGTAAATGTAAAATCTGTTATTGGCAAAATTAAAAATATAAAAAATACCTTCATTAATTGCAGGATAGAGCTTGGCATTATAAAAAGTACCCAACAACAAACTATCAGTACTGCTTCTATTTTGCATTTCATAAAAACCATGCTGAACAATAAATTTATTTAATTTAGTAGAGAAAGATTTCCATTTTAAGTTTGATCCATTTTCAAACTCATCTACAAGAAAGTAATTTGCTTTTTGTGAAGTATCGTAACTGGCAATTCTATTGTTTTTAAAAACAAATGAGCCTTTATCGTTATAAAATAACACACCGCCACTATTTAGTGTATATAAATACATAACTCCATTACCAGAAATATTAGCCAAACTATTATCTTCCATTGCTTTAATAAAACGATTATGTACTTCGTCAAAATAAGCAGGGCTTTGATTAAAACAGTTTGCCCAAATTGTTCCGTTTTTTTCTTTTACAATAGATAATACTTCATTATCTGGCAAACCTTCATTTTTTGTAAATACCTGAAATTTTTTACCATCAAATCTAGCAACGCCAGCATCAGTAGCTATCCACAAAAAACCTTTATCATCTTCTAAACAGCGGTATACATGATTACTGGGCAATCCATCATTAACAGTATATGCTTTGTAATCGGCATTTTGGGCTTTTACAATACAATACATTTGTAGTATAAATATGAAAGAAAGAATAAATCGCATCAAGAATTTTGTTTGGGCGTATAAAGTATAATTTGATAAATGCTATTTGCCAAACATTAGGCTCGAAATTTTCATTTTTTCCAAAAACAAATCCAATTGCCTTCTGCTAATGCTCCATTGATTGCCATCAATCATTTTTACAATACCCCCATCGCTGCTACTATACTCTTTTATGTACTTCAAATTAACAATATACGATTTATGAATTCTAGCAAATTGAGATTGATCTAATAATTCTTCAAAATCTTTCAATGTTTTACTAATCACCAGTTTTTGCATATCCTTTAAGTGAATAATAGTATAGTTACTATCAGCTTGTAACGATACAACTTCATCCACTTCAATAAAACTTATACCACCTAAGTGTGGTAATGCAATTTTTTTTGGTTCAGTTTTTTTTTGAGCACTATCTAGTAAATGTTGTAGTAATTGGATATGTTGATGTGTGTCTTCGGGGCTAGTAATTACTTGTTTTAGTTTATGTACAGCAGCTTGCAATTCAGTAATACTTACAGGTTTTAGAATATAGTCCAATGCACTGGATTTAATAGCTTGAATGGCATAAGTATCGTAAGCAGTTACAAAAATTACTTTGAAATTTTTTTGCTCTAAGCTACTTAATAATTGTAACCCAGTTTCGCCAGGCATATTTATATCTAAAAAAATAACATCGGCTGTATTCTTTAGCAACCAAGCCCGTGCTTCATAGGCGTTAGTTACTTTACCAACTACCATAATACCTTCACAATCATTATGCAATAGAAAAGCTAAACTTTCCAAGTTGTTCACCTCATCATCAACTAATAAAGCCCTAAGCATAGTTGCTATGTTTTTTTAAAGATACAGATTGATTTTTAGTATTGCCATCTGTTATGCAACTATCATAAATGATTGCGTATGGTGTATAATGATTGAGTAAACGGAGAAAAGTTGGGATTTTTTAAATTATACAATTACTAAACAAAATACTTTTAGTGCAGATATTGTTGTACCGAATTGGCTGCAATAAACAAGTGATACCTCAATAAGTTAAAAACTTTTAGTGAAACTCAATAGTAAGGTTTGGCTATAAAATGGCTTAATGGGTGCTGCTGAAAAATCCATTTTTAAAGAAGCTCTGTGGGTGAGGTAGAGATCTTTTAGCAACTTAAATTTGGTAATAAAAAGCCCATCGAGCAAGCCATTGTTGGCTATTTTTTCGAAGTAATTGGATGATACACCGATGCGGTATTGTATTTCTATCCATTTTTTTATATTACGATCATACCAAAAATTCATTTCAGCTCCCAATCTTTTAAAGAGAAAATTTTTATAGTTGCCACTTGCATCTACATCGGTTATATAAATTCCTTTTGCCGTTATTTCGTTGCTTTTTATACCAAATATGTTAAACGAATAGGGAGAAATGGACAGACGCAAAAATTGGTTTGGCTGCCATTTTATGCCAGGAGAAATAGTAACATCGTAAGGGCTGAGAAACGCTTGCGTTTTGCCTAAAGCATTATAGTCTTTATAATAATCACCATCAAAAACAGTGAAAAGCGAAGTATTGGTTTTTGCAATAAGATTGAAGTTCCATTTTTTGCTTTTGCCAAAGCCAAAGGAAAAATCATGTAGGGTGCTTATATCGTTGCTAGCACGTTGAATATAATCGGTACGTGTGAGTCCAGATTTTTGAATAGCTATGATGCTATGCAATTCGTTGGTCATGGCAAAACGTGTACCTTCTTTGGCGTAGTTAAGCCCCAAATCGATGGTTGCTGTGCCAGACAATGTTTTTTTATCGATACCACTTGGGTTGTTGAACTCTAATAAGTTGCCCAAATTAAAGCCAAGGGTTGTTGTAAAAATCCAAGAGCATTGCTTAGGTGCATTAGCTTCTACTACAGGCTTTACTAGATTTTTAAATAGTTTATCCTGCACCAAATTGCTATCATAGTAATTGTACTTTACAGAATCTACTAGCGATTTTGAGATGCTAGCTTTATACACTTTTTGCAAACTATCTAGAAAAGCATAT
The DNA here is from genome assembly GCA_043776595.1 of Chitinophagaceae bacterium. GTDB lineage: Bacteria > Bacteroidota > Bacteroidia > Chitinophagales > Chitinophagaceae > UBA1930. The sequence continues at coordinate 2,552 of JAYVRD010000079.1, read as the reverse complement.
CGGTATTTGCTTTTGGTAGTTTTTAAAATTTTGCAGCGTTGTTGGGTAGTATCTTTTTTGTAAAGAAGGTCTTGTTGAGCATAACTACAACCGATAATAGTAAAAAAGAGGAAAGTGAATAGTATCGTTTTTTTCATTGCTTTATTTTTGAGAATTAAGTAAGTGGATACACTTTTAAAGTGTATCCACTTACTTCAATATTTTAACCTCTTCCTCCAGATGAGAGCTGTGTTTCTATTTTTTCAACTTCACTAGAAGGTAATTCTCTTAAATCTGTTTCCTTTACTTCTGGGCATAATTTTGTGCAATAGGTTATAGTTTTAAAATACCATTTACTGCAACATTTAATGTAATGAGTAATTTTAAAGCAAGTACCAAAGGCAGCACCTTCGTAATGAAATCCATAACCAGATGAACTAGCGTTTATACCAGTACCCATACCAATAGGTGTTGCAACACCTGTACTAGATACGCTAAGTCCAAAACTTGCACCAGAAATAATACTTGAAAGTGGAATTGGTGTATTATCCCCTAAGCCAGTAGCACCCATCATACCCCAGTAATGTGTAGCTCCTGCTGTAACTGTAGGATTTACATTTACTACTACATTACATTGTGAGTTTAGCGTAAAAGGCGATGCAGTAAAATTGGGGTTGCATTGTTCATCTGAAATTTTACAAACTTCTTCAATACATATATTATCAATTTGAATCCATGAAACATACTTACCGTCATTTTGTGTGTAATCGTTTTCAGGATGTAGCGTAATATATGTTTGACCTGAACCAACTATGTTAGCAGTAGTATTATAAGTAGCCCATGTGGTACTACTTATATTTGTAGATACCACACCAGCCCCATCATAAGATGGCGGCGTATTACCAGCAATTACTTTAAGCCTTACAAAAGTGGATGGACTGCTTGAGGGATTGATAAATCTTGCACTAAATTTAATTTTATATGTCTTGCCAGAAACTAATGGTGAAGATAAATTTTGATGAATAGATTCACCCACAGTTTTATTGCCCCACATAGACACATACCCTTTATCGCAAGCACCCATGGCAGGCGTCCATTGAGGTGTATTGGCACCTTTAAGCCATGGTGTTGAACTAGAGGTAATGTTAGAACCACTAGCACTTAAACTTTGAAAACTCCAATCTTTTAAAATACTGTTGTTGCATTTGCAATCTACATTACCACCCATTGGAAGTTTTTTCAAGAAAGCTTCATCTAATGATACGACATTTAATTTTTTTTCATCTATATCTTGGCTAAATAAATTAAATGAACATAATATTACAGCCATACTAAATAAAATCTTTTTCATAATAGTAAAATTTTGTGTTTTAAAAGTTGCCTACTCTATTCAGTTTTCGGCTTTCCTGTTTTTTTTATGGGGATGGTGTGATGATGAAAGGCGGTTTAATAAACTTTCGTTTACTCCCCTAAACCACCTTTGCATTATCACAACACAAAAATGAAAATATTGGGCTACCTGTACTATGTTGCTTTAGCTGAAATGTTTACCGTTTTTAAACGGTAGAGTTTGGGTGATAAAACGGAGGCATAGAATTTTAATAAATCAGACGTTTGTAATTGAAAACGCCATATTGTTTTATATTCATTTATTATTAACCCTAAAAACTTAAATTATGAAGAATGTATTAATTGCTACCAACATTGTATTCATTGGTATTATTGCATGGCTACTGTATGGCAAACCCAATAAAATAAATAATCTCACAGCAGATGATAAGCCCATTAAGGGAAGTGTATGTATAAATTGCGATGATGAAACCAAAGGACAAACGTTTGAACATTTTAAAGATGTAGTATACAATTATCGTATTAAACATTGGGATGTAATTAATACCAATGTCGATTTTATCGAACCAACTGCTGGGACATCGTATAATGATTTAGTACCAAAATACAACAAAACCGATGCTCGTTCCATATGGTTTCCTTTAGAAACAATAAAGAAATTTATTTGTAGTATTGAAAAATACAATGGCAAGCTTTCTACTCCAAATAAAGAGTTAGGCATACGGTTTTATTATGCTGTTTATGGAAAAGATTATGAAGTGATAGCTAAGAGAAATAGGCATACTTTATTTATGGTACCTACCTATCAAGCTAATGCTGGGCAGCCCCAAGTAGATTTTGATCCACGAGCTACTTATAACGAACAAGTAAAATCTAAAGGAAGGTTTAAAGAAATGTTGAATTATGTAATGATAGGAAGACAAGGTTCTCCTTTTTTTAATCCTACACTACGACTTTTAGCATTGGGAGATGAAGCTACAAGTGCATCTATGACATTAATGCAAAATACAGGCGAAATGTGTCCTGCCAATTGTCCATTACCTAACACTTTTGAAGTAATTGATCCCTAAATAAATTTATAATGAGCCAGTTTGTAAAATATCTTGAGCTAATTGCTTTTGTTTGTGCAGGTTTTAATTGGAAAAATATAAAGCACAATTCTTTTTTAAAAGGAATGGCATTGGTAATTGGTCTTATTACTATTTCAGAATTTGTAGGCTATT
>JAYVRD010000078.1:0-9507 GCA_043776595.1 Chitinophagaceae bacterium | reverse complement strand
TTTTTTCTTAAAATATTAAATGATTTTTTTACCCAGCCATTTAAAATGCCAAATACAAAGAATAAATTCAGAGACTAAACTTTTTTAAAAAGTGAAGTGCTAAGAAATTATTCTCTGTCGTGGTTTTTGGCTGCACCATAGCTTGGTTTTAAACAAAGCGATGGTATCTTAAAAGTTAGCGACTACCCAAACAGACCGTTTAAAAACAAATAAAATATCAAATGGACAATACAAAAAAAGTATCGCTGACACAAAAAATAATTGCTTGCATTCTGACGGTTTTTGTAATTGCATATCCATTAGCACGTCTAAATCCCAATTTCTTTCCAAACACAGTTGTTGCAAGACTATTGGCATTTCTACTTTTTGCAACTTTAATTTCAGTTCTTTTATTTTGGAAGTATATAGAAAGAAAAACTAAACAAAGTTCACATTCAATGTTGGGACTTGTTCATAGCATTTTGGCGTTTGCATTGGCATTTCACTTTACAAAATGGGGTTTGCTGAAAATTCTTCATTTACATATGACTACTTCTTTGGGACTTATGGAAATGCCAATGACGATGGTTACAGGAGAAAAGCAACTATCTCATTTCTTTGGACAGAGCTACCCAATGGTTTGCACTCTTGGAATATTAGAAATTTTAGGTGCAGTATTTATTTTGTTCGGAAAGACAAGGTTGCTTGGGATTATGATTTTATTTGTAATGACAGCAAACATTATACTAATTGACATATTGTATAATGTTCACAACCCACTTCTTGAAGCATTTACTTTATTAGCAGGTGTTTTATATTTAGCCTACCAAGACAAAGAAAAAATAATTAATTTCTTTTTCTCTGCAAACAAAAATTTACCAAAATTCAATTTCAGAAGTTCAATCTTAAAAAATGCTTTGCGGCTTTCAGCAATCTTTATTCCAATTATATTATTTGCACCACAGTATTGAGTACAATTTAGACAGGGATTGACAGGAAAATATAATATTGAAAAAATGACGATTAACGGCAAAAACAAAACTATTGACCAATGTAGCGACACAACGTTTTCAAAAGTTTATTTTGACTTGGGCGATTTCTTTGCATTTACGAATAACAATTTTAAGAAAAAGCAAATTGGACATTTTACATTTGATGAAACAAAAAGAACTTTTGAGACAACTTGGGAATACCCAAAAGGAATTAAGGATAATTTTAAAGGAACAGTTACAAACCTTGACAATAAAAACAGAATGAAACTAACAGGAATTATGGCGAAAGATACTTTTGAAATTGAATTAGAAAAAATGGAAGTAAAGAACTTTAATAAAACATATTGACAAGAAAAATCGGTATCCTTAACCAGCCGACAATTTCTTATACGCAAAGTCTCATTTAGGTACCCTGCGATTTTATGTAACGAGATTGATAAATTTGTATAATTTTTGTGCATATTCTGTAATTTTCAATCACGCATACTCTTTTGCCTTCATCACCCTACTACCTAATAAAAGCTACATAGCACTACATAGCCAAACATGTGCGACGCCACCGAAGCCCAATAGAAATAATACTGCTGGCTATATAAAAAGTCCCCTCGCTTTTACACGAAGGGACTTTTTACTTACTAACCCATCTATGAAAACTTCTTAATTACAATGTTTATCAAACTCGCTTATAAGGTGTTGGGCAATTACTTGTGCAGGTCTGCCTTCTATTTGGTGACGTTCTACCATACTTACCAATGCACCATCTTTAAACAAAGCTATTGCTGGCGATGATGGCGGATAAGGTAATAAATGCTCACGTACTTTATTTACAGCTTCAACATCAAACCCTGCAAAGCTGGTGGTTAAATTATCGGGACGTTTGGTAGCATTTTGAACAGCCATTAATACACCTGGGCGGCACGTGCCTGCTGCACAACCACATACAGAGTTAATAACAACCAACGTGGTGCCTAGTTGTTTTATAGCAGCATCTACAGCGGCTGCACTGTTCATGTCTTCAAAACCACTATCTGTTAACTCTGCCTTCATTGGCAATACTATTTCGGCTGGATACATAATTTTTTGTTTAGAGAGCAAAAGTAAAATGCTTTGTTTGATGAAAAAAACGACAGTATGACTTTTTTCGGCTATCGAAAGCGACGATTTGTCTTTAAAAAAATTGCCGTTAGGAAATAATGGCTTTAAAAATGGGCTGGTATACTGTTTGAAATTTTATTCCCAATATTTAAAAACCTAAAAACAAAAGAATATGACACTTGTAAAACAAAATCCAAGAACAAACATTTTAGATGATTTGTTGTTTAATTTTCCTACTAGTTGGGGCAGGGACTCACAACCGAATAATTATCCCACAGCAGCGGTAAATATTCATGAAACCAACGAAGGCTATCATGTAGAGTTGAATGCACCTGGTAGAAATAAAGAAGATTTTAAAGTAAATGTAGAAAACGGTTTGCTCACTATTTCTTACGAAAAGAAAGAGGAAGTAGAAAACAAAGATTACAAAACATTACGCCGTGAGTTTAAGTACAACAGCTTTAAACGTAGTTTTAGCTTAGATGAAAAAATAAATGCAGATGCCATACAAGCTAAGTACGAAAACGGAGTGCTTAAATTATTTCTTCCTAAAAAAGATGAAATAAAAGTGGCACCCAAAGAGATTACAATATTATAAGACACGAAAGTGTTTAAACTCTGTTTCATAAGCAGTTAGTTTTGGTTAACGCCCTTTGTTTCTACAAGGGGCTTTTTATTTTGATAACTACTGTAATAATTATATCCATTCGTATACCAACACCACAAAACAAGATGTAATGAAAAAAATTTTGCTTTCGTTATTGGCATTTATAGCTGCATTTACTACCTCAGCCCAAAAAGCTCCTAAAGAAAAAACATTGCTTTGGCAAATAAGTGGCAATGGATTAGAGCAACCAAGTTATTTGTTTGGCACATTTCATTTAATGTGTACTAAAGATTTTTTAATGCCCGATACGGTGAAAGCTGCCTTTAGCCAAACCAAGCAGCTATATCTAGAGATTGATTTAGCTGATAAGAATATGCAGAAGAAAATGATGCAAACCATAAGCATGAAAGATGGACATAAATTAAAAGATTATATAAGTGAGAAGGAATACGATAGTGCCAATAAAATATTTGAAAGTATAGCTAAAGTACCGTTGAATATGGTAAGTACTTACAAACCATTTATGCTTACGTCTATGTTATACCCTGCTATGCTTGGCTGCAATACCATAGCATTTGAAAAAGAATTTGAGAAGATGGCAAAGGTGGACTCGATGGAAATTTTAGGCTTAGAAACATTGGAGGACCAAATGCAAGTGTTTGATAAAATACCGTACAAAAAGCAAGCAAAAGCATTAGTAAAAAATCTTTTTACATTTGATGAACAGAAAAAAAACTTGCAAGAATTGGTGGTTACCTATAAGAGTAAAAATATAGCTGCCATGCAAAGCAAAGTAAACAAAGACACCGATTTTAAAAAGTACGAAAAACTTTTATTGGCCAATAGAAATAAAAACTGGATACCCGTAATAGCTAAAGCTGCTGCTACTAAGCAAACATTTTTTGCAGTAGGTGCAGGGCATTTGGGTGGTAAAAAAGGAGTTATTACTTTGCTTAGAAAGCAAGGCTTTACAGTTACTCCCATCATGTATTAAATAAACATATGGCTACCGAAAAGGAATTTATTCAACTCTTAAACAAGCACCAAAACATAATACACAAGGTGTGCAGGCTTTATATGGATAAAGCTGATGAAAGAGAGGACTTGTTTCAAGAAGTAACCCTACAGGCATGGAAGGCGTTTGCCAGTTTTAGGGGCGATGCCCAGTTTAGCACATGGCTATACCGCGTAGCATTAAATACTGCCATTACCTTTTATAGAAAAGAAAAAAAACAACTACCTGTTTTTAATACAGAAATTTTTCCTGATAGTAGCGAAAGCTATAACCCTATTGAAGAGCAAGTGCAAGCCATGTATAAAGCCATTGGGGATTTGAGTAAAATAGACAAAGCTTTGGTAATGCTCTACTTAGAAGATTACGATTATAAAACGATTGGCGATATGCTAGGTATATCGCCTAATAATGTGGCAGTAAAAATGAATAGGGTAAAAGTAAAATTAAAAGAAGAAACACAAAAACATTATCAGTTCACTTAAAATAAAATACTATGGAGCTAGACGAACTGAAAATACAATTACAGCAAAAGCTAAACACAGCAGATACTCAAAAATCTGATGCAGATATTCATATACTGTTGAAAAAGAAAACCCAATCCATCATAGATAAAATAAAAAGTAGTTTGCTATTCGAGATTGTTTTTTCTATTTTATTTATTGCTGCTTTTGGTTATGTGGCTTTGGCTGCAAAACATACAAGTTTTAGAATTTACTTTTCGGTATTTGCGGTTGCAGGTCTTTTGTTTTTGCCGGTACAATATTTTTTATTACAAAAAATAAAAAGACTTAGTAATACCATTTTACCAGTGAAGCAAAACCTAATTACTATACATACAACTATCAAAGAGTTTGTAAGAAGATGCTTTCAATTTACGATGGCGTTAATACCAATATGTATCTTATTCTCAGGTTACTTGGGATACCAAGATGGCAAACATGGAGAGACCATTGATGGATTTGACAAATTCAGTCATTTATTTGGCTCTAATAAGCAGGTAGTTATTTTTTTAGTGGTGTATCTAATTTTATTTACCATTGGTGTTTACTACTTTACCAAGTGGTATCTTAATAAATTATATGGAAGATATTTATTACAGTTGCAAAAATGTATTGATGATTTTGAAGAATAAACTGGAGATGTATTTATAATACGCTTAGATAAAAGCAAAATAAAGTTATGATGTACAAGTGTGCGACGCAACCGAAGCCCAATCTGTGTTACAAAGCTGGCTACAAAAATTTATTTGTATTTAACTATACTTCCACTTCGCCTTTGTACACAAAATGTGCTGGTCCACAAAGCCAAATATTTTCAAAAATTTCATCGCTTCGTTTGTCAAACTCTACTGCTAAATTACCGCCTAATGTTTTTACTTCTATACGGTTAAAACCTTTTTCGTTGTGTGCAAAAACAAGGGCACTGGCAGTAATACCTGTACCACAACTTAGTGTTTCATCTTCTACTCCACGCTCGTAAGTACGTACAATAATTTTATCGCTATCGGTGGCTTCTACAAAATTTACGTTAATGCCTTTGGCTTCATATTCTTTGCTATAGCGTATGGCTTTGCCATCTTCTACCACGTTTAAAGCCATAACATCGGTTATTGGTTTTACATAGTGTGGGGAGCCAGTATCTAAAATAAAATCTCCATGGTCTTCTTGTACAGTATGTACATCTTTCATTTTTAAATGCACCCAATTATGCTCGGCTAGTTCGGCTTCATGCTCACCATCTATAGCAATAAACTTGTAGCTGCTTTTTTTAATACCGTTATCGTATGCAAATTTTACTAAACACCTGCCACCATTGCCACACATGCTGCCTTCGTTTCCATCGGCATTGTAGTATATCATTTCAAAATCGTAAGCTGGGTTGCTGCGTAAAAGCATCAATCCATCGGCACCAATACCAAAATGGCGGTTGCAAAGTTTATGTACTTGCCCAACAGATAATTGTAATGCATTGGTTCTATCATCTACAATAATAAAATCGTTGCCCGTACCTTGGTATTTTGAGAAATGTATTTTCATCATTTTTATATTACCAGCTGTAGTATTTTAATTTAACAGTAGTTGCGTCGCACATTTTTAGCTATCAATATCTATTTAGCTTTTCCTACCAACTTCCCTAGTAATGTTTATATTCCTTCAATTATTCCCAAGCAACTCTTAATCATAAATTCCACAGCAGCAGCACCATCTTTACTAAATTCTTTTCTTACCCTATTGGCTACAATTACATTTACACTAAGGCAGTGATGACCAAGCAGTTTGCCCAAACCATAAATAGCACTTGTTTCCATTTCAAAATTACTAATGCGGTGGCTGCCAAATCTAAAAGTAGTCAGGTTATCTACCAATGTTGGGTTAGAAATTCCCAAACGCAAAATACGCCCTTGTGGGCCATAAAAACCTGGGCAGGTTACTGTAATGCCTTGATGAAATCCCTCTACAAAATGCTTGATAATATGCCTACTACAAGAAGCTATATAAGGTTGTATAGTACCTGCAAGTTGTGTATGTTCAACAAAACTTTTTAGCAATTCTTGTTCCTCCATATTATTATCAAGCCTATAAAAATTTAGCAGGTTATCCAAACCTAACCCATGCGTACCAGCTACCAAACTATCTACAGGTATATCTGCCTGCAACGAGCCTGAGGTGCCTAACCTGATGATAGTAAGTGACGATAAATTTTGCTTTATAGTACGTGTTTCAAAGTCAATATTTTTTAAAGCATCCAATTCGTTTACCACTATATCTATATTGTCTGGCCCAATACCTGTAGATATTACAGTTATTCTTTTTTTACCTACATACCCGGTATGAGAAACAAACTCTCGATGCTGGCGTTTTACTTCTACCTTATCAAAATATTTACTAATTACAGCTACCCTATCTGGGTCTCCCACAGTAATAATCGTGTCAGCCAATTCATCTGGTGTTAAATCAACATGGTAAATCGCCCCACGACTATTAATAATTAATTCGCTTTCAGCAATTTTATTCATAAAGCAAGTATTTAAGTTCGTGAAATTAAGTATTGTAAAGTTTAAGACAACTGTTTTTATGTATTGGCTTGTTAAATCTTTTGCCTTATATTTGCAACCACAAAATTGGTCCTGTGGCCGAGTGGCTAGGCAGAGCTCTGCAAAAGCTCCCACAGCGGTTCGAATCCGCTCGGGACCTCTCTTAAAAGGTTATCATACGATAGCCTTTTTTGTTGGAGTTGATGGTATTAAATTCTTATATTTTAAATCATATAAAGTGATGGTGCTTATATCAAAAATTAAATTCTTAAGATCAGATACTTTTACCCTACAAAAAATGCCAAAGACGACTGTAGCACTTTTAAAAACATCATGTTATGGCAAAAGAAAAACAACTAAAAGAAAGTAACAAGGGTTATTAGTTACGACCATTAATGAGTTTAAAAGATTTACCCAAAAAATCATACCCTAATACAAATAGTGTTGGTTACATTCGCCATTCATTAGTTATTCATCCCCAACTACTACCCTTTTATATGATTCAATATCTAAAAAATATAGATGGACAAACAGTAGAAATAACGAAACCAGAAAATGGTGTTTGGGTAAACCTCGTTCCACCATTTAAAGAAGAAGAGTTTATTGAGCTAAGCCAAGAATTAGAAATACCTATTGAGTTTTTAAGAGACTCTTTAGATATAGACGAACGACCACGTTACGAATTAGAAGACAATGTAAAATTTCTTGTCATTAAAACCCCATCAGAAAATAATTCGTTTAACGAGAGTGATAGCTTTTACATAAGCATACCCATTTGTATTATACTTACACATAACCATGTAATTACGGTTAATAGTTTTGATAACGGTGCTATCAAAAAGTTCTTAAATACATTTCAAAAACGCCACCCCGATAAACGCAGTATGATGGTGCTTAAAATTTTTGAGAAAGTAGTGCAAGATTTTCTCGATTATCTAAAGCAAATTAATTATCGCCGCAACCAATACGAGCAAAGCTTATACGATAGTAATAGCAACGAAGATTTGCTAAACCTCATGCGTATTCAAAAAAGCTTGGTGTATTTTGTAACAGCATTGCGTAGCAACGAAATGCTAATGATGAAATTAGAACGTACCAACTTTTTAGGACTAACAGAAGAAGAAAGAGAATTTCTTCAAGATTTAATTGTAGATACAAGTCAAGCCTTAGAAATGGCAAACATATACACCAACATACTCAGCAGCACTATGGATGCTTTTGCCAGCATCATTAGCAACAACCTAAATAATGTAATGAAGCGTTTAACCTCCATTACCATCATCCTATCGCTACCCATTTTAGTAACAAGTATTTACGGCATGAACGTAAAAATTCCGTACCAAGATACTGCCCATGCTTTTTACATACCTGTTGTTATCTCCCTCATCATTTCTGTATTAATAGGTTGGTATTTTTTAAAGAAGAAATGGTTTTAAGGGAGTAATTTTTTGTCATTGCTAGGAACAAAGCAGTCTTTTCACATTTCTATGAAAGATAAATCTGCCAAACAATTTTATGAAGCCAGCAGTAGTATAAAAATTTAGCTGCGGTTGCGTCGCACATGTTTGGCTTCAAATATTTATTTACCTTTTATTGTAGGCTAGTGTCAATTTCTTTATAATTTTATCTAATAAAAACTTACAAACTGTCAATAAGAAATTAGGTAACAACCTCAATTTTGAAATAAAAGACATTGATAAGCAAATGCTCAACGCTCCCAAACTAATTACTGCTGTTACAAAACCACAAACCAAAAAGAAATAGCACAATAAGAGGTTTGAAAAAGTACTTTAAAAGGCAAAAACTTTTTATATTTTTCTTTGTTTAACGATTATGAAAAAAAATAGATTATGGTATTGACGCACCAAGCATCATGCGTAACCTAATTGCTTTTGGGGCTTTAATTGTAATTGCTGGTATTACGATTCCATTTTTTTTTGATAACAGCATTTTAAAATACTTAAGCTACTTAATTACTATAGCAGGTGCTGTTTTCGTTACTCTAGGCATTGCAATGTTTGCTTATGGGCTGAAAGGAAAATACAGAACAAGAGATGTAATGATATCAAAAATTAATTGGAAAGGAAATGAACAAGTGCTTGATATTGGCACTGGACAAGGTCTATTAATGAATGGTGCAGCCAAACATTTAACCACTGGAAAATCAATAGGTATAGATATTTGGAGTAGTAAAGACCTTTCGGATAATTCAATAAAAAAGACTTTGGAAAACGCTGCATTAGAAGGATTAGCAGACAAAATTGAAATACGAAATGAAGATGCAGTTAAAATGAGTTTTGAAGACAATTCTTTTGATGTTGTGCTTTCATTGCTTTGTATTCACAACATACAACCTAAGGCTGACCAAGAAAAAGCTTGTTTTGAAATTGCAAGAGTATTGAAACCAAATGGCACTGCTTTAATTGGCGATTATGTACCAACTACAGATTATGCAAAAGCATTTAAAAAAGCAGGACTTAAAGTGAAAAGTTCAAAACCATATTTTACAACAGCTTATGCTTTAATGTGGATAGTTGAAGCAAAAAAAATTTAAACTTAATTTTCAAAAAACGTTGACTTAGCACAAAACTTTTCAATTTTTAATTCCCAAGTTTTGCACCTCACAATTTATAATTAAAGCAATAGCAATCTCATTACAAAAACTTCGTAAGTCTTAAACCAACAAATGAAATGAAAATATCAAACAATACCATTTTAATAACAGGTGGTGCAACAGGCATTGGCTTTGAGTTAGCAAAACAATTTATAGCCAAAGGCAATACAG
>JAYVRD010000077.1:0-9539 GCA_043776595.1 Chitinophagaceae bacterium | reverse complement strand
TTCTTTTTGGCAGCATTGCTTTTTATGAACCCTGAAATGGTTTCAAAAGAAAAACTTACTGGCGTTAAGGTATCATTTATTTTATACTGCTGTTGGTTATCTTCTAATACATAACCAGTACCTAGCGTATAGTTATGAAACTTAGTAAGCAGCTTAGAAACATCCATATTTACTCTGGCAAATTTCCCTTTTTCTATGGGGGATGTATTGTTTACCAAACTTATTAAGCCCAACCATTGCAAACCCAAAACATCTTGCTTATACTCCAAACTATTTTTAATGCCTTTATACGCATCGCTACGCAAATAACCATCTGCATGATAGCGGTAGAAATTATTTTTATTGTCTTTTAATTCTACACTTAGTTTAGGTAAATGCTCGGTAGCTGCTTTAGGTAAAATATTTAAACCCCAATCTCTGGCAAACTCTACACCACGCAAACGTTCTAGTGATTTGTATTTTTCGTTCACCCATTCGTAGCCCAACATGGTATTTAATTGTAGGCTGCTTTTTACTTTATCAAAGCGGTTGAGTGAAAATTTGGCAGCATAACCCACATCGTTGCCTTTATCTTTTGATGAAAAAGAATTGACATCATAATTACTCACCGCCACATCAGTTTTTAAAATAGTTTTTGAATTAATATTGTACAAAGCAGCCAACGTAACAATCTGTTGTTTCTTAGGCGTTACTAAAAAAGTTGCAGGCTCATAATTGCCTTGTGGTATGCCAGCTACGGGTGCAATCCATTGATACACTTTGCCATTAGCACCATTAAAGTAAGGTATGTAATTTCCTTTTTTATCTCCCGTAAAAATAAAGTTGAGGTTAAACCTAGCACTATCTGGGTGTATAGAATACACATAAATACTATCTGCTAGGGGATTGATAGGATTGCGGCGTTTTGCATATAAAATTTTAGCTGTAGAAAAAGAATCTTTAGATGCTACAGGGTAAAAAGCGTTTTGTACGCTATCGCCAATGTTTGCCAAAAATTGTTTTTGTCCCACATCTAATTGTTGATTGATGGGCGAATTTTTTGCATCTACATTACTATAGGCTGCTATGTTTAGTTGCAATCTTTTGCTGAAAATAATTTCATCGCCAGCGTATAACATAGAGTTGAGAAAGTTTCTATCGGCGTATTCAAACTCTATTTGTAAGCGTTTGTCTTTTGTTATCATACGCTTTTGGGTAAACGTTATTTCGGCTGTGTTGTAGTTGATGATATAGTCTTGATCTTCGCCACGCTGCATGATTTCGCCATCAATAAAAACCCTTTCGGTACCTGCGAGGATAACAAAATAAAATTCTTTGTTGGCACCTGTAAGTTTATATGGCCCTTGGTTTCCTTCCAATCCATTAAATACATTTCTGGTAAATTTTCCTTTGGCTATTGCACCTGCTGCTACCAATTTGTTGCTTGCATTTTTGCCCAACATATTGTCTTGTGTGTAGCTTATGCCTTGCAGGCGTTTGTAAAAGTTGAGGAAATAATTTTGGTTTTGTCGTAGGTCAATATCTCCTAAACTTACTTCCCAATTTTTCTTTTTAAACTGTAGTAGTATTCTATCAAACTCGTTTAATTGTTGTGTAGTACCATCGGGCTGTATGGGTATATTATTATCGGTAATGGCAGCAGCTATTTGTATGCTATCGCCAATCATACCACTAATTTGTAAGTTGAGTTGAGAATTAAAAACAGCATCCTGACTATTGCCAAAACTTAAACTACGCCCAAAACTGCCATTGTAGTTTACTGTACCAAAGTTGAAGAGGTTATTATCTTGTTGCTGATTATTTCGTTTAAAAATATTGGGCTGAGCAATAAAATTATTTTTAATGCTATCGTAGGCAAAACGCTTTACTGTAGCATCAAACCTAAAAGGGAATACACGATAACTTACCTCAACGCTATCAATGGGCAGTTTCTTTTTCCAACGCAGTGTTGCTTTTATAGCATCCACTATGTAGTAACTCGTATCTGCATCTTTTACAATAATAGATTGTGGTACTATACTCAACGCATCCAACTGCACAAAACCTTTGGCAGCAATTTTTTTCTTTTTTAAATTACTCGATGGTGTAAACTGGGCCTTTGCCGCAAAGCCAAGCAATAACAAAATACTAAACGATATGTAGCGTGTATAATTCAAATAAAAAGCATCTAAGTAAACATGTATGCATACAAATATCGGTTAGGGTTTGTTAAAAGACAGCACTTAAACTTAGTTAGCTGCTTTTTTAGGTAGCAAGCTTTTGCATTTCAATTAAGCTGCGGTTGCGTCGCACATGTTTAGCTATATAATTACTATTGGGCTTTTATTACCTGATAGAACAATAAAGGGCAACAGTAATAGCTAGCTTGCGTTATTTCTTTATCTTTTTTAACACAAGTAATATCGTATCTTTTCTATACGTTCTTTGTAGCAGCATGCTGTCTTTAGTATAAGGTGTTATGGTAGCTAGCAAGCTATCTTTAGCAGGTGCAAGTCCTGTTAACTCAGCTTTTAGTTGATGATTTTTTTCATCGTACTTATAACTACCACGTCTTGCTTCTTTCCATAAGTAAGTATAAGGGTTTGGTGATAAAGCTATACCTCTGCCACCATCAAAATATACTTTGCTGTAGCAAAGGCTATCGGTAAACCATCGCTTGCTATCCAAAGTATCCCCATTCTTCACCATCCTTTTTACCTGCCAAGTGCCTATTAATTTTTTATCGCTTTTATCGCTCCACAAAAAAGATTGAATCAATAAAAAAGACAATAACACAGGCAATGCTTTTAAAAAATATTTAAACCAACCAAATTTTATAGTTGGCAAATTGCTTTGCAGTTGTAAAAAAACTTCCTTTAAGTGTTGCCAATACAAACTCATTAAAAACAATAACCCAATAGTAAAAATAACAGAGTTAGTAAACGCACCAGTAGCAATATCGTAAAAAATGTTGATGAGCATAATGTTTACCATTACTGGCAATAGCATAATACTACCCAATAGAATTGTACGTCTAAATAATAGCAGCACCGCACCACCAATTTGTGCAGCAGCTATAATGCAAGCATTAATGTACGAGTAGCCAAAGTAGTACCAAGTAAGTGTAAAACCACTAGCATTGCCCAACAAAGTATCTTGCTGGTAGTGGGCAGTTTGAAACTGTGTACCCAAAATTTTGGCAAACCCATAAGTACAAATTTCAAATACCAGCCAGTAGCGTATAATGCCAATAAACCAAGCATGTTTTTTACCACTGTTTATAGTGTTATTTTTTTCTTTTTTATGCCAATAAGTGGCGTAAGCAATACCAAACAATAACCCAAGACCATACTCTGTGATCATAAATATTTCAAAAGCCGAATCGCTAATTTTTTCTAACCATTTTTGTGGTAGCAGTTCTAAGCCCATACCTAAAACATTTACAAAAGCCACTGCTACTAGCATACATTCTACAAACTTTGTAAACCAGTTGGTTTTGCTAAGATTCATGTTTTACTAATTTAGTTTGTGGCAAGATAAAGAAAAGAAATACAAGAATTTATTTGTGGGCTTTAGTAGTGCTATGAAGCTACAGTTGCGTCGCACACTTCAACTTTCAAAACTTTAATCAGCAAAAATGTTGTCTGCCCAACCTTCTCGAAGGCAATAAAAAAACGTGGCTTATTTAATCGGTTTAGACAAGCTCAACCCCACAACTTCTATTTCATTTTAACAGCGTTTATACACTTAGCATTAAAAGCTAGCAACGTCAACTACGCTTACATAAAAGTTCAATATTGCTACAAAAGATGAAATGTGTGACGCCACCTAAGCTTAATAGTATTCCCTAGTTAGTTACCAAATTTTTCTTAAACACTTTTGCAAATGCTTGTTCAAAATCTGCTTTTATATCTTCTATATGCTCAATGCCCAAACGCTTAAAAGCAACTTTAAATTGATTGTAAGTACCACCGTATAAGTAAGATGTAGAAATAAAATATTCTACTGCTTATAATATATAAAAAAAATTAACCAAGAAGAATATTTGTTACGCTAGAGTTGCAAGTTTATACACACGTAGCTGAGGTAAAAACGTGTAACAATAAAATATCCATTTTAATTTTATCGAAATGAAAATGCAAGAAAATTTCATTTTCGAACAGTAATTTGGTTAAATAAATATAACAGGCATCTTAAATATTACGTATCATACTAAGCCATATTCCCTCTCATTCCTTACTTTTATTCTCAACAAGAAACTAAAACTAATGAGCCAACCTCAACCCACTTACAAAATTCCAATCCAATACCGTAAAATGGAGAACCTACACATTGTCTTTTGGTTATTTAAAGATGTGGCTTGGTGCATGGTTTGGAAACCATTGGGTATAGTAATGATTTTTCCTACTTTAATTGTTGCTATAGTTATTGCTTGGCGTACACGTCACATGGTAAGTGAGCTTTGCCATAACCTTGCCATTACCGTTTGGATAACAGCCAACAGCTACTGGATGATTAGTGAGTTTGCAGGTTTTGACACCAAACATTTAATAGGCGTTTACACGTACAAGCACTTAGCCATTATACCATTTATCATGGGCTTGCTGTGCCTGGCTTACTATTATTTGTATTGGAAACCTACGCACAAACACGAAAGTGAAACCATGTAGCAAATCCTTAATACCAAACATTAAATTCACAATTCCTACTTCTACCATTCATCCTACATACTTTACCATTTGTGAAACCGCAAGCCCCACTGTTCACTGAAACATTTCTGCATCTGCCAACCCTACCTATATCTTTGATGTATCAAAACAAAAGGAGCATCGCTTCCAATCAAAATGAACCATATAACAAGGTTTCGTCTCACACAATGTAGGCTAAGAGAAAACCCACCACGGCAATAAACAAACTTCCCACTAAAGTCAAAAATAATTCTCAAATATTTGTGTGGAAATGTTCTACACTATAACATGTGTAATGAAGTTAATTTTCCAAGTAATTAATACACCAATTTTTTTTGATAGGGAGCAGTATGTAACCCCTTTACCAACTTTATTATTTATGAAAAAAATGAAACCAATTTTACTGGTAATACTTTCCAGTGCAGTGTTAATGCTCTTCTCTTGCAAAAATGATACAAATGATGATCTGACCGATACCATCAACAAAAATGGAGCGGTAGAAAGTGATATTAGTGTGCAACATATAGATAGCTTACATGATGTGCTAATAACCAAGCACCAAGTATGGAGCAACTATAATACCTCAAAGTTTATTGAGTATAGAGACACTATACCAGCCTTGGGTACAGAAAACGCAACAGCAGAAAATACTGATGGCGATACCAAAAATGTAAGCGTTAAAAAAGACTATGAAATTTTTATTACAGTCAAGTAGTTTTTTGGGGACGAGCTGTAGAATATCTATTAAACTTCTGTTGCGTCGCACATTTCATCTGTATAACATTATTCAACAATAAAAAATATTCTCCTTAGGGGATAGGGCATGAAAAAAAGCAAACACATACAACTCATCTTAATTACAGCAGCATTAGCAAGCTGTAACCAACCCAAACCCAATAACGATTGGGAAGGAACAGGTGGCAAAACCTACGTACGTGCCGATAGTACAGCACCCTATTCACGTACACATCGCTATCATGGTGGTGGTATAAGTCCATTACTTTGGTATTATGCTTTCCGCCCTTATGGAAGCTACAATAATGGCAGCTACCAACGTGCAGGCTACTATTCAAGTGCCATACACCCAAGCAGCAATATTGGTAGCAACAGCTTTAAAAGCAGCGTATCAAGAGGTGGTTTTGGAAGAGGGGCTTATAGTGTAAGTAGTTAAGCCCCTAAACCCTAAAGGGGGAAACAAAAACAATATTTATTATATAAAAAAGCAATCCCCCTTTAGGGAATAGGGTATGAAAAGAATAACAACAACACCAAGAAATAATTGGCAAGAAGCAGTAGAAAAATTGGGCTTTGGTTTTCATACTAGTAATGTGCCTTACTGGGATGAAACAGTATACTACCAATTTAGTATGGATGAAATTTTATACATAGAAAAAGTAACAACTGAATTGTGGGATTTAAGTTTAGGTGCTGTGCAGCATGTAATAGATAACAAACTGTACAAACATTTTGGAATACCCGAAAGCTTTATTCCATTAATTGAAAGAAGCTGGACAGAAGATCATCCTGCTATTTATGGACGCTTTGATTTTTGCTATAAAAACGGACAAGTAAAATTATTAGAGTTTAATGCCGATACACCAACAAGCTTATACGAGGCTGGCATTGTGCAATGGTTTTGGCTGCAAGACTTCGATAAAAACAAAGACCAATTTAATAGCATTCACGAAAAATTGATAGCCTATTGGAAATATTTAAAAGAGTATTTGTACGAAGGCACTTTGCATTTTACTTGCCTAAAAGAAAGCTTAGAAGACTTAACCAATACCGAGTACTTGAGAGATTGTGCCATGCAAGCTGGTATAGAAACAAAACTAGTTTTTGTAGATGATATTGGCTGGGATGAGCATGCTCAAGAATTTGTGGACATGGAAAATGAGCCCATCAAAAACATGTTTAAACTATACCCTTGGGAGTGGATGGTAAATGATGATTTTGGGAAAAATATTCTTGCAGAAAGAAATAAAATAATGTGGATAGAACCTGCATGGAAAATGATTTTGAGCAATAAGGCCATACTGCCCATTCTTTGGAAACTGTATCCAGAATGCCCCTACTTATTACCAGCTTATTTTGATGCTGATAAGCTAATGAACTATGTAAAGAAACCCATAATGAGTAGAGAGGGTGCTAACATACAATTGGTGCAAAACAATAGCACAATTCTACAAACAGAGGGGATGTATGGCAAAGAGGGTTTTATATACCAAGAGCTATTTGCACTACCTGAATTTGATGGTAACTATCCAGTAATTGGTAGTTGGATTATTGGGCAAGAGCCAGCAGGCATAGGCATTAGAGAAGCCAATAGCTTGATAACAGATAACAAAAGCAGGTTTGTACCACACATGATTTCTTAAAATAAGTCAATCAAAAAATTAACCTTAAAAAACAAAACATGAAACAGATTTTATCATTGATTTTATTAATAAGCATCATCACATTAACAGGATGCTCAGAAAATTATTCTAATGGAGAACGTATTGGATTGGTAACACAGTTCTCTCACAAAGGATTGGTTTGGAAAAGTTGGGAAGGCAACTTGAACCTTACTCAAACTGGTATAAATAGTAGTGGTGCAGAGCCTTTTAAATTCTCATTGGACAATGACAAACAAGATAGTGCTGTTTACAAAAAAATTGATAGTGCTGCCAACTTTGGCTGGAAAGTGAAATTGGTGTATCACGAAACGATTGGTAAAAACTGGTTTAAGAATAGAGGTGGCACCAGCTATTTTATTACAGACTGCATTGTATTAGACAAAAATCCAATTGGGGATTTATTCAAAAACAAACAAGATAGTTTGCAGCAAGGCAGGGTAAGAGATACAGTGTATCTGGTGATTTATAGGGATAAGAAATAAGTTGGCTAAGAGAGCGATTGATTTAAAAATACGCTTCGATAAAAGCTTAATAGATATTGATAGCTTAAAATGTGCGACGCAACCACTGCCAAATTGAAAAACAAAAGCTGGCTCAATAAAAAAATAAATATTAATAAACATCCTTATCACCCCTTTGGGGATAGGGGCAAAATTTAAACACAATGGACGCAAAAGATTTTTTAATGCACTACTGGTGGATACTAGTATTGATACTCAGTTTGATTTTTTACAAATTTATTCTTCGTGTTTTCTTTGGTATGGTCATCGTTCCAGAAAACAGAATTGGTTTGGTAACCAAAAAATTTGTGCTATTTGGGGCAAACAAAGAATTGCCCGATGGTAGAATTATTGCCACCAAAGGCGAAGCTGGTTTTCAAGCAAAAGCATTGGCACCAGGGCTTTACTGGGGCATGTGGCCTTGGCAATATGGAGTGGATATGATTGCCTTTACCGTAATACCAGAAGGTAAGATTGGATTAGTATTAAGTAATGATGGTGCTGAAATTCCTACTGGTGCAATATTGGCACGAAGAGTAGATAGCGACAATTTTCAAGACGCTGAAAAGTTCTTAAACAACGGTGGGCAAAAAGGTCGTCAAACATCTTACATCACAGCAGGTACCTATCGTATCAACTCTTATGCTTTCACTATTACGATTGCTGATATGGTAATTATTCATGAAAACATGGTGGGCATTGTAACAACGCTTGATGGACACCCTATTGAAAGTGGACAGATTGCTGGTAAGTATATTGACAATCACAACAACTTCCAAGACTTTGATACCTTTTTGAAAAACGATGGTAACAGAGGCTTGCAACCAACGATTGTTTTAGCAGGTAGTTACAACATTAATCCTTGGGCTGTGCAAATAGAAGAAGTGCCCATGACAGATGTACCTATTGGTTATGTAGGCGTGGTTATTTCTTATATTGGAGAAGATGGGAAAGACTTAACAGGAGACACTTTCAAGCATGGTAACATTGTAAGTAAAGGTAGTAGAGGTGTGTGGATGGAACCTTATGGCCCTGGTAAATATCCTTTCAATAAATACATTATGAAAGTGGAATTAGTGCCTACCACAAACCTTGTTTTAAACTGGGCCAATGCAAGAAGCGAAAGCCATCAGTTAGATAAAAATCTTTCTACAATTACTGTTCGTTCAAGAGATGGTTTCCCTTTTAATTTAGATGTAAGTCAAATCATTCACATACCTGCAAACGAAGCCCCTAAAGTAATAGCACGTTTTGGTAGTATGAATAATTTAGTAAGTCAGGTGCTAGAACCCACTATTGGTAACTATTTCAGGAACAGTGCACAGGACAGTGATGTAATTTCATTTTTGAGTACCAGAAAAGAAAGACAACAAAGTGCCAAAGAGCATATTCGTGCCGTGCTGGATGAGTACAATGTAAATGCGGTTGATACTTTAATTGGCGACATAGTGCCGCCAGAAGCTTTGATGAAAACTTTGACTGATAGAAAGATTGCTGAGGAAGAACAAAAGACTTATCAAACACAAAAAATGGCACAAGAGCAAAGGCAAGGAATGGAAAAAGAAACTGCCATTGCTGATATGCAAAAAGAAATTGTAAAAGCACAACAAAGTGTAGAAATTGCACAACGCACTGCCGATGCTACAGTTAAAAAAGCAGAAGGTGATGCAAATAGCTTAAAGCTTCAAGTAGATGCAGAAGCTACTGCCACCAAGATGCGTGCAAACGCTGAGGCAGAAGCTACCAAAGCAAGAGCTGGTGCACAAGCAGAAGCCACCAAACTTAATGCCAGTGCAGATGCAGAAAAAATCAGTAAAACGGGTTTAGCAGAAGCTGAAAAAATTATGGCTATTGGTAAAAGCACAGCAGAAGCTTATGAGCTGCAAGTAAAAGCCATGGGTGGCGATAACTTTACTCGCTTTAAAGTAACTGAAGAAATTGGCAAAGGCAATATTAAAGTGATGCCAGATATT
>JAYVRD010000076.1:0-9541 GCA_043776595.1 Chitinophagaceae bacterium | reverse complement strand
CCAGAAAAAATTTCGCCAGCAGGCATAGCCATAGATGATGACCACCAAACATTATTTGTTGTAACCAGAGAGGATAACAGGCTTTATGCTATAGACCTGAATACGAAAAAAGAAATCTATCATATACCCTTAGAGGCCGAGGCTTACACTTGCTTGCTAAGTAAAGACAAACAAACATTATTCATCAGCCTATGGGGTGGCGATAAAGTATTGTATTTTGATATTGCCACACAGCAAATAACACAAACCATTGCCGTAGGCGATAACCCCAACGAAATGTGTTTAGATAAAACTGGCAGGCGTTTGTTTGTAGCTAATAGTAACGATAATAGTGTGAGTGTCATCAACATTGCCAAGCATATTGTTACCGAAACTTTAAATACTGCATTGTACCCTAATGCCCCAAGTGGCAGCACTACCAATGGTTTGGCTATCAACTTTAGTGGCAAAACCTTATACATAGCCAATGCAGATAACAATTGTTTAGCCGTTTTTGATATTGGTGAAGTAGGTAACAGTAAATCTAAGGGGTTTATACCAGTGGGCTGGTATCCTACCAATGTAAAAGTGGTGGGCAATAAAATATTTGTAGCCAATGGCAAAGGTTTTACCTCTTTGGCTAACCCTTATGGGCCAAATCCTTTTGGTAAAAAGCAAGCAGTAACTTACCAAGAAAGTGATAACGAGAAACCCAAAGAAGTGCAGCATATAGCAGGCTTGTTTAAAGGTACAATGAGTTTTATAAACGAGCCTACAGACAAACAACTCAGCATTTTTTCTAAAGCAGTATATGCTAATACTCCATATACCAAAGCCAAAGAACTACTTGCCGAAGGCGAAAAGGGTAATCCGATACCTACTAAAGCTGGGCAGCAGTCTCCCATTAAACACCTTTTTTATATTATTAAAGAAAACGGAACTTACGATCAGGTTTTGGGTGATATTAAAGCAGGTAATGGCGATACCAGTTTGGTTTTGTTTGGAGAAAACATTACTCCAAACCAACATGCCCTTGCCAAAGAATTTGTATTATTAGATAATTTTTATGTAGATGCAGAAGTAAGTGCCGATCGTCATAATTGGAGCATGGGGGCTTATGCTACAGATTATTTGGAGAAAACCTGGCCTACTACCTATGGTGGCAGAGGTGGTACTTATACAGCAGAAGGCAACAGAGCCATTGCCAATAATAAAAATGGGTTTATATGGGATTTATGCCAGCGAAACAATGTTAGTTATAGAACTTATGGAGAGTTTGCCGATAAGGCTGATAAGCCGCATTTGGAATCCTTAAAAGGACATACTTGCCTCAATTTTACAGGCTGGGATATGAAAACGAGAGATACTACAAGGGTATCGCAATGGAAAAAAGATTTTGATTCATTATTAGCTATTAATGCCTTGCCAACAGTTAGTACCATTCGTTTGGGTAATGACCATACAGAAGGAATAAGGGCAGGCAGACCGACACCATTTGCTCATGTGGCAGATAATGACCTTGCTGTTGGGATGTTTATAGATTACCTTAGCCATAGCCCCATTTGGAAGGAAAGTGCTGTGTTTATATTAGAAGATGATGCACAAAATGGTGCCGACCATGTAGATGCTCATCGTAGCCCAGCTTATGTTATTAGCCCTTACACCAAAAGGCGTTCTGTAGATCATAGCATGTATTCTACTAGCTCCGTTTTAAGAACTATGGAGTTGATAGCTGGCTTGCCACCGATGACACAGTACGATGCTGCTGCTACACCTTTATGGCGTTCGTTTACAGCATTGGCAGATACTACTAGTTTTACCTATTTACCCATTTCCATTAATTTAAACGATAAAAATACAGCCAACACCCCTGCTGCAAAAATGAGTGCTGCCTTTAACTTTAGTAAAGAAGATGGAGTGCCTGATTTGGTATTTAACCAAGTGCTGTGGTTGGGTATCAAAGGCAAAGAAGCCCCAGCCCCATCAAGGGCAGCTTTTGTAAAAGTTAGTAAGAAAGATGAAGATGAGTAGGAATGAATGCAAGTGCGTATGTTAATAGATGATGTATAAATGGGAAATCGTTGATTTTCTCCCCCATTACTAGTTATTAAACTAACAACAATACCAATTATTAAGCTAAAAAATCGTTAGAATGACGTACATTTGCAGCCTTAAAAACAGCTAAAATTCTTTGATTATTAATGCTAAGCCTTACAGGGCTTGGCTAATAGCTAAAAGATAGCAGCTAAAAGCATCATTAATGGAAATAAGAAACATTGCAATTATTGCACACGTTGACCACGGTAAGACTACTTTGGTAGATAAAATTTTACATACCACGAAGGTATTTCGTGATAATCAAGAAACTGGTGATTTGATTATGGATAGCAACGACCTCGAAAAAGAAAGAGGTATCACCATCTTTAGTAAGAACGCCTCTGTTACTTATAAAGACATTAAAATAAATGTAATTGACACACCTGGTCACAGTGATTTTGGAGGAGAAGTAGAGCGTGTACTTAAAATGGCTGATGGCGTTATACTTTTAGTAGATGCTTTTGAAGGCCCTATGCCTCAAACTCGTTTTGTATTGCAAAAAGCTCTACAATTAAACTTAAAACCTATTGTTGTAATTAATAAAGTGGATAAGGCAAATTGTCGCCCAGATGAGGTACATGATGCAGTATTTGAACTTTTCTTTAACCTTGATGCTACAGAGGCACAACTTGATTTTCCTACTTTTTATGGTAGTGGAAAAAATGGTTGGTTCAACGATAGCCTTACACAAACAGAAGATATTTTGCCATTAATGGATGGGATTATTAAGTATGTACCGGCACCAACTGTAACTGAAGGTCCATTACAATTACAAATTACTTCGTTAGATTATTCTTCTTTCTTAGGTAGAATTGCTGTAGGTAAGGTAACCCGTGGTACAATTAAAGAAAATCAAAACATTGTTTTGGTACAAGCCGATGGATCGTTGAAAAAGAGCAAGGTAAAAGAGTTATATGTATTTGAAGGTATGGGCAAACGTAAAGTAACCGAAGTGGTTTGTGGCGATTTGTGTGCTGTGGTTGGTTTAGAAACCTTTGGCATTGGCGATACCATTTGTGATAGCGAAACACCTGAAGGATTGCCCATTATTAGTGTAGATGAACCTACTATGAGCATGACTTTTAGCATTAATAACTCCCCTTTCTTTGGTAAAGATGGCAAGTTTGTAACGAGTCGCCACTTACGTGATAGACTGATGAAAGAAACGGAGAAAAACTTGGCTTTGCGTGTAGAAGATACTGATAGTGCTGATAGTTTCTTGGTTTATGGTCGTGGTATTTTGCATTTAGGCGTATTGGTAGAAACCATGCGTAGAGAAGGATACGAATTAACCGTTGGTAATCCACAAGTTTTAGTAAAGCAGGTAGATGGCAAACGCAACGAGCCTTTTGAGATATTGGTGGTAGATGTACCTAGTGAGTTTAGCGGTAAAGTAATAGATCTAGTAACCCAACGTAAAGGCGAAATGTTGGTGATGGAAAGCAAGGGAGAAATGCAACATTTAGAATTTGATATTCCTAGTAGAGGTTTGATAGGCTTACGCTCTCAAATGCTTACTGGTACTGCTGGAGAGGCAGTAATGGCACACCGTTTTAACGAGTATAAGCCCTGGAAAGGTAATATACCTGGTAGAAGCAATGGTGTATTGGTATCAAAGTTTCAAGGTATTACTACGGCATATTCTATTGATAAACTACAAGATAGAGGCAGTTTTTTTATAGACCCAACCGATGAAGTATATGCAGGCCAAATAATTGCTGAGCATATTAAGCCAGGAGATTTGAACGTAAATGCGGTGGAAATGAAAAAATTAACCAATCACCGTGCAAGTGGTAGCGACGATAGTGTACGTATTACCCCAAAAATTCAGTTTACCTTAGAAGAATGTATGGAGTATATACAGCAAGATGAGTGTATTGAAGTAACTCCTAAAAACATTCGCATGCGTAAGGTAACGTTGGACGAAAATGAAAGAAGCAAACAATCTAAAAGCATGAAGGCCGAGGCTGTATAGATTGATTGAATAAGAGTTACGAAAAGAAGTTCTACAATTTGTAGGACTTTTTTTCGTTTAGGAAATAGATCGTTAATCAAAAAAATAGAAACTTTCTGTTTTAAACCCTAAATTATTGATATGAATAACGAAAACGTAAGGGTGCTGTCTGCCTCGGATATGGCAGCTATTTCTCAAAATTTGTCTCAAATACGCAACACAGTACCTGCTACAAAAGCCCTAACGCCAGCCGAAAGACGCTCTTTGTTTAAGCTAAGCGATAACCGAATTGGATTTGTAGTAGAAGCTTTTAGTAAAATGAAAAGCAACCCATCGTTAGTGCCAAGCTATGTAGATATTTTGGCAGCCCAAAAACTACTTCATTTATACAATCAACTCAACGAAATAGGGATAGAGATGCAAAAACTACAAGAGAAGATAGAAAATACTAAACTCCAAGCAGGCAATCAGGCACTATTAATATCTAAAATGTTTTATCATCAAACCAAAAATGCAGCTACATTGGGGTTAAAAGACGCTGAAAATATAACTATCCACCTAAATTCGTTATACACTGTTGGGCGTAATGCAAAAGCTAAGAAGAAAAAAAACGAGGAGGGCTAATTATTTCTTTTTTGTGGCGATTTCGCCAATAGCTTTTACTAATTTATCTAAATCATTCAAGCGTGTATACACATGTGGTGTAATCCGAACACAGTTTATATTTTCCCACACAATACCTACGGTGTGTATTTTATAATCGCTAAATAATTTATTATCTAATTCACTCACCGTCATTCCATTTATACTTACACCAGCTATTGCACAGGCATACTGCGATTGTAAAGAAGTGTGTAGGGTAACACTTGCCATATCTATTGCTTTAGTAGCCCAATAATTTTTCAAGTATCGTATCCTTTCTTCTTTCCTTTTACTACCAATGGCGTTATGAAAATTGATGGCTTCGCCAATGCCTTGCTCTATGGCAAAGCTACGTGTACCAAGGGTTTCAAACTTTCTTATGTCATTACTTTTAGGCTTATCGCTACACAGTAGCGGCCATGTTTTTTCTATCTTTTCTTTTTTAATAAACAACATACCCGTACCAATAGGTGCACTTAAAAATTTGTGTAGCGATGTACCAAAATAATCACAACCTAATTCACTAATTTTAAAATCGAGTAGCCCAAAACTGTGTGCTCCATCTACCAATACTTCAATGCCTTTTGTTTTTGCAAGAGCTACAATTTTTTTAACTGGCATTATTTGCCCTACCCAATTAATAACATGTGTTATGTGCAGCAATTTAGTTTTTGGGGTAATAGCTTTTGCAAAAGCATTTACAATTTCTTCATCGTTTTCTAAAGGGAAGTTGAAACTGATTTGTGTATACGCAATACCTTCTCTTTCTTGCCTTTGTTGCCAAGCATGCACCATGTTTGGATAATCTTGTTTAGTACCAATTACTTCATCTCCCTTTTCTAATGGCAACCCATAAATAATGGTATTGAGTGCTTCAGTAGCATTTCTATTAATAGCAATTTCGTTGGTATCGCAACCAGCCAGTTCTGCCAGTTTGTATCGTAGCGGTTCTCGTCCTTGGTCTAAAATACGCCACATAAAATAAGATGGAGCTTCGTTAGACAATTTATTGTACCGCTCTACCGCTTCTTGCACAATACGTGGGCTTGGACTTACACCACCATTATTTAAGTTAATAATATTAGGGTTTACCGTATAAGCTTGCTGTATAGTACTCCAATAATCTTCGTCGGTGGTTATTTCTTCGGCTGAAAATTTTTGCACCCTTACATTGGCAGCTTCTATTTCGGCAGCATGAAGTTGGTTAAATAAACTTTGGGTACTAAATGCACCCCCTAATAAACTTAATTGTTTTAAAAATGTTCTTCTCTGTGGCAATGTGTGCGTTTGAAGAAGAAAGGTACAAGATTTTGTAAAAAACGAAGGCTTATCTTTACACAGTAAATGATATGTGATGAAAAAATCAATACTACTTACTATTTTCAGCTTTTATCTTTCACTTCTCAGTTTGAATGGTGCAGCACAGGGTTGCTCTCTATGCACTAAAACTGCCTCTCAATTGGGTGAAGGTCCTGCCAAAGGCTTAAATGCTGGTATTATTTACTTGATGCTTACACCCTTGGCTATTGGTGGTGTAATAGGTTATAAATGGTGGAAGAAAGAGAAGGAAATCAGTCAGCAATAATCAGTTTACAAACTGGGTAATGAATTTATACAAGTTAAAATTTTCAACAGCCGTTATTATACCTTTCAATTCTTTTTTATCAATACCCTTCATTCGTTTTTGCATGATTAAATGATAGGCTTTTTCTGCCAGCAGCCAATTGCGTTTATCGTTGGTAGTATTGTGTTGATGATGGATAATGGCTTCAAACAATTCAGCAATGCCTTGTTTTTGCGAAGCAATGGTTTTTATAATTTTTATTTCTTGGGTTTGATGGCTAAATGCAGGAGCTAACATCATTCTTAAATTTCTAACAAACAAATCAGCATCGGGTCTATCGGCTTTGTTTACCACAAACACATCAGCAATTTCCATTAGCCCAGCTTTCATCGTTTGTACTTCATCGCCAGCTTCTGGCACTACTACCACAACTGTTGTATCTGCTAATCCTGCAATTTCTATTTCACTTTGCCCCACACCTACAGTCTCTACAATAATGTAATCAAACCTAGCAGCTTTCATTACATCCGTTATTTCAATAATCATGGGGTGCAAGCCACCTAAGCTACCACGTGTAGCCAATGAACGAATAAATACATTGGGATGGTTATACCATTCACTCATTCTAATTCTATCGCCCAATAATGCTCCTAAATTAAATGGGGAAGAAGGATCAACACATAGTACACCTACTTTTTTTTGATTATTTACTAGCTCTCCAATCAACGCATCTACCAAAGTACTTTTACCAGCACCTGGTGGCCCAGTAATACCAATTACAGGCGTACTGCTTGGTGGCAGCTTTTGCATCAATTCTTCGTAACCAACCGCTTGGTTTTCTACCAAAGAAATAGTACGAGCCAAAGCTTTGTTATCGCCTGCTTGTATATTTTGTAAGTATTGCTGCCACATGTGGGTACGAATATCTGATTATTTTAAATGCCTTAAAAATTGCAGTAAAATAAAAGCCCCAAACATTATTCGGGGCTTTTATAAAATTTGCTGACAAACTATTTTAATAAGGCATAATTACAGTTCGTGTAACACCTGTAGCACTTGTCCAAACTAATTTAAAATAGTAATTACCGCTTGGGCAAGAAGTTGCATTACCACTAGCATCCAAACCAAAAGTTACCACACCAGTAGCTATCATACGGCTGTGCGTAACCTGACCAGATGTTAGGCGGTAATTACAATCTTGGCGAACAACTAGTGGTTGTGTAATAGAAGTAACAAAAGCGTTTCCAAAACGATTGGTACCCCATTCGCTAATGCCATTGGTGCCATTATCGCTGTATGTACCAGTAGTAGTAATTACTATGCCATTGTTGTAAGTAAATACTCTTTGTTTTGCAATTTGCCAGCTACGTATGCTGCCATCATCAAAAGTTACACTCATACCAGTGCTTGCAATTTTGTGTGTAATAGTACTCAAGCTTGCTAAATTTCTTACTAAACCACCGCTTACATTAGTAATGGTTTTTGTACCATTAATGGTGATGCTTTTGTTATCGCTTAAACGTGTAATTTTTAAATTGGTAATAGTTACCGTAAGCACAGCACCTGCATCTTTCCATTTTACATTAGAAGGCATACTTAATTTAACTACACCTGTACGTGTTCTTGTACCTTGGCAATTCAAGCCATTGTAAGTAATGGTAATGGTTTTGGGGTTGCTGATGGAGTCAACTACAACAGTTGCATCGCAAGGCAATGCTAAAGTGGCCATTTCTCTGCCATTAAAAGAAGAGTACCCATCGACTACACTATTGGCATCGTTGGAAATAGCATCTGTTTCATTGGTAAAACGAGATTGGTCATCGGATTGGGCTGATAATTCAGTTGCATAATCTGCATCTGAGGCGTTTTTTTTACAAGCAAAAAAAGTAGTGCTTACAAAAAGGCAAATACCAGCCAATAATTGGATTTTAAGTTTCATTGCAAAGTAATTTTTAGTGAATAATGAACGTAGAGACTGTGACTTTTGTTGTGGGTTTAAAAATAGGCATACTTTTCTTTATTGGGTTTTACAAATTTTAATAGAAGTTTGCTACAAAATGATTTCTGTTGTTATCATAGCAAAAAATGAAGCTGAGCATATAGCTGCATGTGTGCAAAGTGCATTACAAATAAGTAATGATGTTTGGGTAATAGATAGTGGTAGCAATGATGGTACACCACAATTAGCTACTAATGCTGGTGCAACGGTCAAGCATGTAATTTGGCAAGGCTTTGGTAAAACAAGAAATGAAGGAGCTTCCTTTGCAAAAAATAACTGGATATTGTCTTTAGACTGTGATGAACGTATTAGCCAAGAAATGGCTACTCATATTAACCAATTGCTACTACAAGATGAAGAGATGGTGTATGCTTTTAAACGCCAAAACTACCTGGGTACTAAACCCATCTACTATGGAGAATGGGGCAGAGATATAGTAAACCGTCTGTACAATAAAACCTATACCCAATGGACGAATGTACCAGTACACGAAACCTTGGAGGCAAAAAAAACGGAATTAGTTAACGGCAAACTTATTCATTATACCTACAAAAGCAAAGCTACTTTTGCCCAAAAGATAGACCGATATGCTGCGTTGTATGCTGAGCGTTTTAAACAACAAAACAAATCATCATCATTTATAAAGCTGTACTTATCTCCTATATTTTCATTTATACAAAACTATATTTTTAGACTTGGCTTTTTAGATGGCAGTGCAGGCTTTACTGTAGCCTGGCTTAATGCTAAGTACGTACAATTAAAATATCAAAAATTAAAAGCCATCCAATCTGCTTAAAAGTTTTTGAGCATAATCACTCTTATTTACATTTGTTTGTTATGACGAATTTTATTCCCATTTTTCCATTAGGCATTGTCGTTTATCCAGGAGAAACACTGAACCTACACATTTTTGAAGAAAGGTACAAGCAGCTTGTAACCGATTGTTTTGCAGAAGCCAAACCTTTTGGCATACCTGCAGTTTTAATAAATGGTGTAGCCGAAATGGGTACCTTGGTCGAAATAACAGAAGTGGCCAAAGTATATCCTGATGGAAAGATGGATATTAAAACCAAAGGACTAGAAATTTTTCAAATTCTAGAGACAATAAAAGAACTACCCAATAAATTATTTAGTGGGGCTATTGTTACTTACCCCACCAATCAATTAGTAGTAGCACCTACTATTATGCAAAAAATAATGGTCATAGTAAGAAGCTGTCTAAAAACGTTTTTGTGTTACACCATTATGTGTACAAGTGGATAAAAAAGGCTGTTGCAAAAAGTTGGTTTATCGTTTTAAAGGATGA
>JAYVRD010000075.1:0-9591 GCA_043776595.1 Chitinophagaceae bacterium | reverse complement strand
GATAGAGCGTAAAGCCCTGAGGAACGAAGGCTTGCAGCGATAGCCCGAACTGTAGTTGGTACATGAGTGAAAGCTGATAGCCCCAATATGTATTTATTTGTAAACTAAGAAGCGTATTAAGCAGCGTACTCTACCACATTTTCTTTGGCTACAGGCATAAACATAAACCAACACAATGCCATGAGTAGGCAACTGTATGTATCGGCTTCGGTTGTTTTTTGAAAGTTGACAGATGTGTTGCCATCGTTGGCAAATAAGCCACATACAAGCAGTGGCTTCTTTTTAGACTCTTTGTAAATAATTAACTCTGCCATGGGGTTGTTGCGTACAGTGTAGTACAATCGTTCGTCGTTTAAATCTATAAACCCTTCGCTGCTGTTCCAAGCATCAAAACCAAGCTGACCAATTTTTACACCATACTCATTTTTAAGAACGGTTTTGTGGCGTAAAAAACCTTCTTTTTCTATTTTAAAAACACGCCTTGTATTGGCACATTCTACTTTTGCAGTTTGCGAAAACTGGTTGAGTGTTAAAGAAACAACGGGTTGGTTTTCGTTTCTTAATTCGTAGGTTTCAAATCCATCGGCTACGGTAATTGCAGTCCACTTGAGTTTGTTTGCCTGGTTCATAAAGCAGTTTTAAGAGTGAAAAGGTAGTAACCTGTTTTGATACTAGTAACTGTTTTCTAAAATTTAATATTAACATGTTTTCCTTGTTTTATTTTTTAAAATAACAACCCCCTTTCTGTTAAACAAAAAAGGGGGTTGCATTGAATAAAACGGTAGGGTTACAAACTTTTAATTAGGTCTGTAGCCTGTTTTACATAGTCGTCGTTTTTGGCATCGGTAGCTAGGGTTATACATTTTTCGGCACTGGCTTTTGCACCGGTTTTATCGCCCATATCTTTTTGAATTTTGGCAGTAAGCATAAACAACCAAAAGGCTTTTGGGTTGGCATCGGTACTTTTCTTGGCATTTTCTAATGCTTTGGTGTAGTCTTTATCCCACTCGTAGTAAAAAGTAGCAGCTTGTTGGTAAGGTTTTTTATCGCCAGCTAATGCTTTTTCTATTTGGGTGCGTAATCTATCTTTAACATTGGTAGTTATAGGTACAGCCACAGCGGTTTTGCCCCACATAAGGTGTAGTTGGCAACTCTCATTGGCAATGTTGGCAAACTGCATGGTAAATGTTTCTGCACTTCTTTTCATTCTCATGGTAGGTACTTTAAAACGCACTACATCTTCGCTTTCTTTATAACCATCTGTACCCCAGTTGGTAAGTCCTTTGTTTATAATTACTTCCCACTCGCCTTTGGCAGGTATGGTGTACAAAACGTAAGAGCCAGTATCTAATAGTTTTCCACCAATGGTTACATTATCGGTAAATTTTAATTTAGTAGCTGCATTGGCACCTGTACGCCATAGCTTACCCAATGGGGCAAGATCGCTACCCTCTTTTAATAATTTACGCCCTTTAATATTGGGGCGACTGTAGGTTAATTCAATTTTGCCCATACCAAAATCTTGTGTAATTTTTTGGGTAGTGCTAGGTGCAGGCATAGCTACTTGTGCTTGACTGTAAAAGCCAATAGCTATGGCAGCCATCAATAATAATTTTTTCATGTTGCTTATAATTTTTGCAAACGTACAGTATGCCAGCTTATTAGTAAAAGTTTTATGAGGAGTGGGAGTTGGTGGCTTTGTGATAATTGGGTATTATGGAAAAATGATGGTAAATTTTACCCTAAGTATGTAGGCATACTTACAATTTCACCCTAACCTTCGCTTTAGTTTTTTTCTTTTTTCTTTCGCCTGCTATCCAGCGTGGGCCTTCTTTTACGGCTTCTACTACTTTGGTATCTTGTTCTTTTTCTCCACTGCTTTGTAGCACTTTTACATTGTAGGGTTTGCCTTTTTCGTCTATCGAAAATTCCACATCTACTTGCCTGCCATAAGCCACTACATCACTATTACTTAGTGTATCTCTTTCGTTTTCTTTATGCAGTTTTTTGTACACATAATCTTGAAACGATTGCCAACCACCTTCGGGCTGTGCAGCAGCCATTTTTTCTCTAGTGTTAATGGTGCTATTGCTACTACCTGCTGAGCCTGCACTTCGTTGCTTACCAAAGTTGGTTACCACTACTTCTTCGGCTAAAGTGTTGCCTTCTTGCAAAATAATTGTATTGGCCCTATTGGCATTTAGGTTTACATTTTGTTGTGCGTAGCCCACTACTGCTACTTCTGCAGGAGCAGTGGTATCGTAAGTTTTTACAGCAAAGTTTCCATTAGCGTCTGTAAAAGTAGAAGCTCTGTAATTGTTGCTGCCATTTACCTGTACGTTGGCATAACTTAATGGCTCTCCATTGTTGTTTATAACCCTGCCACGCATTTCGGTATAAGCCCTTGTTTGATTATTGTTGGCAGTTGTTGGTGCAGTATTACTAAAACCATATGTACTTACTGGTGGTGGGGCGTTGCTTGCAGTAACTTCTACTGCACTTTTTTTAGCTTGTGCTATGATAGGTGCAGCAGGTTTGTAGGCTTCTACTTTTGTAGTAGCTGCATTAAACTGTACACTTCTTGCTTTGGCTATGTCTTTTGCTTTATCGTCGTTGCTTTTAACATCTTCCTTTGCAGTTTTTTCTTCGGCTTTGTAATATTTGCGATGATCTATCTTATCAATTACGCCGTCTTTGTCTGCATCTTTTTTGGCAGGTTCAGTAGCCGCAAAATTATAAGTGCCATTGCCAGCAGCGGTATCTAAACGCACATCTAAATTATCTGTGTTAATTTGGTTTTGAGAAGCAGTAGTAGACAGATTACTTTTTAGTTTAGTTGTACTATCTGAAGTGGCAGGTGCTATGGCAGCTACTTCTTTTTGCTGTGTTTCATTTACTTTGGCTAAAGTACTTTTATTTTCGCTGCTGTTCATAAGCCACACACTTATGCTGCCAGCACCTATAACCATGGTTACAGCAGCAGCTACCTTCCACCAATTATTATTTTTATTAGGTAGGACTACTACTTTGGTTTCTTCTTTTGCACCAAGTAAAGCAGCCGTTATTTCGTTGAGGTGTTGGTGAGCGATTGTATGATTAGCATCACTAAAGCCTTCAATAGCATCTGCTAAAAAAGGATCTTGCAGTGCAGCTTTTTCCATAGCATACATTTCTGTAGCATTCATTTTGCCCTGTAGGTAGCGTTCAATATCTACCAGCGAATAATTAATATGTATTGCTTCGTTTTTCAATTGTGTAAGTACAGGTTATTTTTTTGTTTTCACTTTTCACTACTTAACTCTCCATACAAATCTTCAAATTCCGTCGACCATTTTGCACCATACTACGTACTTTATTCCATTCGTAGCCAGTTGCATCTGCAATTTCATTGTAGCATTTATTGTCTAAATAAAATAGCTTAATCACTATATTTTGCTCATCATTTAGCTTTTCAATGCAACTTTCTAGCTTTTGCAAATCTTTTTCTTTCTCTAACACGCTATCAAGATGTGAAAAGTCTTCCGATTGCATAACACTTGCATTAAATTCTACCATCACCGCTTTTTTGCCTTTACGCAACTGCATGAGGCAATGATTTTTGGCGACTACATATAGCCAGCTTTTAAAATTATCTACGTTGTGGGTTTGTAGTTTGGTTACTAATTCTTGATAAATATTCATCACAGCATCTTTACTGGCTTCTGCCTCTTTTAAGTATTTCATACAAGTACCATACACCATCTCTGTATAGCGTATATACAGCACAGCCAGCAGTTGCTGGTTATGTGTTTGCTGATACTCTTTTAGCAAAGCTTCATCGGTGGCGGTATGTTCTATATGCCTTACAGGTACCATTGGGGGCATGAAGATAAAATATTTTCAGTTGCTGTGTGTAATATAAAACCTAGCTGCATCTACCTAACAAACCAACTAT
Organism: Chitinophagaceae bacterium; assembly: GCA_043776595.1. Lineage (GTDB taxonomy): Bacteria > Bacteroidota > Bacteroidia > Chitinophagales > Chitinophagaceae > UBA1930. The sequence continues at coordinate 5,657 of JAYVRD010000075.1, read as the reverse complement.
TATGAAACAACAAATCCTACTGCATATACCAAAACCTTGCCATGAAGATTGGAATGCTATGACACCCACACAACAAGGCAGGCATTGCACTAGCTGTAGTAAAGAGGTAACTGATTTTAGCATCATGACCGACGTAGAAATTTTAAAGCACCTAACCAAAGCCAGTAGCAACGCCTGTGGACGTTTTACCAACGACCAACTACTTCGCCCACTACAACCCACCAAAATTGAAAAGAAAAAAGGCTGGCAATGGTTAATGGCTACAGTTGCAAGTTTGTTTGTGATAACCAATAAGGCAGCAGCACAATACAAAACAATTGGTAAACCTGCTGTGCAAAGGAACTTACCCAAACAATTGATAGAGCAACCCATTATTCTTGGTTCGATAGCTAGGGTAACGCCTAAAATACTAAAAACAGCGGATATAAAAAAAGTAACGCTTACCGATGCAGTAAAAGGCCAAGTGCAAATTGCTGCACAACTCATTTACAAAATTAAAGGGCAAGTAGCCGATGAAGCAGGAACGCCATTACAAGATGTAGCTGTAAGTATTGGAAATTATAATGGCACAAATACCCAAGCTGATGGCTCGTTTGGATTAGTGCAAAAAACAAAACAAGATTCGGTACATATCAAATTTGCTCACCTTGGTTTTGAAGAAAAAATAGTAACACTTGCGTTAGATAATAAAGAATTGGAATTGCATGTGCAGTTAAAGCAGAAAGTACAGAAGTTAGATGATATTGTAGTAACATCTGGGCTTACCGTAGGGCGTTTAACAGGAACAGTGGGAGGATATTACACAACTCGTTGTTATATAAAAATTACCAAGATAGATACCGTTAAAACCGCCATACGTAAAGCGTTTAAAGTAGAAACATTTAAAGTATATCCCAACCCAGCACTCAAAGGAAGCACCATCAATATCATTATTACCGAGGTTGGAGATTACTCCGTTCAGTTACTCAACAATCAATCTCAATTACAACACATAGAAACATTTACCAGCAATAGCAAAAAACAAAATTTTACCATGCAGTTGCCAGCAACATTATCTACAGGTATGTACTATGTACGCTTGATAAACGAGCAAACAAAAAAGCAGTACGTAGAAAAAATTATGATGCAGTAATTTTTCCCTCTCCTTTGGAGAGGGTTTAGTGTGAAGTTATAAGATAAAATAAAATGATGATGCAGTAATAACCACTTAAACCAACGAGTATGAAACAAGAATTTTTTGTAAACGTACCTAAACCTTGCCACGAAAATTGGGACAATATGAACCCAACTCAACAAGGCAGATTTTGTAACAGTTGTGCCAAGCAAGTAATAGATTTTAGTGTAATGAGCGATGTAGAAATACTCAGCTACTTTAATAAAATTGATGACAAAACATGTGGTAGGTTTTCTAGTAATCAACTACTTCGTCCCTTGCAAGAAACAAAACTTGAAAAGAAGAAAGGTTGGCAATGGCTAGTGGCTACGCTTACAAGTTTGTTTGTAATTAGCAAAGCACAATCGCAAACCTGTAACGCCATCATGGGCAAAATGAAACCAAGTACAAACTACGATACAACGGTACCAATAAGAACAATTGGCGATACTATATTAACAACCACCTTAAAGCAAAATTTTAATAATGTAATACTACATGGCAAGGTAACAAACGAAAAAGGAGAGCCAATTCCTTATGCAAGTATTTTAGTAAAAAGAACTACAAATGGCACAGCTGCTGATGATAAAGGTGAGTTTATGTTGACTGTAAAAACCAATCAAAAATTCATAGCACTTACTATTAGTTCTGTAGGTTATCAAATGAAGCAAGTTAATATTCAAGCAGCAGATATACAAAACACTTTAAACCAAAAGTTGACTACTGAAAAATTAAAACTTGTGTATGATATTTCCATTCCAGCACTTCAAATATTTAATACAAGATTATCTGGTGAGTTGGTAGTTTTTACTGGTTTAACTGTTACTAACAAACGCCAAAAAAAGAAGAAGTCAACCAATTCACTCATCACTAAAATATTTCAATCACAAAAAATAAAGGTATATCCTAACCCCATTGCTAAACAAGAAATTTTAAATATTGAAGTACCAGAAATTGCTACTTATATAATAGCCATTTACAACCAACAATCTAAAATGTTACACTTAGAAGAAGTAACAGTAGAAGCTAAAAAACAAGTGGTGCAAATTCAATTACCATCATCAATAATTAATGGCTTTTATTATGTACGTGTAATCAACAAAAAAACCAATCAACGTAGTACAGAAAAAGTCATAGTAAAATAATTATTGTTTTTATGTAACCAGCTATAGTATAAATATTAAGCAGCGGTTGCGTCGCACATTTTAAACCAAGAATTTCTATTTTGCTTTTAAGCGTATTAGTGGGTGTCTTTCACCTAATGAAAATATTTTGACTTCAACTGAGTTAAACATAAAAATTGAAAACCTTAAAACAAAACACAATAAAAGTCAAATCTCTATCCATAGCTAAACATGTGCGACGCAACCGCTGCCAATTTCTTATTCAAAAGCTGGCTCAAATAAAACCTCATTTATAATTTTTGGATTTGGTTATGGCTGCCTTGCCAAAATTGGCAGGGCAGTTTTTTTTGGCAATATACCCAACACCACGTATTTGCTTTTTTGCAATAAGCGTTTACTTTTACATAAAGTAAATAATCATGAAAAATTTATTCTTTGCCATTGCCCTCATTTTTGTTGTAGGTAGCTATGCACAACCAGAAATTAAGTTGGTAGGAAAACCAACAGGGCCTGGTAGTTCAAATGGTTTTTATGGAGGACTAAAAATAATTGCCGATACCATTGCACCTAAGCTTTATGGTTATGTAAACCCACAAGGCAGTTGGGCAATACCACCTACCTTAAATAATGGTTATAGTTTTTCAAATGGTGTATCCGCATCTGTTTTAAAAAATAGTAAATGGGGTGTAATAGATAATACTGGCAAAGAATTAACGGGATTTATTTTTAAACGTTGTGTTCCATCAAACGATTGGTTTATAGCTACCGAAGACTCTATTACTTGGAAGGTACTAGATAACAAAGGCAAAGTTTTATTTGAGCAAGATGCAGATTTGTATTACGTTGGTTATAATAGATGGGTTGTAGCCAAAGACAAACAAACAAATCTTTGGGGGTTTAAAAATATTGATACTAAAAAATGGACGATAGAACCTAAGTTCAATAGCTCTCCAGGTACTTTTGTAGATGGTTATGCCGTGGTTATTAATAATAATCCTACCAAAAAGTGGCTTAAATATTTTATTATAGACACAAAGGGTAATGCAGTGGCAGATACTGCTTACAACATTAGCAACAGGCAAGAAGGCATTTTTAAATTTGAGTTTGTAAAAGATACCAATTACAAACCTTATTCAGCATCTAATGGCTATTATCCACCTACCAATAAGCTTTTTATGAATGCCAATATGCAGCCTGTATTTACCCCAGAAAAATACACAGATGATTATAACAGTTTTTTTAATGGCGTAGCAGCTTTTAAAGATAGCTTGGGTAAAAAATATGAGATCATTACCAAAAACGGTAAAGTCATAGGTAGTGGTGGATCTGACCATGCTTCTGTATTAAAAAATGGTACAGCAGTAACTATTAAAGATGGCACTATGAGGCTTTTTGATAAAACAGGTAAAGACGTAGCTAAGCCTTTAAAAGGTGGCTTTACCAGTGTTGCAGTGGGCGATGGGGAATATATTGTTGCTGAAAAGAGTGCTGGTGGGGTTTTAGTAGATAAGTCTGGTAAAGAAATAAGTGGCTATCGTTATTCTAATTTAGGAGACTTAAGTGAAGGCTTAATGGCAGCAAAAGAAAATAGTAGTGGCTATTATGGTTTTATAAACGAAAAAGGTGAGTGGGTGATAAAACCAACTTATTATTACGAAGTAAAAAACTTTTCAGGAGGACTTGCACCTGTAAAAACATCTTCATACGGTGGTTGGAAAATAATAAATAAAGAAGGCAAGCTGGTATGGGGTGGTGCGGAATATACAGATGCCAATGCTGCTACCGAAGGCTTAATGCTACTTAAAATAAAAACGGGTAGCTACAGTAGCGAATACAAATTTTTTGACTTGAATGGCACAGAAAAACTAGACATGAAAGAATACAGCTTTGTATTTCCTTTTTATGATGGACTAGCATCGGTAGAAAAAAATTATAAGTGGGGCTTTGTTGATAAAACAGGTAAACTAGTAATTGATTGTAAGTTTAGTACAACTGGTAATTTTAGTAACGGACTTGCATGGGTAAAAGAAAATAACTTATATGGCTTTATAGACAAAACAGGTAATATGGTAATACCTGCCAAATACAATTCTCTTAGCAACTTTTCTGACGATGGTATAACTTTTGTAAAACTGAACGATAAGTATGGCTACATAAACAAACAAGGAGAAGCCATTACAGGCTTTGACTACACACAAGCAAACAAATTTTCTAGTGGCATTGCAGTAGCTATAAAAGACAATAAACTAATTTTTTTAAATACCAAAGGCAAGCCTGCTTTTGAGCATGAGTACATACAAGCTACTGATTTTGTAAATGGCTTGGCATTGGCACGTAAAAAAGAAGATAAAAAAGATGTATACCGCTTAATAGATACCAAAGGCAAAGAATTAAGTGAAGCTATATACACTGCTAGCATAAAAAAAGTAGGCAATAATGTACAACTTACCACTGCTGCAGCCACTCACTTTATTTATAAAAACCCAGTGTTTAAAAGGTAGTACATGTAGCGTATAATTTTGGTGGCCAGCAGCAGCCTATACATTTAGCTGCGGTTGCGTCGCACATGTAAAACGATAGAATAGGCATTGAGCTTTTATTATGTACTATCAATAATGGCTACATACACATCCATAGCTAAACATGTGCGAAACTTCGGCTACGCTCAGCATAAACTGCCACGCTGTGAGTTGCTGCTATAAAAACGGAACTGTGAAACGAGCGTGGCAACCGCAGTTTAATAGCACTACAAAAGCTGACTTAATATACCTTCTATTTATTCTTAAACGCAGGATGATATTCTTGTAACGTACTACGTAGGTAATCTCTATCTAAGTGTGTATAAATTTCGGTAGTGGTTATGCTTTCGTGTCCTAGCATTTCTTGTACTGCACGTAGGTCGGCACCACCTTCTACCAAGTGTGTGGCAAAGCTGTGCCTAAAAGTGTGTGGCGAAATATTTTTTGTTATACCTGCCTTGCTCGCCATTTCCTTTATAATGTAAAATATCATTACTCGGCTTAAGCTTTTGCCAAAACGGTTGAGAAATAAAATGTCTTCGTAGTTTTTTTGTGGATGTTGGTGTACACGTACATCGTTTTTGTAAATGGCTATGTATTTAATAGCATCTCTGCCTATGGGCACTAATCTTTCTTTATCGCCTTTGCCTATTACACGTATAAAACCAACATCAAGGTATAGGCAACTTAATTTTAAATTTACTACTTCACTTACACGCAAACCACAACTATACATGGTTTCTAAAATTGCTTTATTGCGTTGTCCATCGGGTTTGCTTAGGTCTAATTGGTTGATGATGTTTTCAATTTCGTTGAAGCTTAAAAAATCGGGTAAGGCACGTTTTGTTTTGGGTGCATCCA
>JAYVRD010000074.1:0-9719 GCA_043776595.1 Chitinophagaceae bacterium | reverse complement strand
CCATTGCTACGGTATACTATTTTAAACCTCGTGGCTACATTGCTGCCTGCATTTGCATCTACAGTAAAATTGTAGCTGCTGTTGCCTGTTAAGCTAATGGCAGTTTCTGTATTGGTATAGCTATCTTGTAAATACGCTGTTAACCCAGCATTGCTAAAGTTATCAGGTATAAAATCGAAGCGATAGCCCTGTTGCTTCATGTTTTTAATATCTAAAAATATGGTATCCGTTACATCTATCAATGGTCGGGCTTCCATACTCATCTTTTTGTTATTGCGTAAAATGCTCAACGCTTCTGTGCCATTGGTAAATTTTACTGCATCTTCTGCATCGGTGGTAGCGATGCTGTATGTGTTTTGGTATAAAGCTGCTACACCATCGGTTACTGCGTAATCTGTGCCATTGGGTATTAGTAAATTAATGTTTAAGGTTTCTAATTGATTACCTATTCTAAATGGGGTAATATGGTAGTTGCTTACTTTATGGCTTTCTTGAAAACTTACAGTAGAACCGACTCCAGTGCTTGTTACAAAAAAAGCTTGACCATTTTGGATATAACGGTATGCTGTTGAACCCAGAGGTGCATAGGTAAAGCTATTTGCTGCTGTGCGGGTTACGGTTACATAACCACCTAAACCAGACGCTCCTGCTATGTTAGGATCCCATACATAATATACACTTGATACATTGGCAGTATTAGTAGTGTGAAATGCCTCTAAATCTACTGGACTAGCATAAGGGTTACCTAATAAAGTGTATTGATTATTGATATTTTGTATTGTAAAATCTCTTTGACCCGTTTGCAACTTGCCTACTACCCTTGCTGTGGTTAATTGTCCACCACTGCCTTGGGCCATATAAGATTGTGCTGTGCTATTATGTGGCCCTGTTACAAATGCTACAAAAGATTTATTAGCAGCGTTTGTACCAACTGGTGCATTTTGACCAAGTACTTCGGTAGTTGTATTTGATATATTTACCCATGCTTGTGTACTAGCATCGTATCGGCGTATGTTAGGGTTATTAGCTCCTTGGCTTGTGCCATCGGTAAAGCCATTAGCACCTCCTACATTAAACAGCATAATGCCTTCGCTACCACTACCTGTTTGCCAACCCGTACTTAATGTTACATTACTACCGCTGCCTTCAACTGGACTAGTTAAAAATCGCCATGCTCGTTTGGCTGGATGATAACGCTCGACAATTGAAGTACCACTGAAAGGCGTTGTAACGCCAGTTAAATCAGCAATACGCCCAGTTCCAACACTAGTACTTCTTACTGTTAAGTTGCCACCAGTAGTTAAAGTGGTAGATGCACCACTCAATGTTAAAGTGCCTTGTAAGCGTAAGCCATTACCACTTGTGGCATCTAGAGAAGCTGACCTGCTGAAAGTGGCATTATTAAACTCGGTATTACCCGTTGTAAATTTCAATGCATTAAATGTACCACCACTACCACTTACTATTAAACTAGGTAGACTACTCGTATTATCATTAAGTGCACCACTAATAGTACCAGCACCGCTATTATTTGTGTGATTACCACTAATGGTTAAGGTATTTGAACCAAGGGATAAAGCACCTGCCGTTAAATCTAAAGTACCATTTACGGTTAGATTTCCTAGTAATGTTTTATTACTATTGCCACTTATTGTTAAGCCATTATATGCTGTTGGAGTAGTGCCACTATTTAAAGCAGTTACTTCTTGATTTCCAGGTGCATTGTATTCAACTACGCCGCTGGAAATAGTTAGTGTAGGGTTATTAGTATTAACAATGGCACCAGTTGCCCCATAAAATCCACCTGTAGTTTTTGTAGTTTTAAAGGTACCATCTATTGTAACTGAACCAGAAGTTCTTGGTGTTATTGTTTGTGTTCCTGCTACTAATGTGGAACCCGAAACTACACTTAAACTATTTATAGTTGGACTAGCACCCAAAGTATAGGTTGCATTATTATTTACTGTTAATGTGCCAATACCACCAGTTGTACCTGCCAACTCATTACCAGAACTTACGCTACCGGTTATGGTAACATTTATTCTATCAGTTCCAGCACTACCAAATATTGGAGCTGTACTCAAGCTACCAGCTGCACGGCTAATAGTAGAACCATTGAGCATGGTTATATTATTGGTAGAATTGGTAACTGTACCACTTGCTAAGGTTAGTGTGCCGCTGATTGTAGTTGCTGAGTTAATAGTAATACTTGCATTAACAATTACATTATTAGGATTACCATATGTTGTAGGAAAAGGAGTAGTGGTAGCTCCGTTAAATACATAATTAGCCCCAGCTGTAAAAGTTCGGATAATATTTAAAGAGGGAATAGATGTGTTGAGGCCACTTGTATTGGATGTAATTATACTACCATTGGTATTTAAAGTAAACACAGAAGAAGAAGTCCCACATGATAATACATTTGCACCTACATCAAATGACCCAGAGACTGTTACAACTCCACGTTGGCTAACAGTTGCATTTCCCCAAAGAATCATAGCCGAAAGCAATTGAACATAGGTTCCTGAATTAATCGTATAGCTTGTACTATTTAATCTTGAAGCTAAAGTTACAGTTTGTGGCGATGATGATGTTCCTGAACCATTAAACACAAATCCTCCTAAAGTAACTGCTGCTGTATTTTGTGTTGATGCTGCACTACCAGTATGATTTAAATTTCCTTTTAAATTAATGAACCCCGCAACAGTAGTAGATGTAGGAGCCCAATCTACTACACCAGCACCTAAATTCATAGTTCCATTCACGCTTGTTGAATAAGCATTGGAAGTTGTTGTAACATTATAAGTACCTGCAGAAGTTGTAAAGTTTCCTCCAAAAATTAAATTGCCACCAGCTGTTGCGACCCCTCCGGATATAGTCACGTGGTTAAAATGGTTTGTTTGTCCCGTTGGCAAGGTTAAAGTTGGAATAGTTACTGTTCCAGAAAAATTAACCGTACTCCCAGTTACTACAAAACCATTCCCAGCAGTAAATGAAACACCACTAACATCAAATGTTCCGCCAATGCCAATTGTACCTACGGAAGAAAGCGTTACATTATTTGTACCTCTTGCACCACCAATAGTTAAGTTATTGTAACTATTAATCGGTGCAATTGATTGTGCGGCGGTAGAACTATAGATAAAAGTATTACCGGTATTAGTCCATGTTGGTGTTCCTGTGGTAATGCTATAGGTCATTGCACCACCCAATGTTATAGTGCCACTTTGCAATGTCATGGCTGGTGTGCCTGAACGATCACTAACCGTTAAATTATTATAGGTTATTGCTCCAATTTGTTGGGCACCTGAGCCATTATACACAATTGTGTTTCCTGTTGTAGTGAATGCAGAAATACTTGTTGCTGTAAAACTTAAATCACCTGAAATATTGATTGTTCCATTAGGAAGTGTTATCGTAGATGAGCTTCTTGTTTGACTGATGGTTATATTAGCATAAGAACCTGCACTAATTGTTTGGTTACCCCCACCACAATAATTAATTACAGATGCAGTTCCTAATGTGATGTTGCCTGAAGGTATTCCTGTACTATTAAAACTTGTACTTGTGGTACCCATTAAACCTGCTGCATTTGCAGTATTTAGTGTACCCATTATATTTACTGATGCTGTACCACTTGAAGTACTCATTTGTGTTGTAGCACTAGTTAAAGTAGCAGAAGTACCCATATTTAATGTAGCTCCACTATTCACAGTTAAACTACCACCTGATGCTAATAACGGGCTGCTTACTCCAAAACGTGCAATACCGCTACCTGCAACAATAAGATTATAATACCAGTCACCTGATACATTGGTTTGTGGAATCGTTTGACCTGAACCATTAAACTGAACTGTGCTAGTACCTACAGTTGTATTAGTTCCTGTACTGGGTGTAAAAGTTCCGGCGATACCAACTGTACCACTATTAGGTAGTACTCGTGGACCATTATTCGTATTTGAAATATTGTTATAGTTTATAGCAGGATAAGTTTGTGAAGAGGCACTAGAAAAATCTACTGTATTGCCGGTTACAGTATAAGTGATCGTTCCTGTAGCAGTAACACTAAATGTATTGGCTACTGTAATTGTTCCGCTTGCTAAAGTTAGCGTTGCTGTACCTCTTGCACCACTAACGGTTAAATTGTTATAAGTAAACCCAGCAGCAATAGTTTGCGTACCAGCTCCATTAAAATCAATTGTACCCTGGTTGGTACTGGTTGTAGACCCTGGCGTGAATGTACCAGCAACACCAATCGAACCAACAGACAGCGTAGTAGTAGTTCCTAAAGAAAGACTAAAGAAATTAAATACAGGCACTGATTGACTTGTTCCATTAAATACAATTGTTCCTTGTGTTGCACCTGTTACAGTACCTGGCGTAAACGTACCTGCTATATTTACTGTGCCACTTGGGAATGTTGTAGTTGTTCCTAATGTTAGGTCATTATAGCTGATAGCCATTACAGCCTGACTTGTTCCGCTATAGACAAATGTATTGCCTGTTGTGGTATAACTAATTGTACCAGTAGCGGTGAAACTTGGTGTAGCTGCAACTGTAATTGTACCAGTAGCTAATGTTATGGTTGCCGTACCTCTTGCACCACTAATGGTTAAATTATTATAAGTAAAACCAGCAGCAATCGTTTGAGAAGAAGTCCCGTTAAATACTATTGTTCCTTGGCTGGCACTTGTTACAGTACCTGGAGTAAATGTGTTTGCAATACTAACAGTGCCACTGGGAAATGTAGAACCCGTGCCCAATGTAAGGTTATAATAATTTAATGCAGGAATAGCCTGACCAGTGCCATTAAAAATAACAGTACTTGTTCCTGCTGTTTGAGTAACATTGGTTGCAGTAAAAGTAAAACTGCCACCGAAGGTTAAAGTTGTTGCAGCACCTAAACTAACTGTACCCGCACTTTTATTGCCACTAATAATTAAGTTATTGTAAGTGAATGTACTCATTGTAAATCCGGCAGTACCATTATAATCTATGGTACTTCCAGTAGTAGTAAAAGTTCCTGCTCCAGTTGAAAATGAACCTGCAATACTTATTGTACCACTGTTAGCTAAAATTCTGTCACCATTACCTGTATTGCTAATACTGTTATAAGTTGCAGCGGGTATGGTTTGAGAAGAAGCTGAACTAAAATTTATTGTATTACTAGTTACAGTCAAAGTACCAACTCCAGGATTATAAGTTCCACTAATATCGATTGTTCCTCCATTTATAAGTATTCTATTTCCTCCGCTAATATCTAAATTAGTATGAGTCCCTGCAACTACTGTTTGAGGACTAGAACTATTGTATTGCACATCCATACTCCAGGTTCTACCAGTTGGCAATGGTGTTGCTGAAGTGTTTTGTGTTCTTATTGTACCTGTGCCAGTTGTTGTTAATGCTGCTCCACTTAAAGCAAAGGTGCTAATATCAAAAATGGAGGATGCAGCTACACTTAAAACACCACTCACCGTTATTGTTCCTCCTGCTGTTTTGGTAGCACCACTGTTTTGTATGGTTAAATTGGTAAAAGTTGTAGCAGAAACTGTTTGTGCACTACTGCCATCATAAACAACTGTACCCGTTAAAGTACCAAAAGTTGGACTCGTAGTGTTTTGGTTGGTTAAAGTACCAACAGCAGCCACATCAACAGTGCCAGTAACAGCAAAGCTACTTGGTATGGTAAAATTGCAGGCATTAGTACCATCTCCTACAATAATTTTTGAGCTAGTACCCGAAACTGTCCAAGCAGCACCAATGGTTGGGGTAGCATTATTACGAATATTAAATACTTGGTTAGCAGTTGTAAAATCTGTTGGTGCATTTCCTGCTGCTAAAGTTATATCATCTGTCCAACTGCTTGCTAATTCTAAATTACCTGTGGTTTTGGAGTAGAAGTTAGTACTTGCACTTACAACTGTAACCTTTACATTATCCATTAAACTGCTTTGATTAGCACCAGTTGATCCCTGCCAATAAAAACCAAAATTAGGCATCGATGTCCCGGTTCCTGTACTATTTACAGCTGAACCAAGAGAAGTTAATGTTCCTGCAGCTGGATCAGCAGCTGTAGCTCCATCAGCCCTAGTTGACATAGCCCAGGTATTTGTACTTGGTGTATACGTCACTTGAACACTCATGTAATCTGTTAAAGCTACAGGTGCAGGATTAGCATATGTAATTACTGCTGTTCTAGTTCCTTGTAAACCTGATGTAAAATAATAAAGACCAAGATTATTATTGGTTCCTCCCCCCATTAACACGGCATATCCCGAACCTGTAGTTCCAACTGCGGTTGATGTAGACGAAAGAACAATAGCCGCTCCATAAGATGTGGTAGCTCCAAAACCTGCCAAAGCAGTTGTTCTATTGGTCTTCATATTAAAAGTCCAAGTTACAACCCCTGGATTTGAACTTAGTGTTGAAGTATATGGTGATGTAAAGTTAGATACTGGAGTATACCCGTATCCCCAACCTGTAGCATTGCCTGTAGCCCCTGCGTCATTAGTTAAATCCATAACACCACCATCAATTTTAGCTCCCCAATCTGTACCTAATCTAGCAAGAGACCATGTACTACTACTTCCAATAGCACCAGCCGTTGCGGTATATGTTGAACCTTGTGATGTTGTGAAAGCGTCAGAGAAAACAGTCGTCTGCCCCCATCCCATTACAGGCATTAAAGCAATCAATAAAAAAGCCACCACTGGGGCGGTACAACGGTGTAAAAAATTACGCATAAAGTTTTGTTTTACTAATAGAAATAAAAATATACTTGGGTGTTTCCCAATAGTTTTTTTAGAGTAAAAGGGGGTTGTTTTGCAGAGGTTTCAGCAGTGTATTGGATAACAAAAACATGGTTCACTGTAGCAGTTGCTAAAACAGTAAAATCAAATATAGTTAAAATACAATAGCTAGCAAACCAATTTTAGACAGTAAAAGTAAAGCCCACTTGTGAGAGCAGAGAAAAAAGGATATTAAGAAATAATGAACAAAGGGATTGTTTGTAAGAGAATAATGGGTGTTGAGCAAACGATAATTTTCTTTCATAATTCTAAAAACTACTTTGAAAACGTGATTGCTAGGTAGGAAGTATTTAAAAAACAGATTGCTTTGCTCTATGCTTCGCAACTCCTCGCAATTGACGAACTTGAAAACTGCAACGTACTATGCTGGGCTACTAGCAAGGCTTTAGAGACATGGCGGGAAGGAATACAAAATTCTAAACAACTTGATTATGAATTTCTTGTTTTAATTCTAACCATTAATAAAATAAAGACATAGGAAACGATATTAAAATTGGTATGATGATCGAAGGGTAAAATATGTTTCCAATGATTATAATTGAACAAGATGAGGAGTGTAATACGGGTTACATTAATTACCCACAAGGCTAAGAGACCGAATACGAGCCACAAAATCATTTTTTTAAAGCTGCCACCATCTACAATTACAAAAGCTACCCAAACACTCATTACCCCAAAACCAATACAATCGTATGCTAAAAAAACAGAGGAGCGAAAATTTATTTGTAATAACTCTTTGGTACAAGCTGTAACCGTATACCCTAAAAGATGCAATACAAAAGCTGCTGTTTTATTAATAGATAAACGAAGTGCATCTAAAAAATTAAACGCTTGTAACCAGCTTATATACACTTTGCCACCTGGTGCTGTAGCACCAATAAAAAAAATATAAAAAGCATGAAAGCCCAAAACCAATAATAAAAAAACAGAAAGGGGGTAAGCAATCGGGAATCGTTCTTTAACAGAAGTAAGCATATACAAAAATAAAAAAGCCACTTGACAAGTGGCTAATTAATAAACATAGTCAATGATATACTGGGTATCTCTAAAAGAGTATTGCTTTTTCTGGTATTGGCTTAGGAATTGTCTTATCCTTAAACGTCTGTTTTGGTTCAACACAATTTTCAACAGCATGCACCATGTTCGATTTAAGATGTACTGGATTAAAATGTTCGCTAGCATAGGCCAAATTAGCATTACCTATAGCCTGTCTATCTTCGGCTCTAAGCTCTGCAAATGCTTTTAGTTGCTTCACAAGGGTATGCTGTTCATCATGCTCAATACTAATATTGCCATCAATATGCCTAAGGATATCGTTTACATGAGATACAGAAGGTCCAATGTAAGCAATGGGTTTTGCTAAAAACATAGCCCCATATATTTTATTGGGGTGCGTAAAGCCCACTTGATTTTCTCCTAAAACAACTACGTGTATGTCTGCAGCACCTAAGGAATGATGAATATTTTCTCTGGGTTCATAAGGCAGTTGCACCACATTGGTCAAACTATTTTCCTTTTTAAACTGGGTAACATCTTTTTTTCTTACACCTCCACCTACAAAGGCAAATACAAATCTGCTGTCATCTTTTAGCATAGCAGCAGCCTTTAGTAAAGTATCCAAAGGGTGTACATGGGCATGATTGCCTGAGTACATTACCACCACTTTATCAGTAAATCCATTATTTATACGGTAGGGATTATCTTCTATTTCTCCCATATAACGTTTGTCAACGACCGACCAAACAGGGATGGTGGCAATACGCGTTGATTTGGAACCTTTTTTTACTAAATAATCAGCCATGTATCTATCTAACGAAAAAATAAGAGCAGAATGCTTAATAATATGTGCCCCGAGCCTAGTAAGGAGTAATGCTGAGGGCGAATTTTTCCGAATCATTTTGGAGGCAATGGCCAACTCTGGTTGCAAGTCCATTGTCCAATAAATAAAAGGTACTTTTTTAATCTTAGCAAACCGCACTGCAATAAACGAAACCAACGGTGGTGAAGTCATTCCTAAAATTGCATCTATTTTGTGCTTACGTATTTTAAATAAGTGAACAACTAATAGTGCATTGTACGATAAGAAGTCAACCAATCGACCTAAAATCTTACCCTTTCCAAATTTTGTATTCCTCAGTCGCTTTATTTCAATTGTATTCTTATGTTCATACCTTGAATAGCTCGTTTGAGGACTTTCGTAAGCAAACCTGCTACATATTACCCTTACTTCGTGCCCATTTTTTTCCATTTCATCTGCAAAATCAGATAAATGCTGGGCAGTAGAAGCCGTGTCGGGCCAGAATACTTGCGATAAAATTAATAACTTCATGAATAGGTTAGGGGTATTACTAAGGGTGTAAGGTTAGCTGCTCGTTTATCCAAGCATATGTTTTTTCAATACCGGTTTTTAAACTTTGCGATGGTTGCCAACCTATTTTTTCGGCAATCAGCTTGTTATCAGAGTTTCTACCTCTTACTCCTGTAGGACCAGGTATATTGTTAATGATAATTGTTTTTTTAGCAATAGAAGCTATTAATATTGCAAGGTCATTAATCGATAACATTTCTTCGGAACCAATATTTACAGGCCCGCTAAAATCCGATTCCATCAATCTTCTTACTCCATCTATACATTCGTCAATAAATAAAAAGGAACGGGTTTGCTTTCCATCACCCCATACTTCTATACTTCCACCATTTTCAATAGAGGCGATTTTACGGCACAATGCTGCTGGGGATTTTTCTTTACCTCCCCTCCAAGTGCCTTGTGGCCCAAAAATGTTGTGAAACCTAGCTATACGTACCGATAATCCGTAGTTTCTTTGATAGGATAAATAAAGACGTTCGCTAAATAATTTTTCCCATCCATATTCACTATCAGGTGCAGCAGGATAAGCAGAAACTTCTGAA
>JAYVRD010000073.1:0-2507 GCA_043776595.1 Chitinophagaceae bacterium | reverse complement strand
ATTTTTTCTCTTTTCACCTTTCACTTTCTCAAAGAAACGGCGGCAAGGTAACCCCATCAATATAACTACACAAGTAATTTTATCTATCTTCAATTTTTTAAATACACAACATGAAGAAATTGCTTGTACTAATTGCCCTTGCACCCCTATTTTCTTGGGCACAAACCACTACGCCTACCATTACACCTGCAGCCTATCGTACCAATGTGTATGTGCCTATGCTAAAAGGCAAACGGGTAGCCATTTTTGCCAATCACACAGCCACTATTGGAAGTACCCATTTGGTAGATTCCTTATTATCGCTTGGTGTAAAAATAACAGTAGCTTTTGGCCCAGAACATGGCTTTAGAGGCAAGGCAGATGCTGGCGAAAAAATTGATAATTACATAGATTCGGCTACAGGTATTCCTGTAATTTCATTATATGGCAAAAAAAGAAAACCTACACCCGAAGATTTAAAAGATGTAGATGTGATGTTGTTTGATATACAAGATGTGGGCACAAGGTTTTATACATTTATTTCATCGCTACAAGAGTATGTAGAAGCTGCATTGGAAAACGGTATTCCGTTGATGATACTAGACAGACCCAACCCTAATGGTTTTTATGTAGATGGCCCAGTGCTTGATACTGCTTACAAAAGCTTTGTGGGTATGCAGCCCATACCCACTGTATATGGTATGACGATGGGTGAATACGCCTTTATGATTACTGGCGAAAAATGGTTAAATGCAAAAGCTACAGAACGTTACAAATATTATTTAACTGCCCAAAATTCGGTCGATACGCCTTTTCATTTTCAAGTGATAAAATGTAGCAATTATAACCATGATAGTAAGTATGAATTACCCATAAAGCCATCGCCAAACTTGCCAGATATAGCTAGTGTGTATTGGTATGCTAGCAACTGCCTGTTTGAAGGTACTGTGTTAAGTGAAGGTAGAGGTACAGCACACCCATTTTGTGTTTTTGGGCATCCCCTATTGCCAAAAACGTATTACACTTTTACACCCATTAGCCGTGATGGTGCTAAAGAACCCAAACTAAAAGACAAAATTTGCTATGGCTGGAACTTGCATGGCGAAGGCAGACCTGTATTGAGATTGATTGATAACAAACTACAGCTTAAATATTTGTTGGAAGCTTATCAGTTATTTCCTACAAAAGACAGTTTCTTTTTAAAACCCAAAACTGGCAAAGCAACAGACTATTTTTTTAATAAACTTGCTGGTAATGCAGAACTAATGCAACAAATAAAAGATGGCAAAACCGAAGCAGAAATTCGTGCAAGTTGGCAGCCCAAACTAAACGCCTTTAAAAAAATAAGAAAGAAGTATTTGATGTATGATGATTTTGAGTAAGGGTTGGTAAAGACTTGATTGTTTTGATGAAATTTGCTTGGTTTTAATAACTCCATCTTACATAATTTACATTTGCACACATGGATTATAAAGACCTGAGAATTGTGTTTATGGGTACGCCAGAATTTGCTGTTGCAAGTTTAGATGCATTGCTTAAAGCAGGTTGCAATATTGTAGGTGTAATAACTGCACCAGACAAACCTGCTGGGCGTGGCATGAAACTTACAGAAAGTGCTGTAAAAAAATATGCTGTAGAAAAGAGCTTGCATATTTTACAACCAGAAAAACTAAAAGCCCCAGATTTTATTGAGGAGCTAAAAAGCCTAAAAGCCGATATACAAATAGTGGTAGCTTTTAGAATGCTGCCCGAAATAGTTTGGAATATGCCACCTATGGGAACTATTAATGTACATGGCAGTTTACTACCTCAATACCGTGGTGCTGCACCTATAAACTGGGCAGTAATTAATGGTGAAAAAGAAACGGGTGTTACTACTTTTAAACTTAAACATGCAATAGATACTGGTGATATTTTGCTACAAACAAAAATGCTTATTGGCGAAAACGAAACTGCTGGCGAAGTGCATGACCACATGAAAGAATTAGGAGCAAGCACTTTGTTAGCCACTTTAAAAGGCATTGCCGAAAAAACTCTACAAGAACAACCACAACTTTCAACTTTCGATTTTCAACTTTCTACTTTAAAACATGCACCAAAAATTTTTACAGAAACCTGCAAAATTGATTTTACTAAAACAGCAGATGAAATACATAATTTAATTAGGGGCTTGTCTCCTTTTCCTGGGGCTTTTTGTTTGTTTAGAGATAAGACTTTGAAAATTTACAGCAGTAAAAAAGATATTACACCACATTCTACCACTATTGGCGAAGCAGTAACAGATGGAAAAACCTTTCTAAAATTTGCTTGTACTAATGGCTTTATCCATTGTTTAGAAATACAATTAGAAGGTAAAAAAAGAATGTTGATAGAAGACTTTTTACGAGGTTATAAGTTTTAGAAACGCAAACTTTAATAATTAAATTCTTTTATTTTTTATATCAATGAATCATAAGCAAATAAATGCTGTCAGCCTTGAGCTTGTCGAAGGCGATAAAATCTGCTAATCGGTTTCGACAAGCTCAACC
>JAYVRD010000072.1:0-2509 GCA_043776595.1 Chitinophagaceae bacterium | reverse complement strand
TTCCAAATGCCAAATATTTTATTGTGAAAACCTACGCGTTGTTGTTGATAAAAAATTTCACCTTCACCAGTAAAACGCAATCCTATCATCACCAAAATAAACAATGGTGAAAGTATTACCAAAGCAATTACTGCCATTACAATATCCAACAAACGCTTTATTAGAAGATACATCCGTATTTAGCTTTACTTAATAACAGCCTTTAATAACCTTTGCCACAGCTTCCATTTCTGCATCTGTAATGTAAGTAGAGCAGGGAATACTGAGACATTCACTGTATATTTTTTTAGAAATATTATTTTCTGTTACGTACAAGTTACTATTAAACATTTTCAACTCGTTCATAGGCACCCAAAATGGTCTTGATTGCATTTGCTTTTCGTTTAATGCCTTCAAAACTTCTTTCTGTTTTGCGGTGCGAAAGGTAAATAACCAACAGTTAACATCCACATTTTTTTCTACCAATTGAAAAGAAATATCTCCAATACCCTGTAACTGTGTTTTGTAGTAATCATCAATCTCCTTTTTTCTTTTTACAAAAGAAGGTAACTGCTCCATTTGTGCTACTCCAATGGCTGCTAGTACATTTACTAACCTATAATTATATCCTATTTCATCATGAATGTATTCAAAAGAATCACTTTTGGCTTGCGTGGTTAAGTGTTTTGCTTTTTTTGCTAGTTCTTCATCATTAGTTATTATCATACCACCACCACCAGTTGTAATTATTTTATTGCCATTATAGCTAAAACAACCCATTAACCCAAAAGTGCCACTATGTTTACCTTTGTAATAACTACCTAAGGCCTCGGTAGCATCTTCAATAACTTTTAAATGAAACTGTTTTGCAATAACCAGCAGTTTATCCATATCTGCCATGTTACCTAATACATGTACGGGCATGATAGCACTTATGGTTTTTCTATCTTCTTTAAAAACGCAAACATTGTTTACAATATCTGTTTTTTCTGTAAGAAATTTCTCAAGCATAACCAAGTCTATTTGCCAAGTTTTTTCATCTACATCTATTAAAATAGGTTGGGCACCAGTATAAGAAATAGAATTTAAAGACGCTACAAACGTAAGGTTGGGCACTATTACATAATCGCTTGTTTGTACGCCTGCTAAAAGCAAGGCAATGTGCAAAGCTGTTGTACCGCTACTAGTAGCCACAGCATATTTTGCACCTGCAAATTGAGCTGTTATTTTTTCAAACTCATTTACATAAGAACCTACAGAAGAAACCCATGCAGTATCTAAACACTCTTTTACATATTTCCATTCATTGCCACCAATGTTTGGACCAGAAAGCAACATCATAGTATTTGGAAATTAAATATTTTTAAATTGCTGTGCAAAGGGGTCGGCTATCAAGCCAGATGAAATGATTTTATAAATTTCTTTTACACCATCGGGTACTTTTTTTGTGATAGTAAAGCCGAGTTCTTTTTTAATTTTATCGCAGTTAACCCTATAGTCTCTTGGGTCTTCATTTTTATCTACATTAATTACCCTTACGTTAGGTACTACTTTACACACTTCGTCCATTATCATTCCTTTTTGATAATTTTCTTCTGTATCACCCACATTAAATACATTGGTTCGAACTTTTGCATCATCACTTTCTAAAATTAATACTACACTACGTGCCAAATCTTGCACATGGCAGTATGACCTCCAAAACTGTGGTCCCCAAATTTCTTGTTCACCATTTACAGTAGCATTACGGGTAAACTCATTTACAGTTAAATCAAAACGGATACGTGGCGAAAAACCATATACTGTAGAAAATCTCAGTGCAGTAGCACAAATATTTGCATCTTTTCTTTTGTTAATGATATAATCTTCAAATGCTACTTTAAGCTCGGCATATAATGATACAGGCAGTAATTCAGATTCTTCGTTTACAAAGGCATTGGCATCTTTCATTTTGCCATAATTGCTACAAGTAGACGCAAACACGAATTTTTTAACACCCGCCTTTTCTGCTTGTTCAAATACTGAAACGGAAGCATCCCAGTTTACTTGCTTGGCTTCATCGCTAAATTTTGCACATGCTGGGTCTCCTACTATTGCAGCAAGATGTGCTACAGCATCTACACCAGCTACTGCTTTTATCACATCGGCATCGTTTCTTACATCACCTTGTATAAATTCGAAGTGAGGGTGATTGGCAACATCGTATAAAGCTTGTCCTCCAAATTTTAAAGAATCAATTACGCGTACCACAAACCCTTTTTCGAGCAGAATACGAACTAAAACAGAACCAATATAGCCAGCACCACCTGTTACTAACACTTTTTTCATACTCATTTAATTTTTCTTTGAGGGTTTCCAACAAATTTTTCTCCGCTTGCAATATTTTTTATTACAACAGATCCTGCACCAACAATTACATCATCACCAATTATAATGCCTTCTTTTACTACCGCATTTGCCCCAATAAAAGAACGCTTACCTACTTTTATATTACCACAAAGTACTGCACCGGGTGCAATGTGTGCAAACT
>JAYVRD010000071.1:0-9788 GCA_043776595.1 Chitinophagaceae bacterium | reverse complement strand
ACGATGAAAAGAAAGCCCGTATTGGTGCTGTGTACAACATTTTTGCTTTTTTTATGCTTTTTCCCACAATATGGATTTTGCCACGATTGGTAGAAAGCTTACACCCTGGGGGGCAAGGTAGCGAAGGCAACCCTGGGCTAAACCCTAAAGATACTACTAGTGCTATGAAGCTAGTAATGATACCTGCATTTATTGGGTGGACTTTGTTGGGCGTTTGGATTGCTACCCTTAGAGTTAGGCTTCAAATATTAACAGAGAAAAAACTGAATAATGAATAAGATAAAGCCAATAGGATTTACCATTGCACTCGCTATACTTACCATTTTTTGTAACGCACAAACTATAGCTGAAAAAGAACCTGATTTTATGCGTAGTAATGGGAAAATTTATGTGGTAATGGCGGTAGTGGTAACGATATTAATTGGTTTGTTTTTATTTTTATTAAACTTGGATAGAAAAATTAGTAAATTAGAAAAAACTAGTACTAAATAGGGAGAGACTACTAGGACTGTTCCACTTGCTACTACCCATTTATTACTTATCAAATGTCTTAATAACGATTGCTCATATTACAAAACTAAAAAGTTAGCTTATGTCAAATGTACCGTACAGTTTTTTTCAAAGTGTAGAAAAAAGCTTTGATAAGGCAGCAAAATTTACCAAATGGGATAAAGGTTTGCTAGAACAGATTAAAGCCTGCAATAGTATTTACAGTATGCGTTTCCCTATAAAAAGGGATGACGGAAGCATAGAAGTAATTGAGGCGTACCGTGTGCAACATTCTCAACACAAAAGCCCATGTAAGGGTGGTATTCGCTTTAGCGATGAAGTAAACCAAGACGAAGTAATGGCACTAGCAAGTTTGATGACTTATAAGTGTGCCATTGTAAACGTACCTTTTGGTGGTGGTAAAGGTGGTATAAAAATAAACCCACGCAAGTACAGCACTTACGAGTTAGAAAAAATTACACGTAGATACACAGCTGAGTTGGTAAAGAAGAATTTTATTGGACCAGGTATTGATGTGCCAGCACCAGACTATGGCACAGGTGAAAGAGAAATGGCTTGGATAGTAGATACCTACGCTTCCCTTAAACCAGGAGAAATAGATGCTGCTGGTTGTGTTACTGGTAAGCCTATTACACAAGGTGGTGTACGTGGGCGTAAAGAAGCTACAGGCTTAGGTGTTTACTTTGGCATACGTGAAGTGTGCAACATGCCCGAGGTGATGAAAAAATTAGGATTAGAAGTGGGTATTAAAGGCAAGACAATAGTAGTACAAGGTTTAGGTAATGTGGGTTACCATAGTGCCAAATTTTTTAGAGAAGGTGGAGCTACCGTAGTAGCCATAGCAGAATATGAAGGAAGTATTTATAAAGCCGATGGTATAAACGAAGAAGAACTTTTTCAACACCGCAAAGCAACAGGTTCTATTTTAAATTTTCCGGGTGCTACCAACTTGGCAAAAAATACTGATGCATTAGAATTGGCTTGCGATATTTTAATACCTGCCGCATTAGAAAATGTAATTAATGGAGAAAATGCACCACGTGTACAAGCTAAAATTATTGGTGAAGCTGCCAATGGACCATTAACACCAGATGCTGATGAAATATTAACTGCAAAAGGAATTTTAGTAGTGCCAGATATGTATTTAAATGCAGGTGGTGTTACTGTTAGTTATTTTGAGTGGCTTAAAAACCTAAGCCATGTACGCTACGGACGTATGGAAAAACGCTTTACCGAGAATATGAATACCCATATTTTAAACCAAATGGAAAATTTGAGTGGTAAAAAAGTAACCGACGATGAACGCAACTTTATTATGCACGGTGCAGATGAAGTGGATTTAGTACACAGTGGTTTAGAGGAGACTATGATAACAGCTACACGAGAAATCATGGATATTTGGCACGCTAACCCTACCATACCAGATATGCGTACAGCAGCTTATGTAAACGCAATTAATAAAGTTGCCACCAGCTATGCTGAGTTGGGCATTTTTCCATAACCAATGTAATTGCTTATTAATAAAAGCCCTGCAGTAGTGGGGCTTTTATTATATCATTCCTACACGATGTGAGAAACCAGCTTTTACTCTCCCCAAGTATCAGTTTAGATGAAATATTTTTGTAGCCAGCAATTGAATAGAAATTAAGCTGCGGTTGCGTCGCACATGTTTAGCTATCGATATCTATTGGGCATTTATCGTAGCGTACCATCTACGCACAACACCCTTCAAACCATACATCACTCACCCCCAAAAACAATGAACGGGGCCTTACCCAAGTAAGAAACCCCCATTCATTAACCCATAAAAGAACCGAGTTAATATTCTTTGCTAACCAAAGAATAAATATGTTTTAAAAGCGTGGACAAACCACTGCATTTCTGCTACTGTTATCTCTATCAAAAAAACCACGATACGAAACCGATAACTCCATACCACCCCTTCCTTGAGATACTGTTTTTAATTGCGAAATATTGGCATCATAACTCAAGGCTACCGAAAATGGATTGTAATCAAATTTTACTACAGGTATAATAGCATCTCTCAACCTCATGAATGCACCAATGTGTAATGTGTAGCTGGGTGCTTCAATATCTTCTCCTAATTTATAAGAGTATAATGCACCACCAATAATTTCGGTAAAAGCACCTTGTTTACTATAATCTGCATGAAGCGTAAAGTAAGAAGTTTCATTAATATCAAATTTTACACCTACGCTTGCCACCCATTTAGCATTTAATTCTATATCAGGATTTTTATAAAAAGAATTTTTAGGACGATTGAAATGATGATATGCAGCACCAATAAAAAAAGTATTGTTTTCACCTTCGCCAGGCAATGGTGCATTGTAGGTCATACCCACACTTGCATCAAAATAACTATAGTTGGTTTGAGCAAATGTTTCTCCATCTGCCAAGGATGGATTATAGCCATTACCATCAAATTGATTGTTGGTAGTAATTTTTGTTCTATCAATACTGCGTTGCACCAATCCACCCATAAAACCTAAAGAAATATATTTGCTCTTATCTCCACTTAATGCTTTATGATAATTAACTGCTGGTAAAAAATTGGTAGTTGTAAAATTTGTAGTACCTGCACGGTCGTATAATATTTGCCCACCAAAAGTCATAAAGTCATTAGCACCACCAACTGGTTTTTTGTATTCAATATCAAATGAGCCAGTTTGATAAGGTGTTGTAACACTGCCCCATTGATTACGATAAACACCTTGCACTCGAATATCACCTGCAAACAAACCTGCTAAAGAAGGATTGCGTAATAATGGTGCTTCAAAAAATTGGGAAAAATGTACATCTTGTGCTTGCATAGCATAACTGCTGCATAGCAATAGTACAAGTGTAATTTTTTGGATACGGTTCTTCATTGCAAAATGAATATTGATACTGGGTATATGTTCAAACGATGGCTTTTTCATTTTATTGGATTAAACTTATTGTTCCAGAATATTTTAATAGCTGGCTATTGGTGCATCGTACTTCTACTTGGTAAGTATACACACCAGTTTGCGGTTTTTCTCCATTTACTGTACCATCCCAACCAAAAGTAGGATTGTTGGGTGTGAGTTGTCTTTTCTCAAAAATCATGTTACCCCACCTATTAAAAATACGCATACTTTCTACCACAAATACACCTTTACTTCTTATGTAAAATACATCATTCATACCATCGGCATTGGGCGAAAAAGTATTGGGTATAAATACAGAACTACCATCGCAGGTTACAATTATATTTATTTCGTCGCTACTGGTGCAGCCACCTGCATTGTTTACCTTAACCTTATAAGTTCTATTGTCAAATGCCGTTAACTGTGGGTTAGGGCAAGTAGTACAATTTAAACCAAAACTCGGTGTCCAGCTATAACCAATAACATCGCTAGATACAGTAGGGTTTAGTGTAACCACATTGCCAGCACTAATAACAATATCTAATCCAAGATTTACAGTTGGATAATTATATACTGTTATAGCAACATTGGCAGAGTCATTAAAACAATTCAATGAATCGTAGCCCACCACTTTATAAATAGTGGATGTATCTGGGGTAGCAATGGGGTTGGGAATATTATCTGCACTTAACCATGAAGTGGGTGTCCAAACATAGTTAGGTGCACCTGTAGCAGCAAGTTGTACACTCTGCCCTTTACAGATAGATTTATTGTTGGTAAGTAACGCCAAAGTATAAGGCTGCATTACTTTAATATTAATACTATCGTATGCAATACAACCATTTGCATTGGTACCTTTTACTTTATACTGAATATTGTTTGTAGGATTGGCTATCGGTGATGCACAATTGGTACAGCTTAAATTATTGGTGGGCAATAACCATGTATAATTATTGGCACCTGTAGCTGCAAGCGTAATTGATGAGCCACTACAAATAGTAGTATCGTTGGTTGTAATATTTACAGTAGGTAATACATACACATAATTATTACGAGCAACCGTTTTAGTACAACCACTGCTATTAGTTACAGTAAGTGTATTGGGGTAAGTACCAGCAACTGTAAACAATTGTGTGGGTGGGTTTTGCAAAGCAGAGGTATTGCCATTACCAAATACCCAACTCCAATTTATTATAGCCGAAGTATCTGCTACTAACTGTTGAGAGAACGTAAAGGAAGCTGGTACACACAATGCACTATCAATAATATTTATTGATGGTGCAGGAGATTTCACCACTTTAATAAAGCTATTATTTGTTATAGAGTCTTTACAGCCCAAAACAGTTGTGGCAATCAACTTCACATTGTACAAACCTAAAGCGGTATAATTATGTGTTGGATTTTGGAGTGTAGCATTTCCGCCATCACCAAAATTCCATTGGTAAGTTAGTGGGCTACCATTGGTAGTAGTATTTTGAGTAAAGGTTGTAGAACCAGCATCGCACAAAACATTATTACTTGCAGTAAATGTTGGCTGAGATGATTGTATTATTATATTGACTGAGTCCTCTCCAACACAACCATTGTTCATTGTTCCTCTTATCACATACTTAATACTTGTAAGTGGTGTTGCAATTGGGTTAGCAATATTAGTAGCACTTAAATAAGTGGTTGGTGTAAGCCAGGTATAATTGTTAGCACCAATGGTGTTTAGCTGAATCATAACTCCACTACAAACAGTGGTATCGTTGTTAATAATATTTACTGGGGCTCTTGTAGCTACATAAACCGTACGTGTAGCTGTGTCTTTACACCCACTGCTATTGGTTACAATTAATTGATTGGTATAAGTACCTGCGGCAAGAAAGGTTTGTGCCAATGGGTTTTGTATAGTTGATATATTGCCATTGCCAAAATTCCATTGCCAAGAAATAATGGTAGAAGTATCTGGCATTAACTGTGGCGTAAATGTAAATGCTGCTGGTAGGCACAAAGCCGTATCATTTACATTAATGGTAGTAATGATTGGCGATTTAACTACTTTAATAAAATTGTTTTTTGTAACCGTGTCTTTACAACCCAATGGCGTAGTGGTTATTATTTGTACATTGTAAAAACCTGTTGTTGCATAATTATGTATTGGGTTTTGTAATATTGAATTTCCACCATCGCCAAAACTCCATTGATAATTTATTGATGAGGCATTGGTGGCAGACGTGTTGGTAAAAGAAGTAGTGCCCGCATCGCATAGAATATTATTGGTAGCTGTAAAATTGGGTACAGATCCTTGTATAAAAACAGTATCAATACCATTTACTGGCACAATACAACCTGTAGCATCTTTTAATAACACACGGGGTGTGTATTTTCCTGCATTGTTGTATTGGTGTACTATAGATGAATCGTTTGTTGTAGTTGTAAATCCATCTGCATAATCCCAAATAAAACTAATTGCACCAGTAGTTACTGTTTTAAAATTTACATTTAAACCTTTACAACCAGTAATAGGTGTATAGCTTAATGTACCATAAGGCCCACCAATTTTTATTGTTTGCGTAACAGAATCTTTACATCCTCCAAAACTAGTTACAACTAACTTAGCGGTGTATTGCCCTGGAATAAAATATACATACACAGCATTTTGATAAGCTGCATTTCCACCATCTCCAAAAGTCCAGTTCCAACTATTGGTATAGTAGCTACTATCGTAAAAGTTTACTTGCAGTGGTGGGCATGTGGTGCTAGAATCACTTACACTAAATTTTGCTTTGGGATTTTTAATAGTGATGTAGTTTGTTTTAACAACAGAATCTACACAACCATAAGCTGCTGTTACAATTAACTTAACTGTGAATCTTCCAGTATCTGGGTATACATGTGTTGGGTTTTGTAATGTTGATGAAGTGCCATCTCCAAAAAACCATAGCCAAGCGATGGGTGTACCAACTGATGAATCTGCAAAGCGTATGGTTTTGCCACCACAACTCATGGAATCTGGTGAAAAAAGCTTGGGTGTTATTTTACTTATATTAATGTACGCTGGTCTTGAAAAAGAATCAGTACATCCTAGTTGGTCTTTAACTTTTAGGCTTATATTAAAACTACCAGAAGTAGCATATATATGGCTTTGATTTGCGTTTGTTGCATTGGTTACTGTGCTCCCATCGCCAAAAATCCATTGCCATTGTTGTATTACACTTATGTTTTCTGCATAAGAGCTATCGGTAAAATTTACATTCAACCCAGTGCAACCACCAAACTTATCAGCCTTAAAATTAGCCCTAGGCCCAGTAACTCTAATGGGTAAAGGCTTATACAAAGTGTCTTTACAATTGTTTTCATCAGTAACTACTACACTAGTAAAAAAGTTTCCTGAAATGAGATAATCCCAAGCAACTGGCGTACTTGGTGTACTGATAATATTGCCATCACCAAAATTCCATTGATA
The DNA here is from genome assembly GCA_043776595.1 of Chitinophagaceae bacterium. Classification (GTDB taxonomy): domain Bacteria; phylum Bacteroidota; class Bacteroidia; order Chitinophagales; family Chitinophagaceae; genus UBA1930. The sequence continues at coordinate 2,921 of JAYVRD010000071.1, read as the reverse complement.
ATTAGTAATAATTGAGGGATCGGGGCTTGTAACTCCAAATACTAATCTACCTCTTCGGCATATGGTATCTCCATTGGAGGTAAAAGACATATTGCCAAAAATTACTTTAATAGATAGAAAAACTGTATCGCTACAAGTGTTGTTAAATGCAACCAACCGCACGTTGTACATGCCAGATGTAGTGTATATGTGCGTAGGATTTGCAGCTGTAGAAAAAGGTGAACCATCTCCAAAATCCCATTGAAGACTAGTGGCTTGAATGGAAGTATTATTGAAGAGTATAGTATTCCTTTGATTACAATTTCTTGTGATAAAAAAACCAGCAATAGGAGGCTGTACAAAAATATAATTGGGTTTGGTTACTGTAGTGATACAACCATTATAGTTAGTAGAGAGTGACACTGAAAAAAAACCAGTATCTTGATACGTATGTATAGGATTAGGAATAGTATTGGTGGTAAAGTCCCCAAAATTCCATAGGTAAGTATTCACTGGTCCTCCTGCTATAGAATTGAATTGTATAGGCTTTCTTGCACAAACAGAAGTTGGAATGGCTGTAAAATCTAACGGAATAAGTACTCCTATTTTAACTTGACTACTATACACAGCAGAATCTATACAACCGCCAATGGAAGTAATAATAACTTTTACTGTATAAATACCAGGCACAGTATAAGTATGTGATGGATTGGCTTGTGTAGAGGTAAACCCATCGCCAAAATCCCAAGCGTATGAGGCTATGCCACCTAAGGCATTAGCTGTGTAAACTGGTGTAAAAGTTATGGATGCACAGCCACTTAAAGGCAAGTTGCTTACAACAATTGAGGGTGGAACAATTTGTACAAAGTTATTTTTTACTACTTGCGTTGTGCATCCTTTATTGGTGGTAGCGGTAAGTGTAACAGTAAAAGAACCAAGGGTAGTATAAGTATGAATTGGGTTTGCAAGTATTGATGTTGTGCCATCGCCAAAATTCCACAAATAAGTTGTAGCACCTGTAGAAGTATTGTTGAAGTTTACTGTAAATGGTGCTTTGCAACTGGCAGTTACTGGTGCTGAAAAATTAGCAACAGGTACTGGATTAATCTTTATTGGCTTCGTAACAGAATCTATACACCCTCCAAAATCATTTTTTAATTTTATAAAATAATTGCCTTGGGTAGCATAACTGTGTAATACAGTATCTGTTGTAAAAGTGTTGCCATCGCCCATAGAAAAAATTATACTCAAAGGAGTTGGCGTAGAGGCTACAATAAAACTACCTACTGCACCTACACACAAAGAATCTGGCGAAGTAAACTGTGTAGTTTTAGGTTGCAAAGCAACTGTTTTTTGCAATGTAGCCACACAACCTCCATTATTAGTGGCAGTAAGCGTTACTATAAAATTTCCATAGCTAGTATAGTTATGTGATGGACTTACAGCTGTTGATGTACCACCATCGCCAAAATTCCAATTGTATGATAAAGTACCAGAGCCAGTAGTATTATTGGTAAAAGGAACACTTATGGGTACTTTGCAATAGGGAGGTATAGTGAAGCTGAAATCGGGCGTAAGTGTGCCGCCAATAATAATATACTGAGACCGGAAAAATATTTTACTACAGCCTGCACTATTGGTTACTTTTAAAAAAACACCAAAGGTGCCAGGGTTGGTATATATGTGTGTTGGGTTTTGTAATGTTGAGGTACCACCATCACCAAAATTCCACTCCCAAGATGTAATGGTGCCAGTACCAGCAGTTGATAAATCGTTGAATAGAACAGTAAAAGGTGCACAGCCACTTGTATCTGGTGATGAAAAATTTACGGCAGGCAAAGCATTTACAGTAATATAATTGGTTTTAATAATTGTATTACTGCCACTTGCATTAGTAGCAATAAGTTTAATGGTATAAACACCAGGATTAAGATAAGTAGTGGTTGGATTTTGAACAGTAGTTAAGGTACCATTGCCTAAATCCCAACTCCATTGTGTGGGTGTATTGGTGCTGACATCTGTAAAATTTACAACCAAGGGTGCACAACCATTTGTAAGGTTACTATTGAAATTAGCTACTGGGGCTTGGGCATAAAAATATAGTGGTAAGAGTAACCCATAGCTAAGAAATAAAAAGAATTTTAGTCTTTTGGTAGTCATCGTTTCTCAAAGAATATTAATTATAAGGGGGAAACATGAAAAGAAATTTTGGCAATTACCTTGCCAATAAAGACTTACTTAACCAATGTTACGTTTCCCTGATATTTTAAAACCACACTATTGTCACAAAGTGCTTCAATCACATATACGAAAACATCTGGCGTAAGTTTTTGATCTTTAAACGTTCCATCCCAACCCAAAGTTGCATCATTTGGGCTAAAACTTGTTCTTTCAAAAACTATTTCACCCCATCTATTGAAAACTTTCATGGATTTTATACTAAAAAGCCCTTTGCCACGTACGTAAAAAACATCGTTTACACCATCTTTATTTGGAGAGAAAGTATTGGGTATATAAACATTGCTACCATTGCACAATACTTCTATGGTTACTTGGTCAGAAACTTTACAACCACCATCGTTACTTGCTTCACATTTATAAACAATATTGTCTTTGGGGCTGGTAATAGGTTGAGCTATGTTAGTAGCGTTTAACCAACGAGAAGGTGTCCATCTCCATTTAGTTATATCTGATGAGTTGGTAGTATTTAGTGTAACACTATTGCCCACATTTATAGTTATAGTATTAGCAATAATATTAAACTGTGGTATAGGATAAACAATGATGGGTACATAACCAGTATCTGCAAAGCAATTCTTAATATCGCTACCAATTACTTGATAGGTTGTGGTTATGATAGGCGAAGCAATAGGATTTGGAATATTGGTAGCACTCAAACCTGTTGAAGGGCTCCATACATAACTGTTAGCACCACTAGCATT
>JAYVRD010000070.1:0-9810 GCA_043776595.1 Chitinophagaceae bacterium | reverse complement strand
GGGTGAAGTAGTTGGAGTTATTGGAAAAAATGGAGGAGGAAAGAGTACACTATTAAAAATTCTATCGCATATAACAAAACCTACTGAAGGGCGAATTGATTTGTATGGAAGAGTAGCCAGTTTATTAGAAGTAGGTACTGGCTTTAACCCAGAGTTGACGGGTAGGGAAAACATTTTTTTAAATGGTACTATATTAGGACTTACAAAAAAAGAAATTGAAGATAGGTATCAAAGTATTGTTGACTTCTCTGGCATCCCAACCTTTATTGAAACACCTGTAAAGCGTTACAGTAGTGGTATGAAAGTAAGGCTAGCTTTTGCCGTAGCTGCACATTTAGATCCTGAAATTTTAATCATTGATGAGGTACTAGCAGTGGGTGATGCCGAATTTCAAAGAAAATGTATAGGTAAGATGCAGGAGCTTAGCCATTCTTCTGGAAGAACAGTTTTATTTGTAAGCCACAATATGGCTGCAGTAAAAAGTTTATGTAGTAGATGTGTGGTTTTACGAAAAGGCGAATTGGTTTTTGATGGTACACCAACCGATGCAATCAATTACTATCAAAATGAAGTGGATGTTTTTTCAACCATCGATTTTACAGAAACATTTGTAGGAAATGATATTGTACGTGTACAAGATTTTTTTGTTAAGCCATTAGTAGGCAAAACAATAAGTATATCCTCGGGTGTTTCTTTTTCTGTGAGTTTTACTTTTAATAAACCCAATATCAATTTTGATATTTCTTTTGAATTAAGAAGTGTGGACGAAGTTGTTGTGTTTCATGTAAATCATGAAATAACAACGAATAATGATTCTAAGCAAGGATTATATAGAGTTGATGGTAGCATTCCACAAAATTTTCTCAACTGCGGTGTATTTTATCTTTCAATTATAGTTGGAGAAAATCATCGCTATGCTTTGTATAAAGGAAGAGACTTGGTTCAATTTGAAGTATATAATGAAGTAATGGGTTCCTCCGCTTTTGAAATGCCAGGTGTAACAAGACCTGGCTTAAACTTTTCTCATGAATATTTAGGAAATCAATGATGCTATTAAATACTACTTTATGCCCTTAAAATCGTTAGCCCGAAAATATTTTTCCATATCGAAAAGAATGAAAATAAAAAGTGCCATTCTTTATTTAAAATCTATAGGTAGTGAGGATGATTTGAATAAACTTGCTACTATTTTTGGTACAGATAAATGGGGTGCACATTTTTATACACAGCATTACGATAATCATTTTCGACCCTATAAAAATAAAAAAATTAATCTTTTAGAAATTGGGGTAGGAGGTTATAAGAGTCCTGTAAAGGGAGGAGAATCTCTCAAAATGTGGAAACGTTATTTTCACAATGGTAAAATTTTTTCACTAGACATTTTTGATAAATCTCTTTTACAAGAAAATAGAATACGAATATTTAAAGGGAGTCAGGTAGATAAAGAATTTTTGCTAAATACAGTTGTAAAAGAAATGGGCGAAATTGATTTGATTGTTGATGACGGTAGTCATATAAACGAACATGTAATAGAAACATTTAAAATTTTATTCCCAATTTTAAAAGTAGGTGGTATATATGTTGTAGAAGATGTACAAACTTCTTATTGGCCAAGATTTGGTGGCGATAGCAATAATTTACAAAGCCCCAATACCATGATGAATTTTTTTAAACAGCTTACCGATTGTGTTAATTATGTAGATGTGATAAGAGAAAACTATGAACCTAGCTATTACGATAAGCACATCACTTCAATACACTTTTATCACAACATGATTTTTATTTACAAAGGATTGAATGATGAGCCAGCAACTATTACTGATAATAAAGTTAGAATTGGAGAATAAAAATTACTAAGTGGATTTTAGATCATCAAATGAAATTACAGATTTACCGTTAGTTACCATTGGTATTTCTTCCTACAACTACTCATCATATATTATTGCTGCTCTGAACTCGGTTTTGCAACAAACCTATCAGCATATTGAAGTAATTATTATTGATGATTGCTCATCTGATGATTGCCCACAAAAAATTAGCCAATGGATTCTGCAAAATAAGCTTCATTGTACTTTTATTGTTAATGAAACCAACCAAGGCATCACTAAAGTTTCTAATCAATTTGTTCAATTGGCAAAAGGTAAATACTTAACATTATTTGCTACAGATGATGAAATGCTTCCAGAAAAAATTTCATTGCAAGTACAGCTACTTGAAAATGCAGGAGAGGAATTTACTTTGGTCTACGCCAACCCAATTGCACTTAATGAGCAAGGAAAAGAGTTAGGATTATTTGTTGATGCAACAAAATTTAAACCTCAAGATGGGTTTGTATTAAAAGCATGGTTGCAAAAAGAAATTGTTTTAGTACCTCCTGCCACTTTAATAAGAACATCGGCTTACGCAAAAACAGGTTTGTACGATGAACGTGTTTTATTTGAAGATTATAATTTTTGGTTACGTTTACTTGCTATTTCAAAAGCTATATACTGTAGTTATCCTTGTATAAAATATAGGGTTAAAGAACAATCTGCCATTTTAAATAAATGGAATGACAATAAACAAGAAAGATATTTTCACGACAGAATACTATCGCATCAATTAGCCTTTACTTTTATTAAGGATGCGGAAGTAAAACAAATTATTCAAAAAAAAACAACACAATATTTAAAAGCAATGGCAGATAATAAATCAAGCTATCTTAAACAAGATGTGTGGCTATTGCTGAAAGCAGGTTATTTCAAAATTCCTTTAAAAGTGCTTGCAAAAGCAATGTTGAACTAAGGATATTTAAAAGCATAATGAAGAAAAGTAGAATCATTGTTCCAATATCTTTTAGTTTTTCAATAAGGTATATTGTACGAACTGGTTTGTTAGATGAGCTTAAAAAAATTGCTACGCCAATTATATTGCTCACTTGGCAGCAACAAGACTTGATAGATGAATTAAAAAAAAATGAATTTGAAGTTCATCTTTTACCTGAAGCAAAACGAGACACTATTTACCTAAATCATCGCCGAAAAATTGATTATTGGTTTAATAATTTTAGGTTACAAAGTCCGTCACAAAAAATACAATGGAAATTTTTAGAACAGTATAATCCTTCTAAAACAAAATGGTTTGCAAGATTGAGAGAGTTGTATAACGTTTTGAAAATGTATGTTCCAGGAGCTACTAAAAATTTATTTGACGAAGAAAAAAAATTATTGCTTACCAATACTAATTACAACCAAGTAAAAGATTGGATACAGCAGTTAAATGCCGATGCTGTTTTTACAGTAACACCATTTCATGCACAAGAAGATATTTTACTACGTGTGTGTAAAGATGGTGGCATGAAAATGTTAACTGCTATTCTTTCGTTTGACAACATTACTAAACGTGGTTGGATACCTGTTGAATACGATGCTTATATGGTTTGGAATAAATACAATGTACAAGAACTGCATCGTATTTATCCATTTACCAAAAACAAAAATGTAACTATTACTGGTGCTGCACAATTTGATTTTTATAAAAAGCCTGAATACCTAATTCTTGAAACAGAATGGAAACAATTAGTAGGCTTGCAAAATAGTAAGGGGAGAAAAATTATTTTATACGCGGGTGGTCCACAAGTTTTATTTCCAAACGAGCCACAGTATTTAAAGCATATTGATGAAGCCATTACCAATGGGCAGATAGAAGGTAATCCAATTGTTTTGTTTCGTTGTCACCCAGTAGATGTGTTACAAAGATGGAAAGATGCCATTGGCAGTTCTCCAAATATAATTTTTGATTCTTCGTGGACAGGCACAAAGAATTTATTAAACGCAAACATTACTAACGATGACATAAAAAAACTTTGCTCCACTTTGGCATATACAGATGTGCACATCAACCTATGCTCTACTATGACCATTGATGGTAGTGCTTTTCATAAACCACAAATTGGACCAGCATACGATGAAGTTGTGCCAGATAAAGCCCATCTATTAAAAAAAATGTATTGGCAGGAGCATTTTATTCCAGTACTTAAAACAAACGGCTTGGCATTAGCCAATTCAAGGCAAGAATTAATTGGGTTTATAAACGAAGCATTGCACCACCCAGAAGAAATGACAAAAGCCAGCCAGAGAATTGTAGAGGAAGTTATCACTTATAGTGATGGGCAATGTACACAAAGAGTGTTGGCTGCTATAGCTAATGAATTACAATGAGTAAATTCCGTGTGCTATACATACAAGTACCCAATGGTGGTGGTTCTTTATTTGCCATGTACGAAATGCTAAAACGCATTGATAGAAGTTTAATTGAGCCAGTTATTTTGTGCTACGAGAAAAACAAACATACCACCATCCTTCAAAATTTACAATGCAGTGTAACTTATTTATACGAGGCATCAGAAGCCGATGCTAATAAAAAATTAGAAGTTGACACTACCAAATCAGTTCTATTGCGAAGCATAAAAAAAGAAATTTTTAGCTTATACCGTTATTACAAAAGAGATAAACCTTTAGTAAAACAACTAAAAAAAATTATTGCCAATGCCAATGTACAGTTGGTGCATCACAATAACGACGTAGCTTTAAACCGTTACCCTATAAAAGCAACTTCTCAACTGGGTATTCCTCAAATACTACACAACCGTTCTTTAAAAAGATACATAGAAGACCGATTGAATTTTGTGTTTGATTATTTCTTAATTAGAAAAGTAAAATACCAAATCAATATTTCAGAAGCGGTACAAAAACATTTTTGTCGCATCTTTCATTTGTCTCCCCAAAATAAAATTGTTGTAAGAGATATTGTGGACACCGAAAAGTTTATACCCACACCTATTGACAAAAATTTACTTAATAGTTTTGGCTTTGAAGCCAATGATGTTGTGATTACAAACATTGGTCGTGTTATAGAATGGAAAGGACAAGATGTATTTATAAAAGCCATGCAGCAAGTAGTACAACAAATACCAAATGCAAAAGCATTAATTGTTGGTGGCTACGAAGTGGGTGTTGGTAATCCAGATTTTTATTTAGAGTTGCAACATTTGGTACAGCAGCTAAACCTTACAAACAACATTGTGTTTACTGGCAACAGAAAAGACATCACCGCTATCATCAACTCATCTACCATGGTGGTGCATACAGCTACTACACCAGAGCCACAAGGCTTAGTTATTTTAGAAGCTATGTTTTGCAATAAACCAGTTATTGTTTCCAACGCTGGCGGTGCAGCAGAACTTGCCAATCGTTATGGAGCATTGCCTACAACACCAGGTAATGTAAATGAATTGGCTACAGCAATTATTGATGTGATACAAAATACAGAGCAACATACCAAAAGACAACAGCGATACAAACAATTGTTGCAAGAAGATTTTATCAGCAAAAAACAAATAGAACAAATACAATCCGTTTACCAACAAATACTACCTAACTATGTTTCGTGAAGAAGCAATTTGGATTGAAAAAGCACTCAGCAAAATCAACCCATTACCTACCAATAAAACTGTAGCCAATTTAGGTTCGTCTACTTCGTATTTTAGAGAAGTGATACAACCTCACATTCATCAACACCTTATAAAACCTTTGCAAGCTAAGGGTTGGAATATTGTAAACGTTGATTTAAAAATTGAAGAAGGTGTAGATGTAATTGCAGATGTAACCCTATCCAACTTTGGAGACGATATGCCACAAGCAGCCCTTACCATTTGCACCAATATGCTTGAGCATGTGGAAGATATTCCACTAGTGATAAAAAATTTACAAAAAGTTACTACTAGTGGTGGCTACATTTTATTAACTGTTCCTTACAAATACAAAAAACATTTAGATCCAATAGACAATATGTTTCGCCCAACGCCTGAAGAAATTATTAGTCTTTTTCCAAAGCAAAATATAGAAGTGATAGACAAAGGCGTAATTGTAATAAACGATAAAGAGTATTACACCGAAAAAAAATCTCACTTCCCGTTGTGGGGCAAAAGAGAAATAATAGGTTACCAATTGGGATTAAAACACAAAGTAAGTGGTGTGCTTATTAAAGTGAAGTAGATTTATGTATAAAGTAGTTTTATGTAACCAGCATTTGTATTTCATAGCATCACCTGTTGCGTCGCACACTTCAACGTTCTTTACTTTATTGAGCAGGTAAACGTTAATCAACAATACTGTTGTCAGCCTTGTGCTTGTGCAAGGCGATAAAACAAGTAATCGGTTTCGATAAACTCAACCTAAAAGGTTTAATTTTTAAATAAAATTTTCGTTTCTATATACGCTTCAATAAAAGCCAAATTGAAATTCCACAGCCTAAAATGTGCGACGCAACCGCTGCTAAATAGCAGTACAAAAGTTGGCTACCAAAAAATAAAAATTTGTTAGGGCAAGCAAAAAAATATAATTCAATCAGCATCAATTCGCCCATCCTTCAATTCAAAAATTTCTAATTATACATGTGTGGTATAGCTGGCATATTTCAATACAAACGCAGCAGTTTTAATAACAATCAATATTTGCATTGGTGTTTGCAAACCATGAAACATCGTGGGCCAGATAGTAATGGTGTGTGGAGCAATGATAGCTATCATACCGCTTTTGCACGTTTGGCTATAAGAGATTTATCCAATCATGGCGATCAACCCATGCACTCGGCTTGTGGTAGATATGTAATTAGTTTTAATGGAGAAATTTATAACTCCGACGATTTTAAAGCCACACTACAAAACGATGGCGTACAATTTCAGTCAACTGCCGATACTGAAGTATTGTTGTATGCATTAATAAAATGGAAGCCGCAAGAAATTTTGCCAAAACTAAATGGCATGTTTGCTTTTGCCTTTTACGATAAACAAAAAAATGAATTAATACTTGCAAGAGATAGGGTAGGCATCAAGCCATTGTACATTGGTTATAGTGCAGATGGTTTGGTGTATTCTTCTCAGTACGATCATATAATAAACCATCCTTATTGCAAAACAAATAGCATAAACGAAGATGCATTAGGCATGTACCTAAATTTAGGGTATGTACCAGAAAATACAGGTATTGTAAGCAATACTTCATTGCTGCCTCATGGTTATTATGCTGTAGTAAACGAGCAACAAAATTTGCAAGTAGCACAATACTATGCTTATGGCACAGTGCAGCAACCTAGCACTACAAACCTAGAGGCAGTGCTGCAAAAATGTATAAAACAACAGTTGGTAAGCGATGTGCCTTTGGGTACTTTTATGAGTGGTGGTGTTGACAGTACATTGGTTACCAGTTTTGCAAGTAAAGAGGTGAGTAAAGTAAAATCGTTTACAATAGGCATGGATGATAAAAAGTTTGATGAGAGTGAAGCAGCACAAGAATTTGCCAACTACTTTAATACTAGCCACAACTGCAAATTTGTAACTGTAAACGATTTGCTAGATAAGTTGAAAGACAATTTTACAGCTTACACCGAACCTTTTTCAGATTACTCATCGGTACCCACATTAATACTAAGCAACTTTGCAAGAGAGCAAGTAACAGTATCGCTTAGTGGCGATGGCGGGGATGAATTGTTTTGGGGCTATCCACGAAATGTAAAAATGTTAGATGCTGTAGCACCTTATAGAACTGGCAAACTTGCTATGCAGCTTACTCTTGCAAAAGAAAAATTAGCAGGTGCAAAAAATAGAACGGTTTTAAAACGTCATATCACATCGCCTACCTACTTAGATTATTACTACAAAAGTTTGTTTGTAAATGGGGCAGAGGTTTGGAACGATAAATTGTATAAAGGTGCAACCGGTGTCCCATTTTTTTTACAACAAGTACAAGCCGCCCCAGCCGATTTGCAAGATGATGCCATGATGATGAATAAGATTAGAAAGCTAGAAGTGGACTTGCACCTGCAACGCATTTTAATAAAGGTAGATCGTGCTAGTATGTATCATAGCTTGGAAGTACGTGTGCCATTTTTAGACAATGATATGCTGGATTATAGCAACACCGTTAGCTATAAAGATTGCATTAACCAGCAAACAGGCAAAAACAATTTAAAACAATTATTGGCTGCACGTACCAAGCCAGAAATGGTGTACAAACCCAAACAAGGTTTTGTAGTACCCTTAGCTACTTGGATGCGAAACGAACTGTATAAAGAAATTAGTGAGAAACTGCTAGACATGCCAGCACATGTAGCTACTTACTTTGATAAAAATACTTTGCAGAAAATGCTGCTATTGCATAAAGATGGTAAGCAAGATTTGAGTTGGATTTTATGGACGGTATATTCGTTTGTGCAGTGGGATGCACACCAAAGAAATAAAGTATGAAAATCTGTCTTATTGTAAATAGTTTTCCATCTGTTAGTGAAACTTTTATTACCAATAAAGTGTTGGGCTTAGCACAACGTGGGCACGAACTGCATGTAGTAAAAACCAGTAACGAGGTTTCTAAAGAGTTAGAAGCAGTGTACAATTTTTCTAAGCTAAATATTCATATTTACAACTTGGCCGTGCCAGCTACAACAGTGGAATTGATAAAAGCAATTGTGGCTCATCCGTTAAGCTTTCTTCAATCGTTATCGGGCAGTGCAAAAACATTTAAAAAGAAGTTTGCTTCTAAATTATATCAATCGGTTTTTAGCAACATTAGTTTTGATATTGTTCATTTTGAATTTTCTGGAGTTGGTATTAATTTCCTTTCTCTTATAGATAGCTTGCAAGGCAAAAAAGTAGTAAGCTGCCGTGGTACTGCCGAAAAAGTAAAACTCTTAACCGATACTAAACGTCAAAAAGATTTGGCTATTTTGTTTTCAAAAGTAGATGCCATCCACTGTGTTAGTAGCGATATGCAACAATTAGTAGCACCCTATTGTAGCAATGCCAGTAAATTTTTTGTAAATCGCCCAGCTATCGATGCTTTGTTTTTTATTCCTCCAAATAATATAGTGGCAAACGAAGTGGTGCAAATACTTACCATTGGTAGGTTCACTTTTCAAAAAGGGTATTTAATTGGGTTATTGGCTATAAAAGAATTGATAAGCAAAGGCATACAACTACAGTGGAATATTATTGGCGATGGCCCACAAAAGGAAGAATTATTGTTTCATATAAACGAACTTGGGCTAAACAATTTTGTAAAACTCTTAGGCAAAAAAAATAAAAACGAAGTGAACGATTTACTCAATACCTCGGATATTTTTTTACTAACCAGCGTTTACGAAGGCATACCCAATGTAGTATTAGAAGCCATGAGTAAAGCACTGCCAGTGGTAAGCACAGGTTTTGGTGGCATAGATGAAGTAATAGAAACGGGCATTGATGGTTTTATTGCACCACTATACAATCACCAGCAAATAGCTATTTTTTTAGAGCAGTTAATTACAAACCCAACACTTCGCCAACAAATGGGCAAAGCCGCCAGACAAAAAGTTTTGCAAGCATTTACCATAGAAAGGCAAATTGATGCTTTTGAAGCAGAGTATAACAAGCTACTCTCAAATTCCTAGCATACTATTATGATTTTTCACTTCATTAGATATACCCAAGCTGGCTGGAAGTTTAATATTCAACCCTATGCCAGTGAATATTCTTCAGCCAATTATCATCCACAATATTTGCCATTGCCTGTGGGCATAAATATACCAATTGATGAAGGCTACCAAACCGAAGCTGCACGTAATGCCGATATTGGCTACCGAGCTTGGAACATGGGCATACTTACTTGGAGTAATAAAACGATTGATGAAAAAATTTTAGCGTTGCCTAAACCTACAGTGCAAGATGAGTATCGTTTTGTTTTTAAATACTGGGGCATTGTTTGGGCTACTTATGCGTTAATAAACCAGTTGGTACGG
>JAYVRD010000069.1:0-9827 GCA_043776595.1 Chitinophagaceae bacterium | reverse complement strand
ACAAACTTCACACCAACTCAGGCTATTTTTTTAAATAAGGTAATGTAGTGAAAAATAGTTAGAGAGATGCAGTAAATTATGATGGAGTTTGGTCGTTTTTTAACGTCGCAGACTCCCTAAGGAAACTCTGCTTGAAATACATGTGGGCAAAGCCCAATAGTAATTGTGTAGCTACACATGTGCGACGCAACCGAAGGCACATTTATATTCTATAGCTGGTTCACCAAAAAAAACAAAAAATCGTATTCTTACTATAGTAGAAAGCCCTTGTATGGTAACATTCACAGGGGCTTTTTCTATGTTTATACAATTGAGTAAAATACTTTTTTTAGCGTGAAATATTTTAGGAACCCATACAGTTAATGCTTATGCAAAGTTAGAATTCAGCGATTCTATTTATCCGAAATCCAGTAGTCCAAATGAAAACCTTAACAGCGATGCTGATAAAAGGCTTCTTATTAGCCATTTTATTAGTAGCTAAAACACCAACTGCCAATGCACAATTAAATGCTGCATTTTCAGCCACTCCACTGAGTGGGTGTCCTCCGCTGGTAGTAAGTTTTAAAGATGTTTCTACTGGCAATCCTAATTATTGGAAATGGGATTTAGGCAATGGCACTATCTCCTATTTACAAAATCCAATATCTACTTATTTTAACTCAGGCACTTACAATATTAAATTACTAGTTCGCAATGCAGCAGGCAATGCAGATTCCATTATTAAATCTCAATACGTTACTGTAAATAATACACCCACAGTAAATTTTGGAGTAAGCGATACTACGGGTTGTTACCCTTTGATTGTTCATTTTACTGATTTATCATTAGCAGGTACAGGCACTATTGCTACTTGGCAGTGGGATTTTGGAGATGGCACCGTATCAACCCTACAAAACCCAACACATACTTACACAGCTTCTGGCAGTTTTGATATAAAATTAAAAATTGTAAATAGTGTAGGCTGTAGCAAAACATTAACCAAAGCAAGTTTAATACAACTTTCAAGTGGTGTGTTAGCAAAGTTTACTTATACTACAAATGGTAGTTGTTCATCGCCAGTAAATGTTTCTTTTACCAACCAAAGTACAGGTACTGGCATATTATCTTACCAATGGCTTTTTGGAGATGGTGGTGTATCAACCCTACAAAACCCAACACATAATTATACCAATGCAGGCTCATACACTGTACAATTGATTGTGAGAAATACAAATGGCTGCGTTGATACTATTACAAAAATAAATGCAGTAAATATTGGTTTTGTGCAAGCTGGTTTTACCATGCCCAGCAGCGTATGTGCTGGTGTATCTTTTAATATTACCAATACTTCTGTACCTGCTACAGTTAGTGCAGCTTGGGTATTTAGCGATGGAACAACAGATAATCAAATTAATCCAATAAAAGTATTTAACAATGCTGGCGTTTATTCCATTAAATTAGTTAACAACTTTGGTGCTTGCAACGATTCGGTAACAAAATCAATAACTGTTTTCGGTAAGCCAACAGCAGCTTTTACAGCTGTTAATAATACTGGGTGTAGTGTACCATTAACTGTGCAGTTTAGTAGTGCTGCATCGTTGGGTGGGGTTTCTTACTACTGGAATTTTGGAGATGGAACAAATTCTACTTTGCAAAACCCCGCCCACACTTACACCACTATTGGTAGCTTTAATGTTAGCCTTATTGTTAGTAATGCATCAGGCTGTAGAGATAGCATTACCAAAAATAGTTTTGTAAAAATCATTCCACCGCATATAGATAATATCAGCAACCTACCTGTGATGGGTTGCATTCCTTATGCAGTGCATCCAGTAGCCCAGATTACATCTACACAACCTATTACTAATTACTTTTGGAATTTTGGAGATGGCTTTACATCTACTCAGCAAAATCCATCACATACTTATACTATTGAGGGTTTGTATACTATTACGTTGGTTATTACAACAGCAAATGGCTGTAAAGATTCACTAACTTTTGGTGGTACAGTTAACGTAGGACATAAACCAGTAGCAAATTTTGGAGGTGTACCCACCGATGTGTGTGCTATGAATCCAGTTGCTTTTTTCGATTCTACCACCAATGGCATTATTCATACTTGGCTATGGGCCTTTGGCGATGGCTCTACTTCATTAGCACAAAACCCAGCACATAGTTATCAAGCCGTAGGCTTGTTTGATGTAACACTTATTGTATCTAACTACGGTTGCTACGATACTTTGGTAAAGCCACATTACATTAATGTAAAACCACCTATCGCTATTTTTTCTTACGCTAATAATTGTTTAAATAAAAAGAAAATAAGTTTTACCGATCAATCTATTGGTGCGGTAACTTATTATTGGACATTTGGTGATGGCACATCCGATACAACTGCCAATCCAATTCATCAATATGCCAATGCTGGTA
Organism: Chitinophagaceae bacterium; assembly: GCA_043776595.1. GTDB lineage: Bacteria > Bacteroidota > Bacteroidia > Chitinophagales > Chitinophagaceae > UBA1930. Next base: position 7,418 of record JAYVRD010000069.1, on the reverse strand, counting down.
GCTACCATACAATACTTGTAGTAAGCAACGGCACTTGTATGCACAGTATGGAGAAAGATGTTTTAGTAGTAGATGAACATCCACAATACATCATCTCTGATTCTATTGTTTGCCGTAATCAAAGATTTACATTGAACGTTGGCAATATAAATACTACCAACATCAGTTCTTATACCTGGGATTTAGATGGTTATAGTACTACAACATCTAGCTCACCGATTGCTTGGAGTTATAATGTTGCAGGTGTGTACCATACATCTGTTATTGTAACAGATGTGTTGGGATGTAAAGACACTTTGCAAGCTCCCTTCCCCATTAAAGTATATGGTGCAAAGGCAAATTTTGGTACAGATGTTACTGGTACTTGCTTAAACACACAGGTTTTATTTAACGACTCAACCATTACCGATGGCATACATGGTGTAACACAATGGATATGGAATTATGGTGATGGTACTTTACAAACATATACTGCTACCCCATTTACACACACTTATACCAATGCAGGCTTATATACCATTGCTTTAAAAGTTACTGATAGTTATGGCTGTGTAGATAGCATAAGCAAGCCTAACTTTTTTACAGCAGCAAAACCAATCGCACAATTTGGTTTAAACGATAGCTTAATTTGCCCAGGTGTAACAGTAACACCAGCACAACAAAGCACAGGCATTAACCTAAATTATGCTTGGAACTTTGGGGATGGTAATACATACAGCACAGCATCACCATCAAACATATACACACAACAAGGTAGCTACTTAATTAAGCTAAAAATAACAGACATGTTTGGCTGTACCGATAGCACCATAGCACCACACAATGTAGAAGTGTATTTACCCAAAGCCAATTTTTTATTAAGCGATTCATTTTCTACTTGCCCTCCGTTATTGGTAAACATTACCAATAACTCTGTAAACTATTCGGGCATTCAATGGAGCTTTGGTGATGGCAGCACTTCGCAATTAACTACACCATCGCACTTGTACACTTACCCTGGCATATACACTGTAAAAATTATTATTAGTGGCACTGGTGGCTGTATAGATACATTGGTAAAAAATGTAACCATCTTAGGCCCTACAGGTACATTTACCTACAACCCAATTGTTGGCTGTAACCCTGTATTAGCCCAATTTGTAGCTACTGCCCAAAACACGGTAAACTTTATTTGGGATTATAATGATGGTACTACTATTATCAATACCAGCAATACTTCCTCTCATACATTTACCTACGCAGGTATTTATTTACCCAAACTTATTTTAGAAGATGCACAAGGTTGCCGTGTACCCATTTTAGGTACAGATACTATAAAAGTAAACGGAATAAAAACACATATTATACCTATAACTACAGCTATTTGTGATAGTGGTTATATATCCTTTAGAGATTCTACTTTATCTAACGAAATATTGCAAAGCTGGCATTGGAACTTTGGCGATGGCACATCATCTAGCCAACAAGCACCTACACATTACTACACACAAACGGGTACATACAATATACAATTATTAGTTACTACACAGTTTGGTTGTAAAGACAGTACCATCATTTCTACACCTATTAAAGTAGTACAAAGCCCACTCATAAGTATTACTGGCGATAGTGCTGCTTGTGTACCAGCATCATTATTTGTTCGTGGAAATTTATTACGTGCCGATACTTCTACCATTGTATGGAATTGGAATTTTGGCAATGGACAAACATCCACTTTACAAAATCCACCAGCACAAATTTTTACCAATGCAGGTAGCTATACAGTACAATTATCAGCAGCTAATAGTAGTGGTTGTACTACCACAATTACCAAAGCAGCAACTGCATATCCACTGCCTTTGGTAGATGCTGGTAGCAATGCCATTTTCTGTAGAAATAAACCCTACAACTTACTACCCACAGGTGCAGTAAGTTATATATGGGATGTAAACCCAACCTTAAGTTGCACTAACTGCACCAGCCCCATAGCATTGCCTACAAGCAATACCATGTATAAGGTTACTGGCAAATCAATATATGGTTGTGTAGCAAGAGATAGTATAAATATTACTGTACAACAACCTTTTAAATTAGTAGTAAGTAAAAACGATACACTATGCTTAGGCAAAAGCTCTACAATTAGTGTAAGTGGTGCAAGCAATTATCAATGGAGTCCTGCAACATGGTTAAGCAACACAACAGGTGCATCGATTAACATTAACCCTACATCAGCCACTGGTATTAGCTATCAAGTTATTGGCAGCGATAGTAATGGATGCTTTAAAGACACAGGGCATGTACAAATAAAAGTATACCCAATACCGCAGTTTGATATTGTACAAAGCACAGCAACAGTAAATGTAGGCAATCAATTAACATTACAAACCAACAGCTCTGCCGATATTACAAAATGGAAATGGACACCAGCGTTATGGATCAATAACCCTAGTACAGCACAACCTACTATTACCCCAAAAGGAGATATTACCTACACTTGCGTAGCAGCCAATGCTGGCTCTTGTATTGCAAGAGACGAAATAAAAATTAATGTAGTGTGTAGTGGTGGCAATGTGTATTTGCCTAATACTTTTACGCCTAATGGCGATGGTAATAACGATGTATTTTATCCAAGAGGCAAAGGCTTATTCAATATCAAATCATTAAGAGTATTTAATCGCTGGGGCGAAATTGTTTTTGAAAAATTAAGCTTTACAGCCAACGATGCAGCCAGTGGTTGGGATGGAACTTATAAAGGCAATAAGGTAGATGCCGATGTGTACATATTTGCCATAGAAGTACTGTGCGATAATAGTGCAGTAATACCAGTAAAAGGAAATATAACCTTGTTAAGATAAAATAATTGCTACCTATTGATGAACACACAAACATCTATACAGCTAAGTATAGATTTTTTTTTCTTGCAAGAATCTCCTCAGGAACTGTGCTACCTTAAAGCAAGAAATCAAAACCTTTTAAAATCTACGCTTCAATAAAACCAAATAGATATTCCACAGCTAACATGTGCGATGGTATTAATGATACAATTATTAAACAGAAAATTGCATGATGAACAAGAAACATCGCCTATCAAATCTACATTTCATCTTACCATTTGGCTAGCCAAGCAATTTCTTTTTTGTAAAAACAAAACTTGTAAAGGAGAGTATTACAAGCAATTTTCACTTTACAATTTTACATATAAATTGGGGACTAAAAGAGCTACAAATGCTGCTTTCTACACAAACGATGTCGGTATCGTTATCAACTTACATCCCTTCAAACAAGGTGCTTTCAAAATTTTATACCCATTATGTACAAAAATTGAAATACTTTTAAATACCGAACAACCAACCTATTTCTACCCTTTATGGATTTTAAAACCCGTTATCAATTCAACCCCAACAGCGATTTGGTAGGTAAAGGAGGATTTGCCTTTGTGTATAAGGCAAAGGATAGTTTATTAAATAGAACCGTTGCTCTTAAGTTTTTTCACAATACCGATGCTGCCGATAAGCATACACTTATAGCAGAAATTAGCAAGGCGATAGAATTAGAACATCCCAATTTGTGCAGGTATTACGATGCTACTTTGTTAGAAGGCAGAGATATGCACGGACAAATAAATAATACCGAAGTGGGCGTAATGGAATATTTAGATGGCGGAGACATACGTTCTTATCTTAAAAAAAATCCTACGCATTTAAATAAATTACTAACCGATGTTTTGCAAGGGCTTGCTTACCTACACGAAAACAATATCATTCATAGAGATTTAAAACCTCAAAACATACTTATTAAGCAAACGCCCCGTGGCCCAATAGCCAAGATTACAGACTTTGGTATTAGCAAACTATTGGATGGCGAAAGTAACAGTGCATCGGTTTTAATAGGCACTATTGCTTATATGGCACCTGAACAATTTAACCCAAGCAAGTTTGGCAATCATGGAACAATAGACACCAATATAGACTTGTGGAGTTTTGGTGTAATGGTGTACGAGTTAATAACCAACGATAATTTATTTAATAGCGGCGATAAGCAAAATAGTGCCCAAGAGTTGATGAGCAATATTTTAAACGATGATTTTGCCGAACAAAAAGTACAACGTCTTAGCCAGCCTTATCGCCTATTGGTACAAAAGTGCTTAGTAAAAAATGCTGCACAAAGGGTAAGCAATGCCGCCGATTTAATATCTATTCTCAATAATAGCAAGCCAGTTAAAACACCAACACAACCAAAAGAAAAAGAAAAAATAAGTAAGCCCTATTTGCCAAATGAAAAAATAAAAAGTAGTTACAAAAACAGTAACATAGATGAAGGCATTAGTATAGAAAAAATTTTCCTCATAGCTCTCATTATAGTTATTGCCATTACTGCTTTACTAGTTTGGTCAAAGTCTAAATAAAGCAAGTAAGAAAATTTGGTAACCAACAGTAGTATAAAAATGTAGCTGCGGTTGCGTCGCACATTTTAAACTATGGATTTCTATTGAGCCTTTCTAGCGTAGGCGTTAAACCTTTTACTTGTAAAATTTTTGACTATACAAGTTTTTTTTAGCCATGTTTATCATTTCACCAACAGTTATACTATGGGTAAGAAAAGCTACATTTTTGCTTACAGCTATACATGTGCGACGCAACCGAAGTTTAATAGTACTACAAAAGCCAACCCAAAAAAAATACCCCCGAATGATTACTATTCGAGGGCATTTAAAAAATAATTTACTATTAATAACCTGGGTTTTGCGTAAGGTTTATGTTAGCATCTCTTGCAGGTTGTGGCAGTGGCAACAATTCTGACTTACCCGCTGTATAACCAGTGGCAAACCTTGCCAATGCAGTAGCTATAATAGCATTGGTTGCACCTGCTGTACCAAACCATGTAATTTTTGAAGTGCCTACTGGTGTAGTGGTTGGTGCTATTGTGTAAAATGAATTAGCCCAAGCTTGTCCATCATCAAAAGTGCTATTGGTTTTGAAGTACATGGATGAAGGCATATTGGCATAAATACCAATACCGTTACCCATATCGCTTAGTGTAGCCTTGGTAGCATTTAATTTTGCACCTAATAAATTCCAACGTATTAAATCGTATTTGCGTAATCCCTCACCACCCAACTCTAATGAACGTTCTTTAACAAGTGCATCAAAAAATTGAGCTTTGCTTAACCCAGCTGGTAAATCTACAGTTGCATTTACTGTATTTATTGGTTTGCCATAGCCTCTTCTTCTTACTTGATTAATGGCATTATATGCAGATGCAGTTGCTCCGTTTAATTCATTTTCAGCTTCGGCATACATTAACAATACATCGGCATAACGGAGTATTTGCCATTTTAAACCAAAATACTGTACTGCATTTGTTGGTGATATGACAGGGTTACCTATCCAGTCTCTACGATACTTACCATCGTTAATAGCGGTTATTGCTGTACCAGTTTTTGTGCTGCCATCTGCATTTACATTATAAGGTACGCAGGTTACGTCTCTACGTAAATCTGTAGAATCGAATAAATAAAAATAACTCGGTAAAATATTAATGCTTTTGTTGCCAAAATTATTTACAGTAGGGCCATTGTAGTAGCCCAGTTTTGTATCTTCTGTACCAGTACCACCAACACCACTAGCTTGAAACATTAATTCGCCCGTTGCATCTGCAGATACACGACCACACACTTGGTCTTTCCAAAGAGATCTATAACTTGAATTTAAAGCATGCTCGTTGGAGTTGATGATGTCGTTACACTCATCTTTTGCAATTTGATAATAAGCTAGGTAATTAGAGCCACGTTGCATGGTTGCATTTTGTCTTAAAGCATAACCCCCTCTAGCCAAAGCAATTCTTGCACGCAAACCTTTTGCAGCTCCTTTAGTAATTCTTTCGTTAGGTATATCTCCAATGCCTGCTACTTCGCTACGCCAAGGTACTAATGTAGCAGCAGTTTTTAAATCAGAAATTAATTGATCGTACAATGTATCTAACCCTACTCTTGAAGGAAAAGGATTAGCCGATGCTTGTGCATAGCCTGGTTTAAAATGTGCTGGCAAGTCTCCCCAGTTGCGTATAGCTTCATAATAATATTGGGCTCTTAAAGTTAAAGCCTCACCATACATACGTTGCAATTGCTTTTTTTCATTGTCTGAACCACTGGTATATAAACCCATTTTAGGTATATTGTCTATACAAATATTGGCATACTCAATACCTTGAAATATTTGATTGAATGGGTTGTTTAATTGTGCATTGGTAGGTACAGCGGCATAACGTGCAATATCTCTTCTATCATTATCACCAGCTCCTGTAGGGCCTTGTGTTTCGTCGTTATCTACTGTGTAGTATAAACTTAGGCGTATGCCATAACCTTGGTCTCCTACCAAACGGCTATACACACCTACAATAGCTTTATAGGTATTGGGCACATCGCTAAAAACAAAATCAGGACTAACCTCTGTTATGGGGCGTTGGTCTAGGTATTTTTTACAACCACCCAATGCAATAACAGCCATTGCTGCCACTATAGCGGTTTTTATGGGTTGTTTAAAAGTATTCATATTGTGCAAGATTTATTGTGTTAGTAATATTTTAAAATGATACGTTAACTCCGAAAATAAATGAACGGCTTTTTGGATATGCTGAATAATCTAAACCGGGTGTAAGTGGGCTTTTACGTACACTAACTTCTGGATCGAAACCTGTGTATTTAGTAAGTATTGCCAAGTTATTACCAGTGGCATACACACGTAGTTTGCTAATACCCAGTTTTACTAAAGATTTAATAGGTAAGCTATATCCCAATGTTACGTTATTAACTCTTAAGAAAGAACCATCTTCTATAGCCCAAGAGTGGGTAACAAATGCACCAGCACTTTTTATTGGTTGCCAAATATTTGCACCGCTATTTATGGCTGCTAACTGTGCAGGGGCTACACCATATACATTACCACCACTTATCCATTGTACAGTGGCACCTGTTGTAGGGTCTATTGTCCTCCAACGATTAGCCATCACATCTAATAAATTGGAACGAGGAGTATAACCATTGGTAAATTCAATTTTATTGGCATTATAAACATCATTACCATAAGAGAAGTTTAAGAAGATGCTCATATCCCAGTTTTTGTAAGTAAACTGTTGATTAAGACCACCAGTAAACTTGGGTGTTGGGTTGCCAATAATAGTTCTATCGTTTGTTACATCTACAATACCATCGTTATTTAAATCTCTAAACTTAATAGAACCTGGTTGCACTGTACCAATAATACCAGCATTACTAACTACACCAGTTTTTAATGTGTAAATACCGCCAGCGTAATTAAAGTCATCTAATGTATAATAACCATCAGTTACTAAACCATACATCGAACCAACTGGGTCTCCAATTTTGGTAATATAATCTGCCAGTTGACCAGATACACCCCAACTAGCTGCAGGATAGAAAA
>JAYVRD010000068.1:0-2544 GCA_043776595.1 Chitinophagaceae bacterium | reverse complement strand
AAAGAAAGAATAAAACAACCCCAACACCAAAATAACCACTTAATTGTACAGGTGCCAAACCGTTACTCGCCTCTGAACTTGAAAAACTACTGTATTGAATTTTACCCTGCAAGTGAGCCACCAATACAATACCTGCTAAGTACATGGAAGCGTACTTCACATTATCTAACAACCGATTGATGTAAGGTGGTGTAAGCACATTATACGATGACCAAAGTATAATTACAAACAATGCTGCTGTGTTAATAATAGTTGCCCTCAATAAATCTACACGATGGGTATAAAAGCCATTGATAATTTCTAATATTAGGAAAGCTAACATTAAGTACATAGCTTTTGAATGTGGCTTACCCTTAATTCCACCATTCAAAATCATTATACCGAAAGCAGCTAAAAAAAAATATTGAAGGGTTAAGTAAGGAACTAAATTTTTTATAAAAGCCCTATTATAAATTTCGGTATAAATAAGATAAGGTAGAATGCCAAACAACCCCATCAATCTCCGCTGCAATACTTTTATAAGTGCTACACCTACCAATAATAAATAGCTAATACCCACAAATACCGAAGGGATATACCTATAACCAACAGCTATTCCTAAGCCGAGTAATGCTGCATATTTTATTATCGCCCACTTTCTATTCAAAATAGGTATTTATTGTTGTAGCAATTTGGTTACTCCAATGTTCTAAAGTTTGTGTTTGGGCAAATGTTCTCCCATTTTCTATCATAGCAGGTAACTGCTGCTTATACATATTATTATACACGTTTGATAACAAATTAAACAACGAAAACTCGTCATTTACATCAAAAAGAAATCCTCTTTCATTGTTACTCCCTGTCATGTAAGATGCCAATGTAAGGTTATTAAGTATGGGTATTAAGCCATGGAAAAATCCTTCTATTGGCACTTTTCCAAAGCCTTCGCTAAGAGGTGCTTGCACTACAAAACTATTTTGCCTATAATACTTTCTAAGTTCACCAAAATTGATATTACCAGTCAAAATAACATGGTCATTTAAATCATTTTGTTTAATAAATATTTCGTACACACTACGCAGTTCCCCTTCTCCTGCTAAAGTAAGCTGGAATGGAATATTTGCATTCTTTAGTTGCACACATGTGTTCAAAATGTATTGCTGGTTTTTATACCAAATTAATGTACCAACCGAAATAAGCTTAAGCTGAGGTTGTGCATTTGCTTTACAATCTTCTACCCGTTTTTTTACCTGTTCAGTTTCTTCGTCCCACTCTGCTATTGAATAAGATGGGCTGATGCTACTATACATTTTACCTGTAAGATTTTCTTGCAGGGCATATACAAAAACTGGACCTCTAAACAATTTTTTGAGCAGCCACTTTTGAAAGGTATAAGTAAATGGTTCTGTATTATTTTTTTCCCAAGTACCGGTGTAGGTTGCAAATACTTTTTTCTTTTTAAGCCAGAAATAAAAGAAGCCTGGTATGTTTAAATTATTAGGAAACCTTTGATAAACGATATCTGTTGTTTTATTTAATTGGCTAAAGGCTTTTAACCAAGTTGGTATGATTGTGAGCAACTTCCATTTTGCTTTAAAACCACTGCCACCAACATTAGGAAGTTCTATAAAACTAATATTAGTATTGGTGTAGGCTGTTATGGCTTCACCTTGATACAGCACAAATGGACAACAAATAATTACTTTATCAAAGTGTACAGATAAGGCTTCCATTTGCCTAACAAATATGTGTACTTTACTGGCAGCAAAGCCTTGCTGATTTTTGGTGTGAATACAATCTGAAATAATACCAAGCGTCAATAGGGATGAATTGGAAATTAGGAATTTGTTGTAATAATAGAATAGATAAGTAGGTTTTTGTAGCCAGCTTTAGAATATCTATTAAACTTCGGTTGCGTCGCACATGTTAAGCTAAGGATATGAATTTAGCTTGTACGTTAATTATAAAATGTTAGTAGTACTTAGCAAGCCATCTCACGTTTCACAACTCACGTCTCACTATTACTTTTCGTTGCTACTAACATTGATGTGTTTAATACTTCTACTTTGTTTTGTACAAGCAACTAGACTGTGAGTTGCTGCCATGAAAACGGAACTATGAAACGAGCGTGGCAACAGGCGATGCCATGAAATGCTACTGCTGGCTACATAAAAAAACTACTTGCTAAGCCATTCTATTTTATCGCCTTCCTGTAACATTTTTGTGGCTTTGCTTAAAGACCTGCGATATTGAATGTATAGCATTGGGGCTTTTACAAATGTGAGTATAGCACTTACCGCCAACATTTTATTACTGCGTTTATTTTTGTACGAAACATTGCTAAGCAAGATGCCCATGAATATGCTACTATGATATAAATGTGCTGGAAAATATTTTTTAAATAAATAAATAACGCTGGGTATGGGCTTGGGTGCAAACCATTTTTTGGGGCGGAAACCATCCCAATGCCCAATTTCTCTTAGTCCACCCGATGGTACTTTTAAATGAATGCGTTTGCCATAAGGATTGCTGATGCTTTTACAACCATTGAGATAGGCACGAATG
>JAYVRD010000067.1:0-9951 GCA_043776595.1 Chitinophagaceae bacterium | reverse complement strand
ATTTTAAGCTATGGATTTCTATTAGGCTCCTATAGAAGCGTAGGTTTGGCTATTAAATTGTAAAATTGTAAATTGAATTGCGAAACTCAAAATCACTTTCGGATATTTTTTTAAAATATTTGAAAATTAAACCATTAAAAATATATGCAAGTTTGAAAGGCTAAATTTTTTTGTATACTTTTAAGTTCGTTGTAATGCGATTTGACATTTAAAGTAATTTATGGAAGGACCTGCAATTTTAATTGGTTTATTGATAAAATGGGGAATTGTAGCAATTGCTTTTTTCGGACTTTTAAGAATTTTATCTTACAAAAATGATGGCAAGAAACATTGGCTTATTAAAATCATCACTTGCTTCTTTGTGTTACTTACTTTATATATTTTCATTGGCAGCTATCGGGTCAAACATTCCCAATTAGACAAAATATCAGGCGATTATAAACTTCACTCTTATAAATGTGAGGAATGTTTAGGTTGTATAGTGAAGCTCAAAAGTGATGAAACTTACACTTTGGTGAAAGATGGGGTTGAGATTGACAAAGGCCATTGGGACTTTTCACAAGAGCTTCAAACCGTTTTCTTAAAAATTGAGAATGGAACACAAAGCGACATTTTGGACACAACAAGAACAATTTCTTACATTAAAAACGAAGGTTGCCAAAAGTATTGGCGAGAACAAAATCTACAAGAAGAGGTAAAAGGGAAAATAATAAAAATTGACACAGCAAATGCAATTTATGGCAATTATTCATTTGTGTATTTAGACTATGAAACCAAGGATACTATTCAATATAATCTAAGATATATTGTACATCCTTGGCTAAATGAAAAAATTTCGGTAGGAGATTTTATAAATAAAGAAAAGGGCAGTTTAAAATTTAGAATAACAAAATCAAATGGAGATGTTCTTACTGTTTTAGAAAGCAAAAATTGACAACGAAAAGCACTACAGCCCAGTGTCTCCTCCTGAAATAGGTTAACTAAAAAATAACCAAAAATGGATATTAAACAACAGTGCATTACCGAGTATTTAACCCAAGGAACTTTAGTATTTTGGTCTGCACTATAATCATCGCCAATGTATTGCCATTTTCACTAGCCTTATTCTATTGCATAATAAAAGTCCAATGCTTATTCTATTGTTTTACATGTGCGACGCAACCGCTGCTCAATAGCACTACAAAAGCTGGCTACCAAAACCTTAATTAAAAAAGTATAATCACATTGCTTAGCTTTGCCGTCATGAATTGTTGGAAGTTACTTATAAATATCGTTTGTGTTTTTGTGTGGCTTACTAGTGCCTCTTCTCAACCTTTGGGTAATCGTTTATCTCCCAATCATGCAGCTGCACTTCATTATTTAGATAGTGTTGGTAGTTTGCCTAAAAGCAAATACTGGGAGCATATTAATCCGCAACTCTTTATTCAAAACCTTAGAAAAAATATTGAGCACCCTTTGTTTTTATATGCTGGGGCTAATGTAAATTTTTGTGGGTACGCAGCATTAAGTTATAGCTGCCTTAAATACGAGCCCTTGCGTTATGTGCAGTTTATGGTAAAAATGTATAAGAATGGTAGAGCAGTATATAGGCATGTATATTTTACACCCACACCACAAATAAAAAATGTTGCTGGCTTACTACATTTTAAAGGAGAGTTGGATATAAACCATGCCGACCAATTATGGTTCTTGTGTTTGGCAGACCATTTTAAAGGGTACATTAATATTTTAAACCTAACCTATAAAACTGGCGATGAAGACAAACTTTGGGCAGCCACCAACTTTGCCAAGTTTAACACCATGCTAAAACGTATGTGCAACTACGAAGTAAAATCTGTAGGGTCGGACATTATACGCCCCAACATACCTCATACAGCCGATTATATAAGAGAAAAGTTGGATGATGGATATGATGTTTTTTTGTACCTAAACAATACCATACTGCACAAAAAAAATCATAGTAAAGTAAAAAAAAGGATACCTACACACTTTGTTGTGGTAACAGATATTAGTGAAGATGAGAATAACATAGTTACCATTACCTATTGGGATTATGGTTTTAAAACTTTACAACAAATTGATGCAGTTACTTTCAAAAAAATAATTTATGGCATTACTTGGTGCAAACTAAAAAAACCACAATGAAAATAAAAGCTACACATTCCATTTTCATTGGCTTACTATGTTGGCTGCTGCAATCATGCTCGGTTAATAGCAAACTGCCTGTACAGTACTACAAACAGTATAAACCTATTATTGAGAAAATTGAAACATCTTACGGAAAACAGTACAACAAAAAGCCCTTCGCTTTAGAATTTACTGACAAATACTTTAACTGGGCTGTGGTAGAAATGAAAACAGACTCACTGAGATACCTATACGAGTTTAACATAAACGAACACAATATATACGACAGCCTACACAAATATGGCTACGACACCAGTGCTGTTTTACAGCTCCTACGCCAAATGAAAAGCATTAGATGCACATGGATGAACCAATTAGACTACTACACCGATGGCAGCAAAAAACGACTCATTTTTATGAGTGTTCGCCACCAAGCATTGGATGTTCCTTTTTCTCGAAAAAAATATTTCATCCTAACATTTTATAAACAGCCACAGTATTACGATGCCGAGGGTAGATTATTAGATAGAAAAAACCGTCGCCGCCTACGCATAGTGAATAATGAAGTGTTTAGAAGAATAAACGATAAAGTTTGTTATACACTTTCTGATAAGTTTAGATAATCATTTTAAAGGGCAAAGCTATATTTGCCACATAATAGTACAAACATGAAAACATTAAAATTATCACTCATTGCAGCTATTGCTTTATTAGCGGCTTGCAAAAATGGCAAAACCGATGCTGACAAAAAAGACTCATCGAAAATAATAGTAAAGGCCAAACCCGGAGACCCTATAAAATACGATAGCAGCAAACGATATATTTTTTTAACTTGGGATGATGCACCCCAACCACCAGGCACTACTCATAGTCGTAATATTTTTAAACAAGAAAATGTAAAAGCTACATTTTTTGCTGTAGGCTTTAACCAAGTGGGACCATTTAAAAAACGTTTAATTGATTCTATACGCAATGAATACCCACAGTTTTTATTAGCCAATCATAGCTACTCGCATGGCTTTAACGATAAGTATGCAAAATTTTATAGCACACCCGATAGTGCTTATAACGATTTTATGAGGAACGAAAGAGACTTACAAGTTGCAGTAAAAATTATTCGTTTGCCAGGTAATAATACTTGGGCTTCTAATGGTGCAATACATGGTCAAAAGGCAGATAACCCTTTAATAAAAAAGTTAGATGCTACAGGCTATAAAATAATTGGTTGGGATGTAGAATGGGGGCAACAAGCAAAAATGAAAGCACCTAAAGAAAGTGTAGACGAAATGATTGCAAAAATTAATCAAAAGCTTGATGATGGTGGCACCAATGAGCAAAATATGATTGTAATACTTACCCACGATAGGCTTTTTGAAAAACCACAATACGTGGATTCTTTAAGAAAATTTATTACTGTTTTAAAACAAGACCCACGAAATGTATTTGAAACAATAGATCACTACCGCACAGTACAACAAAAATAATTCCTACACAATTATTAAAAGCTTTTCTCCCTTACCAGAGAAAAGCTTTTTTTTTGCTATTACTTTTACGTACTTAGCATATATGCAACAACCAATAAATAAATCTGTGTTATGTTTTGTCGTATCACTTGCACATGCAGCATTTCTTTATTCATCACATCCAAGCTTACATACGGGCCAGTGCCTTCTAACAAAGGGTTTTGCTTAAGTAAATCGCTGGCTACCACATTAGCATTACCATATATTTTTCTAAGAGCAAGGGTAAGCTCTACACCAATTTGCCCACTTGCACCAATTACTAAAATTTTTTCTTTACCATGTAATATTTTTTTGGTTGCCAACTTTAGTACAGATATTAAACTTTTGTTGCGTCGCACACTTCAACGTTCTTTACTTTATTAAGCAAGGCATAGAACAAAGAAAAGAAAATTGGACGTAAGTTCGCACTACATTTATAACATCGTTTTTATGATACCATCTTACTTAGCCAAACTATTCAGCAACCAATCTTACAATCCCGATAACTTTTTTTTAATTGCTGGTCCATGTATTGTTGAAGGCGAAGAATTGGTAATGGAAATTGCCGATAAAGTTGCTGGTATTTGTAAGCGATTAGAAATACCTTACGTTTTTAAAGCTAGCTATAGAAAAGCCAATCGTACCAGTGCTACTTCTTTTACAGGCTTGGGCGATACACTTGGATTAGACCTTATAAAAAAAGTAGGAACAACTTTTAACCTACCTACAACAAGCGATGTACATGCACACGATGAATGTGCTGTGGCTGCAAAGTATATAGACATACTACAAATTCCAGCATTCCTTTGCCGCCAAACTGATTTACTAAATGCTGCTGCCCAAACTGGCAAAGTAGTAAACGTAAAAAAAGGACAGTTTTTAAGTGGACTATCTATGAGGTTTGCAGTTGATAAAATAAATAAAGCTGGCAACCAACAAGTAATGCTTACCGAGCGTGGTACTACTTTTGGCTATCAAGATTTGGTGGTAGATTACCGCAACATAACATGGATGAAAGAAATTGGCACACCTGTAATTATGGATGTAACACATAGTCTACAACAGCCAAACCAAACTACAGGCATTACAGGTGGCAACCCACAATTAATAAGCACCATAGCCAAAGCAGCCATAGCCACAGGTGCCGATGGTTTGTTTATAGAAACCCACCCCAACCCAAGCAAAGCATTAAGCGATGGTGCCAATATGCTTAAACTAGATTTACTAGAAGGTTTACTAGAGCAATTGGTAAAATTGAGAAAAGCAGTTATGTAAATTGTAGTTTTTATGTAGCCAGCTATTGAATAAGCATTAGGCAGTTGTTGCAAGTTTATCCTGAGTGAAGCCGAAGGACACACTTGTACTGTTGGAACATTAATCAACAACAAAGCGATTAGCCTAAAAATATTGATGATTGCAGTTTGCCAAATAGATATTCTACAGCCAAACATGTGCGACGCAACCGAAGTTTAATAGATGTTATACTGCTGGCTACATCAAAAAACTGACTTGCACCTACGCTCATCAAATCAGTATTGCATCGTTTGCCAACATATCACTTGGCGTAAGACCAAACTCTTTTTTAAACGCTGCAGCAAAATGGCTTAGGTTGGAGTAGCCTACCATTTTGCCTACTTCTTTTATTGAGTTTTTACCTTCCAGCAAAATAGTTTTGGCACGCATCATTTTATTTCGTTGATAATACACATACAAAGGCATGCCATACAACAATTTAAAATCCATTTTCAATTTTGTAGCACTCATAGCCGATATTTTAGAGAGTGCATGTATGGTAAGCGGTGGCTTTTTGTAATCTTTTATTAGTAGGGCTTCTATTTGTATCAAGCGTACAATCTCACTTTCGGTTAACTTTATTTTTTGCGATGACTGCATCACCTGATTTGTTTTTACTAAAAACGTTTCTAGTAAAAGCATCACTCTATTTTCTATAAATGCACTGCGTAGTGGTAGTTCAATTTTTTCTTTTATCAAAACCTCCATGTACTGCCTATAGTCTGTATCAATGGGTTTTAAATAAGGTTGTTGTAGCGATGTTGAAAAATATTTACTTAAAAAATCTTCTACCGTTTGTTTATCTAACAATTGTAGCAAATGATTTTTGTGAATTATAATTCTTACCGATCTAATTCTTAATCCAGGTGGAATATTATACCTGTTAGCCAATTGTGTGTTGGCAAACGATACAGTATGTTGCCTCACTTTCTCCATTTCTTGTTCGCTGGTTATTTGTTTAGAATCAGTATTATCAAAAGCTTCGCTAAATTGTAATACATAATAGTTTGATTGAATTGATGGCTGACGATTTAAAATTACATCCTGCTTAAATGTGGTGTCTGAAACCATTATAGAAATGCCATTTGATAAATCCATCGCCCATAAATAACCACTACCAAACGATGCAGGTAAACGTATTAACCCATTGTTGATAGAGATATTGGTGGCTTTTGAAAAAGCATCCAAAAAATTGGCATAATTAATACTACTGTAGTTAATGAGGTACATACTTACTTCCTCCAATTATTTTGTGCCCAATAAATCGCTGGGCAGTTGGTCAAACGATTTTTTGAATGCTTTTGCAAAATTGCTAAGGTTAGTATAGCCCACTTCCATGCCCACTTCTTTTACATTATATTTTCGGCTTAGTAGCATGGCTTTGGCTTTATTCATACGGTGTTTTTGAAAATATTGATACAGCGGCAGCCCATAAATTTCTTTAAATGCATTTTTAAGTTTAGATGGACTCATAGCAGCTAGTTTTGCCATTTTTGCAATAGATAGCGGCTCTACAGAAAAATCTTTTACCAGTTGCTTCTCTACTTCCTTTAAGCTATCAATATCGTGTTGAGAAATTTTTACTTCAAAATGCTGGCTGTGCATTTTTTGATGAATACGAGTAAAAAATCTTTCAAGCAAAAGCATTATACGGTTTTGTATAATTAGCTTTTCAAAAGCAGATGTACCCGTTGCTTCAAAAATATCGCTTAGCAATTTTTTATATTCTGCATCTAAGGGTTCATAGTTGAAGGAGCTTGTTTTTAATGATAGAATTTTTTTAATTAAATCATTGGACTGTTCGGCTCCTAAAAAATTTTCTACCCACTCTTTGCTAAACAAAATACTTATACTTTTTACTTTTGCTTTTTTGGGATTGAACGATAACCAATCAAACCTTGTACTGTTTAAAAAAACTGCCGATTTTGAATCTCCTGCTTTTTCATCTTCAGCTTCATCAAAACGTAGGGAATAATAATCGGCTTCAATTTTCTTTCGTTGAAAAAGAATTTCCTCATTTGTCTGATATTGACTTTGTATGGCTTGCAAACCTTGAGGCAGAGCAAGTGATTTCATAAAGCCACTAGCGTACTCAGGATTTATTTGTAATAAGTTATTTTTATATTTTGATTGTAGATGCTTAGCAAAATGCTTAAGTAATTCATCGTAATTGGTATGCGTATAGTCAATTGTTAGCACAGGATAAAAGGAGGGAAATGTTATAGGTATTTCAGAGGGTTGCGTTTGGCACTAAGAATGTAGTTTTTAATATTGAGCCAAAACGCCATAATCATATAAATAATTAAAGGCGATCCCATAGTAAGAAAGGAAATATAAATAAACCATGTACGAATACGGCTAGTAGCAATACCCATTTTGCTGCCAATAGCAGTACAAACGCCAAAAACTTGCCATTCAATAAATTGCCTAAACCTATTCATAGTTGCAATTTAGAAAAACTAATTCGATAAAACAGCAAAACAGTTTTCCACCTACCTGTGTTTTCTGTAAATTCGCAGCACTTTATAAGCTCAGAATTATCAATCTTGAGCTTAAAACACTCCATTATAACATCTAAAATCATACTTATGGCTTTTGACATTGACATGATTAAAAAGGCTTACGCCGAAATGCCTGCTAAGGTGGAAGCTGCACGTGCAGCCTTGGGTAGACCATTGACTTTAAGTGAAAAAATATTGTTTAGTCACCTACATGCCGATCAAAAGTTAGAAAACTTTGGTAGAGGTAAAAGCTATGTAGATTTTGCCCCAGATCGTGTGGCTATGCAAGATGCAACTGCTCAAATGGCTCTGCTTCAATTTATGCAAGCTGGAAGACCCAAAGTGGCTGTACCTAGTACGGTGCATTGTGACCACTTAATTACAGCAAAAGTAGAAGCAACACAAGACTTACAAGTAGCTAACGCCGAAAGTAAAGAAGTGTATGACTTCCTAGCTTCTGTTTCTAATAAATATGGTATTGGTTTTTGGAAGCCTGGTGCAGGTATTATACACCAAGTGGTTTTAGAAAACTATGCCTTCCCTGGTGGGATGATGATTGGTACAGATAGCCATACTGTAAATGCTGGTGGCTTAGGTATGGTAGCTATAGGCGTTGGTGGTGCAGATGCTTGTGATGTAATGGCAGGCTTGGCGTGGGAGCTAAAATGGCCTAAACTTATTGGTATAAAATTAACTGGTAAACTAAGTGGCTGGACGGCCCCTAAAGATGTAATTTTAAAAGTAGCAGGTATACTTACTGTAAAAGGTGGTACTGGTGCTATAGTAGAATATTTTGGCGAAGGTGCTACAGCCATGAGCTGCACAGGTAAAGGTACTATATGCAATATGGGTGCTGAAATTGGTGCTACCACATCAACCTTTGGGTATGATGATAGCATGAGCAGATATCTAAAAGCTACAGGACGTGCAGATATTGCTGCTGCTGCTGATACTGTAAAAGAACATTTAACTGCCGATGCAGATGTGTATGCCAATCCATCAAAATACTTTGATGAGGTTATTGAAATTAATTTAAGTGAATTAGAACCTCACTTAAACGGACCATTTACACCAGATTTAGCTACACCAATTTCTAAAATGAAAGAAGTAGCTGCTGCGAATGGATGGCCTACAAAAATTGAAGTAGGATTGATTGGTAGTTGTACCAATAGTTCTTATGAAGATATAAGTAGGGCTGTAAGTTTGGCTAAACAAGTAACCGCAAAAGGCTTAACTACTAAGGCAGAATATACCATTACCCCAGGTAGCGAACAAGTAAGATACACTATAGAACGTGATGGCTTTTTAGAAGTGTTTCATAAAATTGGTGCTACTGTTTTTGCCAATGCTTGTGGCCCATGTATAGGTATGTGGGATAGAGTGGGTGCTGAGAAAAAAGAAAAAAATACCATTGTTCATAGCTTTAATAGAAACTTTGCTAAACGTGCCGATGGCAACCCCAACACTTTTGCATTTGTAGGTAGCCCAGAGCTAGTAACAGCATTGGCCATTGCTGGAGATTTAAATTTTAATCCACTAACAGACACTTTAACCAACGATAAAGGAGAACAAGTAAAACTTGATGAACCAACTGGTATGGAATTACCGCCTCTTGGTTTTGCCGTAGAAGATGCTGGCTACCAAGCACCTGCTGCAGATGGTAGTGGTGTTACCGTAGCTGTGGCTATAGATAGTAAACGCTTACAACTACTTGCACCATTTGCACCATGGGAAGGAACGGATTTAAAAGGCTTGAAACTATTAATTAAAGCAAAAGGAAAATGTACTACCGACCATATTAGTATGGCTGGCCCTTGGTTAAAGTTTAGAGGACATTTGGATAATATATCTAACAATATGTTGATTGGTGCTGTAAATTTTTATAATGAAAAAACAGACAATATTAAAAACCAATTAACTGGAGAATATGAACCAGTGCCAGCTACCCAACGTGCCTACAAAGCTGTTGGCATTGGTAGCATTGTTGTGGGGGATGAAAACTATGGCGAAGGTTCATCAAGAGAACATGCAGCAATGGAGCCACGCTTTTTAGGTGTACGTGTGGTGCTTACAAAATCGTTTGCACGTATACACGAAACCAATCTTAAAAAGCAAGGGATGCTAGCATTAACTTTTGCTACCAAAGAAGATTATGAAAAAATACAAGAAGATGATAATATTGATGTAGTGGGCTTAATAACCTTTGCACCAGGAACGCCACTAACACTTGTGTTTAACCATGCCGATGGTACAAAAGACAATGTAGTAGCCAACCATACATACAACCAACAACAAATAGAGTGGTTTAAAGCAGGTGCTGCTTTAAATATTATAAGAAAACAAGTGGCTAGATAAAAAATGCTGCAAGTGAAAATAAAAAATCTCGTTACTAAAATGTAACGAGATTTTTTTTGATTGAAATATTTTAGAGCCTAAATAGTCTCCCCTCAAAAAGTATACAACCCAATAATTCATTGTATTCTTTTCAAGAACAGGCACTATAAAACTCCCAGTTTTATATTATTTTC